>NZ_CP100647.1:375000-720000 GCF_024266585.1 Xanthomonas sacchari
AACCCCGGAGAGGGGAGTGAAATAGATCCTGAAACCGTGTGCGTACAAGCAGTAGGAGCTCGTAAGAGTGACTGCGTACCTTTTGTATAATGGGTCAGCGACTTACTGTTCGTGGCAAGCTTAACCGTATAGGGGAGGCGAAGGGAAACCGAGTCTGATAAGGGCGCATAGTCGCGGGCAGTAGACCCGAAACCGGGTGATCTAGTCATGCCCAGGGTGAAGGTCAGGTAACACTGACTGGAGGCCCGAACCCACTCCCGTTGCAAAGGTAGGGGATGAGGTGTGATTAGGAGTGAAAAGCTAATCGAACCCGGAGATAGCTGGTTCTCCTCGAAAGCTATTTAGGTAGCGCCTCATATGTATCCTCTCGGGGGTAGAGCACTGTTATGGCTAGGGGGTCATCGCGACTTACCAAACCATTGCAAACTCCGAATACCGAGACGGACTGTATGGGAGACACACGGCGGGTGCTAACGTCCGTCGTGAAAAGGGAAACAACCCAGACCCACAGCTAAGGTCCCAAATTCACTGCTAAGTGGAAAACGATGTGGAAAGGCATAGACAGCCAGGAGGTTGGCTTAGAAGCAGCCACCCTTTAAAGAAAGCGTAATAGCTCACTGGTCGAGTCGGTCTGCGCGGAAGATTTAACGGGGCTAAGCAGTGAACCGAAGCTTGGGGTGCATCGCGATAAGCGATGCGCGGTAGAGGAGCGTTCCGTAAGCCTGCGAAGGTGGATTGAGAAGTCTGCTGGAGGTATCGGAAGTGCGAATGCTGACATGAGTAACGACAATGCGGGTGAAAAACCCGCACGCCGAAAGCCCAAGGTTTCCTTGCGCAACGTTAATCGGCGCAGGGTGAGTCGGCCCCTAAGGCGAGGGCGAAAGCCGTAGTCGATGGGAAGCAGGTTAATATTCCTGCACCTCGCGTAAGTGCGATGGAGGGACGGAGAAGGTTAGGTGTACCGGGCGTTGGTTGTCCCGGGGAAAGGCGGTAGGTTTGGATCTTTGGCAAATCCGGGATCCTTTAAGACCGAGCACCGAGACGAGTCTTTTAGACGAAGTCACTGATACCACGCTTCCAGGAAAAGCTCCTAAGCTTCAGCTTACGCAGACCGTACCGTAAACCGACACAGGTGGGTAGGATGAGAATTCTCAGGCGCTTGAGAGAACTCGGGTGAAGGAACTAGGCAACATGGCACCGTAACTTCGGGAGAAGGTGCACCCTTTTTGGTGGCTCGTGCGAGCTATAGCTGAAGAGGGTCGCAGAAACCAGGCCGCTGCGACTGTTTATCAAAAACACAGCACTCTGCAAACACGAAAGTGGACGTATAGGGTGTGACGCCTGCCCGGTGCTGGAAGGTTAATTGATGGGGTCAGCCGCAAGGCGAAGCTCTTGATCGAAGCCCCAGTAAACGGCGGCCGTAACTATAACGGTCCTAAGGTAGCGAAATTCCTTGTCGGGTAAGTTCCGACCTGCACGAATGGCGTAACGACAGCGGCGCTGTCTCCACCCGAGACTCAGTGAAATTGAAATCGCTGTGAAGATGCAGCGTTCCCGTGGCAAGACGGAAAGACCCCGTGAACCTTTACTATAGCTTTACACTGAACGTTGAGTTCGTCTGTGTAGGATAGGTGGGAGGCTATGAAACCATGGCGCTAGCTGTGGTGGAGCCATCCTTGAAATACCACCCTGTCGTGCTTGACGTTCTAACCTAGGTCCGTTATCCGGATCGGGGACCGTGTATGGTGGGTAGTTTGACTGGGGCGGTCTCCTCCTAAAGAGTAACGGAGGAGCACGAAGGTACGCTCAGCGCGGTCGGACATCGCGCACTGTGTGCAAAGGCATAAGCGTGCTTGACTGCAAGATCGACGGATCAAGCAGGTACGAAAGTAGGTCTTAGTGATCCGGTGGTTCTGTATGGAAGGGCCATCGCTCAACGGATAAAAGGTACTCCGGGGATAACAGGCTGATACCGCCCAAGAGTTCATATCGACGGCGGTGTTTGGCACCTCGATGTCGGCTCATCACATCCTGGGGCTGTAGTCGGTCCCAAGGGTATGGCTGTTCGCCATTTAAAGTGGTACGCGAGCTGGGTTCAGAACGTCGTGAGACAGTTCGGTCCCTATCTGCCATGGGCGTTGGAGATTTGAGAGGGGCTGCTCCTAGTACGAGAGGACCGGAGTGGACGAACCTCTGGTGTTCCGGTTGTCACGCCAGTGGCATTGCCGGGTAGCTATGTTCGGAAGCGATAACCGCTGAAAGCATCTAAGCGGGAAGCGCGCCTCAAGATGAGATCTCCCGGGACACAAGTCCCCTTAAGGAACCATGTAGACTACGTGGTTGATAGGTCAGGTGTGTAAGTGCAGCAATGCATTGAGCTAACTGATACTAATGATCCGTGCGGCTTGACCATATAACCTCAAGATGCTTCCTCATAAGCATCCCTTAGCGCGACACACGTCGATCGCTCTCACTCGCTCGCTACATCACACCCTATGAGAGGCTGGCGCCCATGCCGTCCTCGGTCCATCGACCGAGTACCGCACGCGGCGACACTCCAACCGTCTCCCTGGTGAAATTAGCGCTGTGGAACCACCCGATCCCATCCCGAACTCGGAAGTGAAACGCAGCTGCGCCGATGGTAGTGTGGCTCAAGCCATGCGAGAGTAGGTCATCGCCAGGGGCTTTACCCCAAATCCCCGTCCCACAAGGACGGGGATTTTTTATTGCGCCTGGGAAAAGCGCACTGCCGCGCGTGGCCGCATCGTCAATGCCGAAATGGGACCATTGGCCGTGGCGCCTGCCCTCACCGCTAAAGCCCGTCGCGGCTGAAGCCGCTCCTGCAGGTCATCTGGGCACCCCCGCCCAAGGGGAGCAGGTGACTCGAGGTGGCCTGAAGGCGTCATTGCGGTGCGGACAGGACATGCGCCGCTCCGCCGCGCGGCGTGCTTGCATGGTCAGATCAGGAAACGGACCGAGGCATCGCGCCCCAGACCGATCTGCGATGCCCCGACACCACTGCATTGGAGATACGCAATGGCGCGTGCCGCTGTAGTCGCGTTGCAGTCCCTCCGTGAAGCCGCCGCTGGATGCTGGCGTTCCAATGCCCGTGGGGACGACGGCGCTAGCGCAGCGAATCCGGCAATGTGCTGATCGTCAGGCGCAAGGACGCCGTGCCGTGATCGAGTTGCTGGGCCAGGCGGGCGCAGGCCGGATCGTAGGCCGCGGCAAGCACCAGGAGGGGCAGTGCGCCCTCGGCCGCGTACGGCGTGCCGATGACGTGGCCGGCTTCGCCGTTGTCCGAGCGCGCCTTGTCGAAGGGGACCTGGCTGCCCACGAACTCGGCGTGGCTGCGCTCGCCGCGCAGATACGGCAGCAGCCAGTCGACGCTGCGCGCCAGCGATGCGCCATTCGGCGCGCGCCAGTGATAGAGATCCTCGCCGCGCTCGGAGAACAGCAGCGCCAGCGTCACCAGCGGGCGCAGGTCGTAGACGTGATAGGACAGCGCATCGCGTTCGACGAAATCGATGCTGCGGCCGTCGGGCAGCAGGTTGTCGGCGATCTGCTGGCGAAAGCCAGTGCGGGCGTAGTCCAACAATCGGGTGTCGTCGAGTGCGGCGCCGATCATGCCGACGGTCTTCAGGCGGTGGCTGTGCCAATTGTTGGTGGCGGTCTTGCGCTTGAGATCGCGCGAGCCGATCTCGGCGTCGGCGATGCGTCGCATCCACGCATCGATGCCACGGCGCTGTGCGTCGGGCAGCGTTGGGCGAACGATGCGGTAAGCGAAGATCGCCGGTTCCAGCCCGGTCTCGTCGATCGGGTTGCCGTTGGGCACATTGCGCGCGGCCCATTGCGCGAGCTGGTCGCCGGCGGCCAGCGCGTCGGCGCGCGTGCCATCGAGGGCGTAGCGGAGCGCCAGCGCCTGGATGCGCGCCATGTCGCCCAGGCTGGCCTCGGTCGCGGCCTTCACCGGATCGCCGCGCAGGCGTCCGCCGGTGCTCAGGTTGTCGAGCGGGTGCGCGCCCTGTGTGCGCGCCGCATCGGCCAGCCGGGCCTGCGCCGCTTCGATCTCGCGCCAGGCCGGATCGGTGGCGGCCGCGGCGTGCAGCCGTTGCCACTGCTCGGTGGTCGGCCACAGCCGCTGCACCGCGGCGGCGGGCGCGCTGTGCGCCAGTGCGAATCCGGCAAGCATCATGCCGAGAACGGCGTGCGATGGACGAGGCATGGCGATCTCCGGAGCCAGGGGCGGCGAGCGATGTCGCAGCGACTGTAGGCACCTTGCGGTGAACGGCGGATGGCCCAAGCCATTGCGTTCTGGCCGGGATGCGCGCGCGTCACGGGCCACAGCGGTGGACGTCAGCGGCAGTGTCGCGCTCGGCCGCAGGCTGGCCTTGTACGCGCTCTGTCCCCGGGCGCAACCGGTGGTCGCGGCGTGTCCTGTCGACGGTCCGCGCGCGAGGCGACCGCGTCGGTCCGGAGGCCTCAGGCCGACGCGGGCCGGCGTGCGGCGGCCTGCGCCCAGCGCGCGGCGATCACCGGCGAGGTGATGCACACGGCGCTGTCGGTGACCGTGGTCACCGCGCGCTCCAGCAGCTGGATGTCGGCCTCGTGCTGGCGCGCCACGTGCGGATCCTCGAAGAAGATCGCGCGGTGGCAGCGCCGTTCCAGCACGCGATCGGCGATCTGTGCGTCGCCGCCCATCGGGCCGCTCTGGTAGCGGTGCACCCACTCCTGGCCTTGCGGCCAGCCACGGCTCCAGGCCAGTTCGTTGAGCCGCTGACCGGTGGTGCCGGTGGCCACGCGCTCGGCGAAGCGCGACAGCAGTTCGAAGTGTTCGCTCGCAAAGGCCAGCATCTGCGGCTTCATCGCGTCGTGCGCGATTAGCGCCAGGGTCTGCCGCTGCAGCGCGTACAGATCGTCGGCGCCGCGGTCCGGTGGCAGCGCGGCATGGATGCGCTCCATCTCCACCCAGTCGCGGGCACTGGCCACGGTGGAAATGAACGGCTTGCCGTGGATCACGCACTGGCGCTTGAGCGCGATCGCCTCGGGAAAGATCGAGGACGGGTCGACCGGGTCGATCAGGTAGATGGCGCCGTCGAGGGTCCGCTCGGCGCCCTCCAGGCCGACCACTTCGGCCACCAGCTTCATCAGGCCGCCCTCGCGGCCGAACGGATAGCGCTTGAGGCCGGCATAGCCGGCCAGCAACCCGGCGCGGACGATCGCCTCGTGGGTGCGGCCGATCGCGTGCAGGCCGAGCTGCAGTTCGCGGATGCCGGCTTCGCTGGCGCGCAGCCAGCGGAACAGCGCGGCATCCTTGCCCTGGTGGTGCAGTCGGTTGGCGGCCAGGCCCAGGCGCATGCGTCGATCCGTGCGGAAGAGGTGCGACAGTCTGCGCCCGATCGCGGTACCGACTCAATCGCCGCGCGATCGCCACACCGCCGGGGCGGACCCTGGCCTTGCTGCGGTCACTGCGTGACTTGCTGCGCGCGTACCGCCAGCACGTCCATCTGCGGCTTATCGGCGCCGTTCTTGTCCGGCTGCAGGTTGAACGCATAGTCGCTGCGCCACCACGCGCCGCCGGCCCAGGCGGTCCAGCCCAGCCACACGTCGCCGTTGTCGTGGACGTAGCCGAGCATGGTGTCGAGCGCGGCCAGGCAGGTGGGGTCGCTGCTGCCGCCGAACTCGCCGAGGAAGCCGCGATAGCCGTTGGCGCGCAGCCACTGGGTGAACGCCTGCAGGCGTTCGGCACCGATGCCGGTGCCGACACAGGTGGGGCTGGTGCCGGAGGAGTCGGGATCCAGGTACTGGTGTACCTCGAACGCCAGGTTGCCGGCTGGGTCGCGCACCGCGAGCAAGGCCTGCGCGTTGGACACGCCGTACCAGGTGCTGTTCCAGCTGTGCGCACCGCTGAAGGCGGTGCCGGGGACCAGGATCAGGTTGTCGGCGCCGGTGCCGCGGATCGCATCGATGGCCTGTTGGGCGATGCCGGCCCAGTCACCGGAGGCAAGCCCGTTTGGTTCGTTCATCAGCCCGAACACCACGGTCGGGTCGTTGCCGAAGACCAGCGCCAGGCGTCGCCACAGATCGGCCAGCGCCGCCGCCGGCACCGCGTCGCCGCCAATGCGCACGCCGTCGTACTTGGCGTAATTGTGTACGTCCAGGATCAGCTGCAGGTCGTAGCGCTTGGCGCGCTCGACCGCGGTACGCAACGCGTCGAGTTGCGCGGTGTCCAGCGGGCCGTTGGCCAGCGGCTGCAGCCGCTCCCACAGGAACGGCAGGCGCACGATGTTCATGCCCTGCGCGGCGGTATACGCATAGTCGGCGTCGGTGGGATACACATAGTCCTTGAACAGCACGCCCGGCTTCTTCGCCGAGTTGAACTCCGCGCCGGCCAGGTTGATGCCGGCGTAGCGCAGCGTCTGCTGGGCCTGTGCCAGCGGCATGCAGGCCGCCAGCGTCAGGCACAGCGCGGCGCGGCGCCAGCGCTGCGAGAAACGGGAAGTACGGGTCTTGCGTGGCATGGCGGATCCTTCGTGGGGAAAGAGCGGCCGGCGCCGCGATGCGGCGTGCGCGGCCATGCGCAACGCTGCAACCGCCATGCCAGAGCGCGTGCAGTCATCGCGAACAGGCAGTGCCGTGCGTCGCAGTTCGACACTGCGACGGCACGGTGCCGCTGCGATGCGACGTGGCGCGCGCCTACGCCACTGCACTCAGCGCGTGATGCGCTGCGCCCAGGGGGCGAGGATCGCCATCTGCGGCCGGTCGCGGCCGTCGGCGTCGGGCTGCACGTTGAACGGATAGTCTTCGCGCCACCAGGCGCCACCGGCCCAATAGCTCCAGCCCAGCCACAGCGTCGGATGCTGCGCGATGTCGGCGAGCATGCCGTCCAGTGCGCGCCGGCAGACCGGATTGTCGGCGCCGGCGAATTCGCCGAGGAAGCCGAGGTGGCCGGTCTCCTGCAACCATCCGGTGAACGCACGCAGGCGCTCGGCGCCGATGTCGTCGCTGACGCAGACCGGGCTGGTGCCGCTGGAATCGGCATCGAGGTATTGGTGCACTTCGATCGCCACGCGCTGCAGCGGATCGTGCAGCGACGCCAACGCGCTGGCGTTGGAGGTGCCGTCCACCGGCGTGTACCAGCTATGCGCGCCGGTCCACAGCGCGCCCGGCACCAGGATCAGGTTGCTGGCGCCGGTGTCGCGGATCGCATCGACGGTGGCCTGTGCGGCGGCGGCCCACGCGGCCGGGGTGATCCCGTGCGGCTCGTTCATCAGCCCGAACACCACCGCATTGTCGCTGCCGTAGGCATGCGCCAGGCGCTGCCACAGGTCGACGAAGGCGGCGACCGGCAGGTCGCTGCTGCCGATCAGGCGGCCGTCGTACCGCGCGTAGTTGTGGATGTCCACGATCAAATACATGCCCTGCGCCTTGGCCTGGCGCACGGCGTCGTCGATCAGCGCCAGTTGCGCGGCGTCGAGTGGGCCGCGCGGCTGCGGTTGCAGGCGTTCCCAGCGCACCGGCAGGCGCAGCAGGTTCATGCCCTTGCCGGCGAAATACGTGTAGTCGCTGCTGCGCGGATAGGTGTAGTCGACGCCGACGGTGCCGGGGATCTTCGACGGCGTGATCTCGGCGCCGGACAGGTTGACGCCGGCAAAGCGCAGCGCCTCCTGCGCCTGCAACGACGGCAGCGGAACGGACAGGCAGAGCAGCAGGACGGCACGCCAGGCGTGCCACGACCGCCGACGCAAGCTGCGCACGATCATGGGGGGCCTCCTTCGGCATCAGGGGGGGACCCGGTCGATCGAGGACGGCCGGCCGGGCTGATGACAACGGTGTGCGTACACCGTAGTGCATTGCCGATGGCGAGGCGATGCATCGCAGCCGCGCATGCATGGATCTGTGCCGCGATTGGCAGCGCGAACCGGTACTGGATCTAGCGCTGCGCGCACGATGCCGGGCGTGCGCGTGGCCGACGCTGCACGCCGAGGTGCGGGGATGCGCAGGGCGTTGCCGGCACGCGGCGCCGGCAACGGCGGCTCACTTCTTGCCGGTGATCTCGCGGGCGTACTTGGACAGGATCGCCATCTGCGGCTTCTCGCTGCCATCCTTGCCGGGCTGCACGTTGAACGGATAGTCGGGCTTCCACCACGCGCCGGCGGCCCACCAGGTCCAGCCGAGGAGGACGTCGTCGTTCTTCTGCATGTAGCTGAGCATGTTCTCCAGCGCCTGGTTGCACAGTGGCGTGTCGGGGGTGGCGAACTCGCCGATGAAGCCGACCTTCTTGTTCTCGCGCAGCCAGTTGACGAAGCCGGCCAGCCGGTCGGGCCCGGCGCTGGTGCCGACGCATTCGCGCTTGGTGCCGCTGCTGTCGTCGTCCAGGTACTGATGCGCCTCGAACGCGATGCGGTTGCGCGGATCCTTGAGCGGTTGCAGCGCCACCGCGTTGGACGCGCCGTTGATGGTTTTGAGCCAGCTATGCGCGCCGCTCCACAGCGTGCCGGGGACCAGGATCAGGTTGTCGGCGCCGGCCTTGCGAATGGCGTCGATCGCCGCCTGTGCGGCGCTGGCCCATTGGGTGGAGGACACCGCATTGGGTTCGTTCATCAGCCCGAAGATGACGTGGTCGTCGCCCTTGAATGCGTCGGCCAGGCGCCGCCAGAAATCGGCGAACACCGCGTCCGGGGCGCCCTCGCTGCCGACCAGCGCGCCGTTGTACTTGGCGTAGTTGTGCGGATCCAGGATCAGGTAGAGGTGGTTGGCCTTGGCCTGCTCCACCGCCTTCTTCAACAGCGCCAGTTGCGCCGGATCGAACTCGCCCTTGGCGGTGGGCTGCAGGCGTTCCCACAGGAACGGCAGGCGGACGGTGTTCATGCCCTTGCTGGCGAAGTAGGCGTAGTCGCTGGCGGTCGGGTAGGTGTAGTCCTTGTACAGCACGCCGGGTTTCTTGGCGGAGTTGAACTCGGCGCCGGCGAGGTTGACGCCGGCGTACTTGAGCACGCTGCGGCCTTCGGCGGCGGCGTTGCAGGCGACGGCGAGCAGCAGCGCCAGCGGCAGGGAACGCCAACGCGGGGAACACGACGAGGAAAGCGACATGGGGGAGCTTCCTTGGGGGAGGGGAGGCGCCATCCCGGTCGGGGCAGCACGGGAGGGCAGGCACAAGCGTGCAAGGATCGCCCTTGCGACCGCCAGCATGAACGTACCGATGTTAGCTCGCCATTCACCTGGCTCGGCCGCTGCGCGCGGCCTGTGCCCGCCTCCACGCGAGGCCTGTGGTGCAACCGACGGCATCGGCGTGACGGCAGTCCCGGGCCGCGCGATGCGGGAAGCGCCGCGCGGTATCGCCCAGGCGGGCGCTGTGGACGTCGCTGGCCAGGTAGAGACGTGCTCGCGCGCGGCCGATGGCGCCGCGCGCGGGCGCTCAGGCGGCGGCCTGGGTGGTCACCGGCAGGCGGTTGCCGATCCAGGCGGCGATGCTGGCCGCGGCATCGCGGCCTTCGGCCACCGCGGTCACCACCAGGTCGGCGCCGCGCACCGCGTCGCCGCCGGCGAACAGCTTCGGGTTGGTGGTTTGGTACGGCAGGCGGCCGCTGCCATCGGGTTCGCTGCCGCCGGCGAGGATGCGGCCGTTGGCGCTGCCTTCCACGCCCTGCGCGGCCAGCCACTCGGGCACGCTCGGCGAGAAGCCGAAGGCGATGATGACCACGTCCGCGTCCAGCAGCGATTCGCTGCCTTCCACCGGCACCGCGGCCTGGCGCCCGCGCGCGTCCGGCTCGCCGAGGCGGGTCTGCACCACGCGCACGCCGGCCAGGTTGCCGGCGGCATCGGCTTCCACCGCCAGCGGCTGGCGATTGAACAGGAAACGCACGCCTTCCTCGCGCGCGTTGGCCACCTCGCGCGCCGAGCCGGGCATGTTGGCCTCGTCGCGGCGGTAGGCGCAGGTGACCTTGGCCGCGCCCAGGCGGATCGCGCTGCGCACGCAGTCCATGCCGGTGTCGCCGCCGCCCAGCACCACCACGCGCTTGCCGCTGAGGTCGGGCAGCGCGATCTTGTCTTCCCAGCCGGCGATCGGCCGGCCCCAGGGATCGTTGCCGCCGACGATGCGGCTGTTCTGCACCAGGAACGGCAGCGCCGGCAGCACGCCGGGCAGGTCCTGCCCGGGCAGGCCGCCGTTGGTGTAGCGGTAGGCGCCGGTGCCCAGGAACACCGCGTCGTACTCGCCGAGCAGCTGCTCCAGGCTCACGTCGCGGCCGATCTCCACGCCCAGGCGGAACTGCACGCCCATGCCTTCGAGCACTTCGCGGCGCTTGCCGATCACGCTCTTGTCCAGCTTGAAGCTGGGGATGCCGAACTGCAGCAGGCCGCCGATCTGCTCGTAGCGGTCGTACACCACCGCCTGGATGCCGGCGCGTGCCAGGCGGTCGGCGCAGCTGAGCCCGGCCGGGCCGGCGCCGATCACCGCCACGCGCTTGCCGGTAGGCTCGACCTGGCTCAGGTCCGGGCGCCAGCCGTTGTTGAGCGCGGTATCGACGATGTACTTCTCGACCGCGCCGATGGTGACCGCGCCGAATTCCTCCAGCGTGCAGCTGCCTTCGCACAGGCGGTCCTGCGGGCACACCCGGCCGCACACTTCCGGCAGCGGGTTGGTGCTGTGGCACAGCGCCGCGGCCTCTTCGATGCGGTTCTCCTGCACCAGCTGCAGCCACTGCGGGATGGCGTTGTGCACCGGGCACTTCCAGCTGCAGTACGGGTTGCCGCAATCCAGGCAGCGCCCGGCCTGGTACTGCGCGTCGGCCTTGTCGAACTTGCCGTACAGCTCGTTCCAGTCGCCGGAGGTGCGCAGTTCCACCGGAATGCGTTGCGGCATCTGCCGGGGCAGGTCGAGGAACTGGAAGGCGTGCTTGCGGCTCATGGTGTGGGGAACCGGGAATGGGGAATGGGGAATGGCAAAAGCGAATCTGCGTGCGCGGTAGGAAACGGGGAGAACCGGGCCTTTACCATTCCCGATGCTCCATTCCCGATTCCCGGCGCCGCCATCAGGCGGCGCGCCGCAGCGACTCGGTCAACGACTCGATGCTCGCCGCCTTCGGCTTGACCAGCCAGAACTTGCCGACATAGTCGCGGAACTCGTCGAGGATCTGCTGCGCCCAGATGCTGCCGGTCAGTTCGCGGTGGCGGCTGATCAGCTTGTGCAGGTGCTGGCGGTGGCTCTCGAAGCCCTCGGCGGAGATGCGGTGGATGTCGATCAGTTCGTGGTTGTAGCGGTCGACGAAATCGCGGTCCACGTCGAGCACGTAGGCCAGGCCGCCGGTGAAGCCGGCGCCGAAGTTCAGCCCGACCTTGCCCAGCACCAGCACGATACCGTCGGTCATGTACTCGCAGCAGTGGTCGCCGGCGCCTTCGATCACCGCCAGCGCGCCGGAGTTGCGCACCGCGAAGCGCTCGCCGGCACGGCCGGCGGCGAACAGCTCGCCGCCGGTGGCGCCGTACAGGCAGGTGTTGCCGATGATCGCGGTGCTGCGCGCCTCGAAGCGCGCGCCGCGCGGCGGGCGCACCACCAGGCGGCCGCCGGCCATGCCCTTGCCCACGTAGTCGTTGGCTTCGCCTTCCAGTTCCAGGTGCAGGCCGCCGGCGTTGAACGCGCCGAAGCTCTGCCCGGCCGAGCCGCGGAAGCGCAGGGTCAGCGGCGCATCGTCCATGCCGTGGTTGCCGTGCACGCGGGCGATGGCGCCGGACAGGCGCGCGCCGATCGAACGGTCGGTGTTGTGGATCAGGAAGCGATGGTCGCCGCCGCGCTTGTGCGCGATGGCGTCGGCGAGCAGGCCGTCCATCTGCGTGGCCAGGCTGTCGGGGGATTCGTACAGGCGCTGCGCGGCGCAGTGGCCGCCGTCGTGGCGCACGTCCTTGAGCAGCCGCGACAGATCCACGCGCACGCCTTCGCGCGGCGACACGTCCAGCTGCTGCAGCAGTTCGGTGCGGCCGACGATCTCGTCCAGCGAGCGCACGCCCAGGTACGACAGCCACTGCCGCACTTCCTCGGCCAGCAGGCGGAAGAAGTTCTCCACGCGCTCGGGCAGGCCGACGAAGTGGTTGGCGCGCAGGCGCTCGTCCTGGGTGGCCACGCCGGTGGCGCAGTTGTTGAGGTGGCAGATGCGCAGGTACTTGCAGCCGAGCACGATCATCGGCCCGGTGCCGAAGCCGAAGCTGTCCGCGCCCAGGATCGCCGCCTTGACCACGTCCAGTCCGGTCTTCAGGCCGCCGTCGGTCTGCAGGATGGTGCGCGCGCGCAGGTCGTTGGCGACCAGCGCCTGGTGCGACTCGGCCACGCCCAGTTCCCACGGCACGCCGGCGTAGCGGATCGAGCTGACCGGGCTGGCGCCGGTGCCGCCGTCGTGGCCGGACACGGTGATCAGGTCGGCGCCGGCCTTGACCACGCCGGCGGCGATGGTGCCCACGCCGGCGTGGCTGACCAGCTTCACCGACACCAGTGCGCCCGGATTGACCTGCTTGAGGTCGTAGATCAGCTGCGCCAGGTCTTCGATCGAATAGATGTCGTGGTGCGGCGGCGGCGAGATCAGGCCGATGCCTGGCTTGGCGTAGCGCAGCCGCGCGATCAGTTCGTTGACCTTGTGCCCCGGCAACTGGCCGCCTTCGCCGGGCTTGGCGCCCTGCGCGACCTTGATCTGCAGCACCTCGGCGTTGACCAGGTACTCGGGGGTGACGCCGAAGCGGCCGGAGGCCACCTGCTTGATCTTGGAGCGCTTCTCGGTGCCGTAGCGCGCCGGGTCTTCGCCGCCTTCGCCGGAATTGCTGCGCCCGCCGAGGCGGTTCATCGCGATCGCCAGCGCCTCGTGCGCCTCCGGCGACAGCGCGCCGAGGCTGATCGCGGCGGTGTCGAAGCGGCGCAGCAGGTCCTCGGCCGGGGCGACCTCGTCCAGCGGCGTCGGCGTGGCGGCGCGCTTAAGCTGCAGCAGGTCGCGCAGGGCGGAGGGCGGCCGCCCGTGCACCGCGGCCGCGTAGGCGTCCCAGTCGGCTTGCAGGCCGCTGCGCGTGGCGCGCTGCAGGGTCAGCACCACGTCCGGGTTGTACATGTGGTACTCGCCGCCGTGCACGTACTTGAGCAGGCCGCCCACTTCCGGCTTGAGCAGGTCGTTCCAGGCGCGCGCGGTCAGCTGCCGGGCCTCGGTGTCCAGCCGCGCCAGGCCGACGCCGCCGATGCGCGCGGCGGTGTCGGGGAAGCACAGCGCGACCACGTCCGGATCCAGCCCGACGATCTCGAACAACTGCGCGCCGCGGTAGCTGGCGATGGTGCAGATGCCCATCTTGGAGATGATCTTGGACAGGCCCTTGTAGATGCCCTTGCGGTACTTGCGGCCGATCTGGGTCTGCTCGCCGCCGCTCTTGAGCATGAGGATGCCGCGCCGGCCCAGGTCGAACAGGGTCTGGTAGGCCAGGTACGGATACACCGCGGTGGCGCCGAAGCCGAGCAGGCAGGCCATGTGGTGCGGATCGCGGGCGGTGCCGGTCTCGATGATCAGGTTGACGTCGCAGCGCAGGCCGACCCGCGAGAGGTGGTGGTGCACCGCGCCGGTGGCCAGCAGCGCATGCGCCATCGGCCGCTCCGGCACCGGGTAGCGGTCGGTCAGCAGCAGCATGACCTTGCCGTCGCGCGCGGCCTGTTCGGCCTCGGCGCAGATGCGCTTCAGGCCGGCCTCCAGGCCTTCCTCGACGCTGTAGGACAGGTCGATCTGCGCGTTGCGGGTCTGGTACTGCGGCATCTTCAGCAACTGCCGCAGCTTGCGCTGGCTGAGCACCGGCGAGTTGAGGATGACGTGGTTCACCGTCTCCGGGCCGGCATGGAAGATGTTGGTCTCCTTGCCGAGCTGGGTGGTCAGCGACATCACGCAGTCTTCCCGCAGCGGGTCGATCGGCGGGTTGGTGACCTGCGCGAAGGCCTGGCGGAAGTAGTCGTACAGCGGCCGGGTGTGCCGGCTGAGCACCGCCATCGGGGTGTCGTCGCCCATCGAGCCGGTGGCTTCCTGCTCGGTCTCGGCCAGCGGCCGCAGCACCTGCTCCACTTCCTCGGTGCTGAGCTGGAACAGCTTGTGGTAGCTGCGCAGGGTGCGCTCGTCGAACGGCTCCTCGACCAGCGAGGGGTCGATCAGTTCGGTCTGCAGGTAGGTCACGCCCTGCTGCAGCCACTGCTTGTACGGGGCGCGGCCGCGGTTGATGCGGTCGATGGCGTCGGAGTCGAGCAGGTCGCCGCGCTTGAGGTCGATGGCCATCATCTCGCCGGGGCCGAGCTTGCCCTTGCGGGTGACGCGCTCGGCCGGCAGTTCCCACACGCCGGCTTCGGAAGCGACCAGGAAATGCCGGTCGGAGGTCAGCATCCAGCGCGCCGGGCGCAGGCCGTTGCGGTCGAGCATGCACGCGGCGTAGCGGCCGTCGCAGGCGACGATGCCGGCCGGGCCGTCCCACGGCTCGGTGTTGAGCCCGTAGAACTCGTAGAACGCGGCCAGGTCGGCGTCCTTGAACTCCAGCGATTGCGTGGCCGGCGGCACCAGGATGCGCAGCGCCTGCAGCAGGTCCATGCCGCCGGCGACCAGCAGCTCGAGCATGTTGTCCAGGCTCTGCGAATCGGAGCCGTGCATGGAGATCACCGGATCGAACTCGGCGATGTCGAAGCGCGGGGTCTTCCACACCTTGCTGCGCGCCTGCGCCCAGTGCCGGTTGCCCTCGATGGTGTTGATCTCGCCGTTGTGCGCGAGCAGCCGGAACGGGTGCGCCAGCGGCCAGCGCGGCAGCGTGTTGGTGGAGAAGCGCTGGTGGAACACGATGGCGCTGGAGGCCAGGTCGTTGCGCTGCAGGTCCGGGTAGAACGTGCTGAGCTTGTCCGGCAGCACCATGCCCTTGTAGCTGATGCCGTTGGGCGAGAGCGTGGTGACGTAGAAATCGGCGACGTCGCGCAGGCGCTGCTCGGCGCGGCGGCGCGCCAGGAACAGGGCCAGGGCGAAGGCGTCCTCGCCCTGCTCGGCGCCGGCGTCGACGAACACCTGTTCGATGCGCGGCAGGGTGTCCTTGGCCAGTTGCCCGCAGACGCTGTCGTCGGTGGGGGTGAGGCGCCAGCCGCACGGCTGGGTGCCGACGCGCCGCAGCTCCTCTTCCAGCACCTGGCGGCAGCGCGCGGCGGCATCGGCATCGTCGCGCGGCAGGAACACCTGGCCGGCGGCGAAGCGCGCGCCGACATTCAGGCCGGCCTCGCGCGCCAGCGCGCGCAGGAACGGCTCGGGCTTGCGGATCAGCAGGCCGCAGCCGTCGCCGGTGAGGCCGTCGGCGGCGACGCCGCCGCGATGGGTCATGCGCGACAGGGCGGCAATGGCGGTATCCACCAGCGCCCGCGAAGGTTGGTCGTCGAGTTGCGCGACCATGCCGAAACCACAGGCATCGCGCTCGTCTTGGGGGTCGTAGAGCCCGTGGCGGTTGCGGGGGGCCATGTCTGCCTCTGAAAGCGATCCGAAGGAACGCGGCGACACTCGCCCCCGCTCTATCCTGGAGCGCTTCTTGAGGTCACCGGAATCCCGACTAAAACATAGTTGGTGCGGTGCCGCAACACACCGTTACACCTGCAACTTCGGCGCCGGCGGCGGCGCTGTCGCCGCCGCCGCGCCGGGGGCCCGGGCGGCGGCCTAGCCGCAGCGCACGCCGGTGATCTGGTTCTTCTCGTCGACCTCGATGTTGAGCCGTTCGCCGTTGAACTCCATGGTCACCACCTGGTTCGGCTTGAGCACGCGGGCGGTCTTGGCGCCGGTGTCGCTGCGCGCCTGGTCCAGCAGCGCCGGCTCGAAGGTCTGCCCGACCAGGCCCTGTGCCTGCGAGGCGTCGCAACTGCCCACCGGCGGGGCGTCCGGGGCGTTGGCCGGATCCGGCGCGGCGGCCTGCTGCGCGGCGGCCTGCGCCTTGGCGGTCACCTGTTCCTGCTCGTCCGGCGGCGGCGCGCCGCAGGCGGCCAGGGCCAGCGCCAGGCAGGCCGTGCCGAGCAGGCCGGCACGCGTGGACGCACGGGAGGAAAGGGGTGTACTCATCGGGGCTCCTGATGGATGGAGGGAAGATGGGGGCCAGCATAGAGCGTGTGATGCCGTTGAGACGAGCGCGAAGCGTCCGGTGGCGCGTCGAGACCGTGGCCCGGCGGGCCGCCTGCAACACGGCGTGCCCCGCGGTCTCCCGCGGCACAGGACGCTTCCCGGCGGGTTGGCCGCCCGCGGCGCGGCGCCGGCGCCGCGCGGTCTGCCTTGCCCCGCGCCTCCCGCCAGTTCCGCACCGCGCACTGCCAACGCATCTCGCCTGCACGGGCATCACCCGCGCTAGAACGTGCGTCGCGCTTTGAGACCGGCCGCGGCCATCGGCGGCGAACGGCGCCGCCGACGCGCCGGCGGCCGTTGCGGTGTCTGCCGGCGCGACGCACGTTCCACCGTGGCAGCATGGGACACGGCGCATTCGTCACACGTTAAGCGGCGCGGCGTCCCCGGCATCACGCGCCGTAGCCGCTGCGCTGCCGACAATCCGGGCTCGTGGAACCGGCGGCGCGGGCCGCGGTTCCGGCTTCCGGAGGTCCGATGTCCAACGCGTCCCGTTCCACCGCCGCGGCCGATGCGGCGCGTGCCCGGCAGTCCCGCCAGGCCGCCAGCAGCGCGGGCCTGGTCTACGTCAGCGACCAGGAACCGGGCATCGCCCGGCGCCGTGCCGGCAAGGGCTTCGGCTACCGCATGCCCGACGGCAGCGCGGTGCGCGACGCCGCCACCCTGCAGCGCATCCGCCAGCTGGCGATCCCGCCGGCCTACACCGAGGTGTGGATCTGCGCGCGCGACAACGGCCACCTGCAGGCCACCGGCCGCGACGCGCGCCGGCGCAAGCAGTACCGCTACCACCCCGACTGGGCGCAGGTGCGCGGCGACGGCAAGTTCGAGCGCATCGTCGCCTTCGGCCAGGCGCTGCCGCGGCTGCGCCGGCGCCTGCGCCGCGACCTGGCGCTGCCCGGCTACCCGCGCGACAAGGTGCTGGCGATGGTGGTGGCGCTGATGGCCGAGACCCTGGTGCGCGTGGGCAACGCCGAATACGCGCGCAGCAACCGCTCCTACGGCCTGACCACGCTGCGCAACCGCCACCTGGCCTTCGTCAAGGGCGGCCGCGCGCGGCTGCAGTTCCGCGGCAAGGGCGGCCAGGAGCACGACATCGAGGTCGACGACGTGCACCTGGTCAAGCTGATCCGCGGCTGCCAGCAACTGCCCGGGCAGGCGTTGTTCCAGTACCGCGACGACGACGGCCAGTTGCAGCCGGTGGACTCGGGCGAGGTCAACGACTACCTGCGCGAGGCGATGGGCGAGAGCTTCACCGCCAAGGACTTCCGCACCTGGGGCGGCACCCGCGCCGCCCTGCAGCGGCTGGCCGCCCTGCCGTTGCCGGACAGCGGCGGCGAGCGCGCGCTGGCGCAGGCGCAGAACGCGGTGATCCGCGAAGTGGCCGAGGCGCTGGGCAATACCCCGGCGGTGTGCCGCAAGGCCTACATCGACCCGTGCGTGTTCGACGGCTGGCGCTGCGGGCGCCTGCACGGCCTGTGCGAAGGCGTGCGCGGCGAGCGGCAGTGGGATCTGATCACGCTGAAGTATCTGGGGCGGGCACGCACGGCGGCGCGCAAGGCGGCCAAGGCCGCCGGCCGCACCGCGACCAAGGCGCCGCCCCTGCGCAAGGCCGCACGTGCCCCGCGCAAGGCGGCGAGCGTGCAGGGCAGCGGTACCCGCGCCAAGCGCAAGGCCGCGCCTGCGGTGCGCAAGCGCGCCTGAGCACCGCGACGCCGCGCGCGGCGCGGATCAGCCGCAATACACGGTGGTGATGTTGTTGGTCGGGCCGATCTCGATGGTCAGGCGGTCGCCGCCGGTTTCGCGCGCGCCGCGGTTGGCGCTGTCCACGCCGCTGGAGGTGGCGCCGTTGTCGGCGACGCTGCTCTTGACCACCTGCACCTTGAGGCTGTCGCTGTCGACGCGCGCGCGTTCGACCGTCATGCGCGAGGCGGCCAGGCCGACCGCGCCGCGCACCTTGTCGATATGGCATTGGCCGGAGATGACGCCGTCGATCGGCTGCACCTGCGCGACCTGGGTGGTGCTGCAGGCGCCGAGCAGCAGCACGGCGGCGAACGGGGCGAGGCGGGCGAGCGGGTGGCGGATCATGGGGCGTCTCCTTCGATCGATGGCGCGAGCCTGTCGCGGCGCATGTTTGCGCCGCATGAAGAGACCCCGCCGGTGGTTTCACCGATCGTGGCCGCGGGCGGGGCCAGACTCGGGATTCCCCCAGCAACCGGAGCCGATCATGGCCACCTGCGATGTCTGCGGAAACGACTACGACCAGGCCTTCACCCTGACCCAGGGCGGGCGCAGCGGCACCTTCGATTCCTTCGAGTGCGCGATCCACGCCTTCGCCCCGCACTGCAGCCACTGCGATTGCCGCATCGTCGGCCATGGCGTGCAGGCCGGCGCGCGCATGTTCTGCTGCGCGCACTGCGCCCAGCATGCCGGCGTCAGCGGCCTGGCCGACCGCGCCTGAGTCCGCTTCTGCTTTCTACCTTCTTGCTTCCTTCGAGGAGGGCTGCGTCCTCCGCGTCCTCCTCCCGACACCGGAGTACTGCCGATGGCCTCCCGCAAGCGTCCCGCCGCCACCCCGTCCGCCCCGACCAAGCGCAGCGCCACCCCGTCGTCCAGCGCCAAGACCGCGCAGCGGCAGCGCGCGCTGCAGCGCGCGGTCGATGCGGGCGACGCCAAGCCCACGCCCAAGCGCGCGAAGCGCGGCGATGCCGGCCAGGCCGGACCGCGCAAGCAGCCGCAGCGCATGCCCAAGCAGCACCTGGCCAAGCCGGGCAACGAACACGACCTGACGCTGCCGCCGCGCTTCGAGGCGCCGGAGTACGTGGGCAGCGGCAAGCTGCGCGGCATGAGCGCGATCGTGACCGGCGCCGACTCGGGCATCGGCCGCGCGGTGGCGGTGCTGTTCGCGCGCGAGGGTGCGGATGTGGCAGTGCTGTACCTGGACGAACACGCGGATGCGCAGGTCACCCGCCAGCACGTGGAGCACGAAGGCCGCCGCTGCATCACCATCGCCGGCGACGTGAAGGACCCGGCGTTCTGCGAAGACGCGGTGGCGCAGACCGTGCGCGCCTTCGGCGGGCTCGACGTGCTGGTCAACAACGCCGCCTTCCAGCTACATTGCGATGCGTTGGAGGACCTGCGCGAGGAGCATCTGCAGGAGACCCTGCAGACCAACATCGCTGGCTATTTCCATATGGCGCGCGCGGCGCTGCCGCATCTCAAGCGCGGTTCGGCGATCGTCAACAGCGGTTCGGAGACCGGATTGTTCGGCAGCAAGTCGCTGCTGGATTATTCGGCGACCAAGGGCGCGATCCACGCCTTCACCATGGCCCTGGCCAGCCAGTTGCAGCCGCGCGGCATCCGCGTCAACGCGGTCGCGCCGGGGCCGGTATGGACGCCGCTCAATCCCGCCGACAAGCCCGCCGAGCAGGTCGCCGAGTTCGGCAAGCAGAACCCGATGGGGCGCCCGGCGCAGCCGGAGGAATTGTCGCCGGCGTACGTGTTCCTGGCATCGCCCATTACCGCCAGCTACATCAATGGCGCGATCCTGCCGGTGATGGGAGGGCCGACGGGGTGAGGGGCTGTCGGTAGGGTGTTCTGGCGCCCGGACCCTCACCCCAACCCCTCTCCCGGGGGGAGAGGGGCTTCACTTACTCCGCTTTGGCCCAGCGCGACAGGTTCTGCTTCAGCGCGTCGATGCCGGCCCAGGGATCCTTGCGTCGCCGCTTCAATTTGGCCGGCACGTCGCGCAGCTTGAAGGCGTCGGCGCGGTGCAGCTTGGGCAGGTCGTTCCAGGCCAGCGGCATCGCCACCGGTGCGCCTGCGCGCGCGCGTAGCGAGTACGAGGCCACCGCGGTGGCGCCGCGGCCGTTGCGCAGGTAGTCGACGAAGATGCGCTGGTTGCGCAGGCGCTTGCTGGCGGTGGCGAGGAAGCGTTCCGGTTGCGACTGCGCCAGCGCGTCGGCGAAGCCGTGCGCGAAGCGCTTGGTGAGGTCCCAGTCGCAGCCCGGCGCCAGCGGCACCACCACATGCAGGCCCTTGCCGCCGGACACGCGCAGGAACGACTCCAGGTCCAGTTGCGCGAGCAGCTTGCGGATGTCGGTGGCCGCGCGCTTGACCTCGGCGAAGGGCACGTCCGGCCCCGGGTCCAGGTCGAACACCACGCGGTCGGCACGCTCCGGGTGCGCGGCATGCGCGCCCCACGGGTGGAACTCCAGTGCGTTGAACTGCACCAGCTCCAGCAGCCCGGCGGCGTCCTCGACCACCAGATACTCGGCCTGGGTGCCGCTCTCCTCCTTCAAGCGCACCGACGACACCAGCTCCAATCCGGCGGTGTGGTGCTTCTGGAAGAAGCACGGGCGCTCGGCACCGCCCGGACAGCGGATGATCGACAGCGGGCGGCCGGCGATTTCCGGCAGCAGGTGGTCCATCACCGCGCTGTAGTAGTCCCAGACCTCGCGCTTGGTCGCGCCGATGTCGGGGAACACGACCCGGCCCGGGCTGGACAGCGCCGGCGGCGTGCGCGCGCTGCCGGCAGCCGCCACGCCGCGCTTGCCACGTTTGGCGCCGGCGGCCTTCGCGTCGACCTCCTTTGCCGCTTTGGTCGCCTTGGCCGTTTTGTCCGTCCTGGCTTTGCTGGCCGGCGGCGTCGCCCTCGCCGCCGCTGCGCGTGGTGCCGGCGCGTCGCCCACGCTGCCGAGGTCGGCGATGTCCTTGTCCGGGCGCACCGCCTTCAGCGAGGCCTGGCGCAGCAACTGCTGCCCGCCGATGCCGCGGTAGAACACTTCCACCACGAAGCGCGGCGCGAACCAGCGCGCGCTGCGCAGGTCGGTCTCGGTGGTCGGCACGTGCACGCTGGGTGTGGCGCTGCCGGCCTTGCCGATCAGCGCGCTCAGTTCGCGCAGCAGCGCATCGGAGAAGCCGGAGCCGACCCGTCCGGCGTACAGCCAGCCGTGCTCGGGATCGGGCCGCGCCAGCAGCAGCGCACCGAAGCCGCTGCGGCTGCCCTTGGGCGCGGTGTAGCCGACCACCGCGAATTCGTCCGAGCGCAGTTGCTTGGTCTTGCGCCAGTCGTCGCTGCGGCCGCCGTGGTAACCGCGGTCGGCGCGCTTGGAGACGATGCCCTCGAAGTGCTGCGCGCCGGCGAGCTGGAACGCGGCGTCGCCATCGCCGTCGATGTGCGAGCTGAAGGCCAGGTGCGCATCGGCGCCCTGCAGCAGCCGCTGCAGCAGCGCCTTGCGCTCGGCCAGCGGTGCGGCGGCGATGTCGATGCCGTCCAGGTGCAGCAGGTCGAACAAGGCCAGCGCCAGCGTGCCCTGGCGCTCGCCGGACAACACCGCCTGCAGCAGGTTGAAGTCCTCTTTTGTCCCCTTGCCGGCGATCAGTTCGCCGTCCAGCGCCGCCGCGCGCAGGCCGAGCGCGGCGATGGCGTCGCGGATCTCGGGAATCTTGTCGGTCCACTCGATCGCGTTGCGCGACCACAGCCGCACCGCGCCGTCGGCGACGGTGACCAGGATCCGGTAGCCGTCCCACTTGATCTCGTGGATCCACTGCGCGCCTCGCGGCGGTGCGTCGCCGAGCCGGGCCAGCTGCGGGGCGAACGGCCCGTCCGGTGCCGCGGCCGGCACCGCGCCCGGCAGCGCCTGGGCCAGCCGGGCCCAGTTCGGCCGGCGGCCCTTGCGCGCCGGTGCGGCGACGACCGTGGCCTTGCGCTTGTTCGGTTTGCCGGCGCCGGCGCGCTTGACGTCCTGCGCCGGTGCCGCGGTGACGCCGGTCAGCAGGTCGTCCGCCTCCAGGTCGCCGGCGAAGGCATCGTCGTCCTTGAACAGCAGCCACTGCGGTTGCCGCGCCGGCTTGCCCGAGCGCACCAGGTGCCAGCCGCCCTTGAGCTTGTCGCCGAACAGTTCGAAGCGCAGATGGCCCTTGGCCAGTTGCGCTTCCGGGTCGTCCGCGCTGCTCCATACGCCGCGATCGAACTGGGCGACATGGCCGCCGCCGTACTCGCCCTGCGGGATCTCGCCCTCGAACGTGGCGTAGTCCAGCGGATGGTCTTCCACCTCCACCGCCATGCGCTTGACCTTGGGGTCGTAGCTCGGCCCCTTCGGCACCGCCCAGCTCTTCAGCGCATCGCCGACTTGCAGGCGGAAGTCGTAATGGCGGCGGCTGGCATGGTGCAGCTGCACGACGAAGATCGGCCGCTGCCCCGCCGGCGCCGGCTTGCCGGGCTCCGGCTCGCGGGTCTTGTCGAAGCGGCGCTTGCGGCGGTAGTCGGCCAGGCTCATGCCGGGGCTACTTGCGCAGGTGCGCGCGGACCGCCGCGGCGCTGCTGCCCACCGCCTGCACCGCGGCGCGCAGTTCCTCGGCGGACACGCCCAGCGCCTGCGTCCAGTAACGCACTTCGTAGTCTTCGTGGAGGTTGATGCGGTCGCGGTCCGGCGAACCGGTGTTGCGGGTGTCGTCGCTCATACCGATGTCCTGTCGTCCAGAAGCCGCTGCGGTCGTGGAGGGCGCGCCGCAGCGCGGCGGCGAAGCCGACGGACGCGGCATGCGTCGGCGGACCGTTGCGCAAACTTCTAGTCGCGCCAGCGTGGCACCGACGTGAACGCCGTGTGGGCCGCATGCAAGCGCGCCCGCCGGCGGGCGCACCTGTGCTGATGCTCAGAACGCCAGCGACGTGCTGAACAGCACTTGCCGCGGCGCGCTGCGTTGCAGCGTCTGGTAGTCGCCGGCGAACGCCGAGCCGGCGATGTTGGCGGTGCCGATGTTGTGGCGGTCGAGCAGGTTGCTCACGTCCAGGCGCAGTTCCAGGCCCGGCAGCGGGCTGTCCTGGCCCAGCGTGTAGGCCGTGTACGCGTTGACCTGCCAGAACGCCGGCACGCGCAGGTCGTTCTCGTAGGTGAAGGGCTGATGCAGGTATTCGGTGCTGGTGGCGCCGAGCCGCCAGTGGCGCAGATGCGCCGACAGGTCGCTGACCAGCGACACTTGCGGATAGCCCGGCTGCGCCTTGCCCTGGATCGGATAGACGCTGCCATCGACGACGATGGCGCGGTCGTAGACCGAGCGCGCCAGCGCCACGCCCTGGTAGAACTGCAGGTGCGGCGTCAGGTCGACGGTCACGCCGAGGTCGGCGCCGAACGTGTGCATCTTCGGCATCACCTGCACGGTATTGACCTGCGCGAACTGGGTGCCGACGGCGGCCGACAGCAGGCGATGGCGGATGTCGCCGTAGAACACGTCCGCGGTGACGGTGGCGCGGTCGAAGCGATGGGTGCCGCCGAGGGTGAGGTTCCAGTCCTGCTCCGGCTGCAGGTGGCCGGCCAGGCGATCGAAGGTGACCTGGTCGGGAACGGTCCAGGCCGAGGCGGTGTAGCCGATGTTGCCGCGCTGGGCGACGCGGTAGCCGTTCATCGCGCTGCCCAGGTCGATGAAGCCATCGGTCTGCGCGGTCGGGCTCCAGAACAGCGACAGGTGCGGCAGGAACGTGCTCTTGGCGCGCAGCATGCCGGCCGCCGGCCGGTCCGGCGCATCGCCGACACCGCCGCCGCTGGTGCGGAAATCCACCGCCTTGGCGCCCAGGCCCAGCACCAGGGTGTCGCTCAGCGCGATGTCGTCGTGCACGTAGGCCTGGCGCGCGCGGGTCGTCCAGTGCGAGACGTTGTCGGTCTTGAACGCCGGGCCGTACGTGTCCCACGGCCCGGTGGTGCGCAGCGGCCGGCCCTGCCCCAGCAGCGGCTCGGCGTACCACGCGGTCGCCGCGTCGGCGTTGCTTTGCTCCTGCCAGAGGCCGGCGCTGAGCGTGTGCCGGCCGTGCAGGTAGGTCAGGGTGAGCAGGCCGCCGGTGCGTTGCAGGTGCGGCGCCTGCACCTGCTCGGAGAACGGCGCACCGTTGGGCGAGGGCGTGGTCGGATCGCTCAGCGTGGCGTGGGTGCGGCTGCGTGCGCCGTAGACCTGCACGCGTCCGCTGAGCGCGTCGGAGACACGGAAATCGTGCGCGAGCGAGGCGATGCGGTCGTCGGTGACCTGGCCGGTGTCGTACGGCAACAGCCCGGCCAGCGTGCCGCATGTATAGGCGCCGCAGGAGGCGCCGGCGTTCTGCGGCAGGGCGACGGCATAGGCCCTGGCGTAGTCGGGATAGAAGATGTCGGCGCGCCAGCCGAGCTTGCCGAGCATGTCGAAGGACAGGTTGTTGTAGCCCCACATCGCCGCATGGCTGGCGGACAGGAACAGCGTGAACGTGCCCCAGGCCACGTCCTGCGTCGCCTTCAGGTCGCCGCGCAGGAAGCGCTGGGTGCCGCCGCCCTGGTACTTGTCGGCGCCCAGCCGCTGCAGGTCGACCTGCACCTTCGGGCCATCGGCGCCGAGCTGCCCGCTCTGCGCGGAGACCGTGGTGACCCGGGTCGCGTCGCTGCCCAGCCCTTGCTTCAGGCGCAGGCCGGGCATGTCCTTGGGATCGCCCAGGCGATACTCCAGCGCCCCGCCGTTGGCGCTGCTGGAGAACACGCTCACCGGTGCCGCGCCCGGGCTGACGGTGATGCTGCCGATCGCATCGGGCACGCCGACGTTGACCACGCTGGTCCCGGTCAAGGACAGGAAACCGCTGTCGTTCAACGGCACGCCTTCGAAGGTGATGCCCATTTCGTTCATGCGAAAGCCGCGCACGAACAGGCTGGTGGCCGAGACGTCCAGGCCCAGGCCATCGGTGGCGGTATAGCTGGCGCCGGGCACGGTCTTCAGCCGCGCCAGGCCGTTGCTGCCGACGATGTCGGCGTCCATGTCGCCGGCATTGATGACATAGCGGTTCGGGCCGACCACCTGGGTGGGCGCCACCGCGGCCGCATGCGGCGAGGCCACTACGTCCAGCGCGGACAGCGTGGTCGGCGCGCCGTCGGCGTCGACGCTGGCGGCCGCCTCCGCGGCGTGCGCAGAGGCGGCGGCGAGGCAGGCGCCCAGCGTTGCGGACAACAACGACGGCGTGCACGCCCGCGGGGAACGATGCGGTGCGGACGGCGGCAGGGCGGCGTGGAGGCGGGAGGACATCGCGGTCATGGTCGGATCCGGCGTGGAGTGGGTGAGGTGGCGCAGACACGCGCCCAGCGCAGGACCGCCGCTGCGCGGCGGCGTCCGGCTGGCTGTGTGTTTGCGATGGCAGGGCGCCGCGGTGCGGCGCGGATCACGGCGATGGCGCGCGGCGGCGGCCCGCTCCGGATCGGCGGAGGCGAACGGCACATCCGCGCGACAGCGCGCTTCCCGAGGTGACGACAGCGGCGTGAAGCGATGCAGGAAATTCTTGCATCGCATGTGCGCTTGCACCATTGCGCGTTGGTACAGCCCTGCCTGCCACGCGCATGTGCGGCGATACCTGGGTATAGGGCGTGCGTGTGGCTGCACGAACAGCGTCGGATCGCAGCGCGCGTCTACCGCGACTGCGTGCATGGTGGCGATGGGTGCGGACTTCGCGCCGCACGCGTGCGCGCGGCATGGACGACCGAATGCCCCGGCCGGAACCGGCATCCGCCGGCATGCGATGGGCGCTGCCGGCCGCGCGGACGGACGCCAGCGTCAGGCCTGGCGCCGACCGCCGGCCCCATGACCTGCGACCTATTGACGACACCTGTCGTCACGGGTAGTTTTGCCGACACGTGTAGTCATCGGAGTGGACGGATGCGCCGCAAATCGATCGGGGATCAGGAACTGGCCCTGCTGCAGTACATCGCCGAACAGGGCGATGCCAGCGTCGGCGAGGTCGCCGCCGGGTTCGGCGAGGCGCGCGGGCTGGCGCGCTCGACGGTGCTGACGATGATGGAGCGCCTGCGCGCCAAGGCCTATCTGCGCCGCCGCCAGGTGCAGGGGGTGTACCGCTACGCCGCCACCAGCGGCCAGGACGACGTGGTGCGCAGCGCGGTCGGCAGCTTTGTCGAGAAGACCCTGCAGGGCTCGGTATCGCCGTTCGTGGCGTGGATGTCGCAGCGCGCCGAGGTCAGCGACGCGGAACTGGCCGAACTGGAGGCCCTGGTGGCCAAACTGCAATCGCAACGGCGGGAGGACTGAGCCATGCACAGCCTGTTGGGGACGGACGTGTTCGAAGGCCTGCTGTCGCGGCTGCTGGCGACCAGCGTGCAGACGGTGGTGCTGGTCGCGCTGATCTGGGCGCTGTGCCGCTGGCTGCCGACCCTGCCGGCGGCCACGCGCTGCCGGCTGTGGTGGCTGGTCGCGGCGCAGGGCGTGCTCGGCCTGCTGTGGGCCGGTGCGGTGCACTTGCCGGTGCTGCCCGCCACGCCGGCGTCGGCGACGGTCGCCGCACCGGTGGCGATGGTCGCCACGCTGCCAACGCCGGCCTCACGCGACACGATGCCGACTGCGACCGCGACCGGGGCAACCCGGGCCGCCATGCAGGTCAACGTCAACGCCACGGTCGCCACCGCCATGTCTCCGATCGCCGTGCCGTCGGCCCCGGCCTCCGCCGCGGCCTTGCCCTGGGCGCAGGCGCTGGTGGCGCTGTGGCTTGCCGGGGTGCTGGTCTGCAGTGCGCACAGCGTCCTGGCCTACCGCCGCAGCCGCCAGCGTGCCCGCGCGGCGGCGCCGTGCACCGACGCCGCCCTGCTCGGCGCGCTGCGCCTGGCGGCCGAGGCCCACGGCCTGCGCCGGCCGCCGCAGCTGCGGCTGTGTGCGCACACCGATTCGCCGCAGCTGATCGGGCCGTGGCGGCCGGTGC
Source organism: Xanthomonas sacchari (assembly GCF_024266585.1). Classification (NCBI taxonomy): domain Bacteria; kingdom Pseudomonadati; phylum Pseudomonadota; class Gammaproteobacteria; order Lysobacterales; family Lysobacteraceae; genus Xanthomonas; species Xanthomonas sacchari. The sequence goes on from NZ_CP100647.1 coordinate 401,842, forward strand.
TGCTGCTGCCGGCGCGGCGCATGGCCAGCCTGCGCGCCGACGATCTGGACATGGCGCTGACCCACGAACTGGTGCACCTGCAGCGCCGCGACCTGTGGTGGGGGCTGCTGCCGGCGCTGGCGCAGCACCTGTTCTTCTTCCATCCGCTGGTGCACCTGGCCGGGCGCGAGTACGCCCTGGCCCGCGAGGCGGCCTGCGATGCGGCGGTGGTCGCAGGTCACCGCCATTGCCGTCACGACTACGCGCGGCTGCTGGTGCAGCTGGGCGTGGCACCGCGGCCCAGCGCTGGCCTGGCCAGCGCTTCGCCGACCTTCCTGAGCCTCAAACGGAGATTGCAGATGCTGCAGACCACGTCCGCTTTTCCGCGCCTGGGCGCGGCCCTGATCCTGACCGCGGTGACCGTGCTCGGCGTGGCACCGCTACGCCTGGTGGCACAGCCCGGCCATCCCGTTGCGCCCACTGCCAAGCCGGGTTCCGCCCGCGCACTGGCGCCGGGCGAAGCCCAGGCCGAAGCCGCCGCCGATGCGGCAGCCGAAGCCGCCGAGACAGCCGCCGAGACCGCTGCCGATGCGGCCGCCGAGGCAGCGGAGCAGGCGGCCGACGCCGCCGATGCCGCCGACGCAGACAACGACACGGCAGTGGATAACGGCGCCGGGGACAACGGCGCCGCCGCCCGCGCCGCCAACGTGCCCGGGACGCCCCTGCCGCCGCGTACGGCCACCACGGCGTCGTCGGCCACCTCCGCGACGTCGCGGCGTGCGCCGCCACCGCTGGCGCCATTGCCGCCGCCCGCGCCGCTTGCGCCGCCGGCGCCTGCGGTCCCGGCCGTGCCGCCGGTGATCGCTTCGGGGATCAGCACCCGGTCGATGCAGAAGACCCGCAACGGCCAGATCGAACGATCGTACGTCCGGATCAAGGGCAACAGCACGACGATGCGCGGCAGCAACAGCGATCTGGCGACCGCGAAGGCTGAGGTCGGCAGCGACGGCTTGTGGTTCAGCCGCGGCGAGCGCAACTACGTGGTGCGCGATCCTGCGCTGCTGGCCCGTTTCGACGCGCTGTTCGAGCCGATGGGCAAACTGGGCGTCCAGCAGGGCGAACTCGGCAAGCGCCAGGGGGCACTGGGCCGCGAGCAGGGAGAGCTGGGTCGCGAACAGGGCAAGCTGGCGCAGGAGACCGCGGCGCTGGCGCTGAAGCGCATCGACATGGACGCCATCGACGCCAAGGCGCAGGAGCGCGCCCAGGCCGAACTGGCGCGGCGGCAGGACGCGCTGTCGGCGAAGATGCGCGTCCTCGGCGAACAGCAGGCTGCGCTGGGCCGGCAGCAGGGCGAGCTGGGCTCGCGGCAGGGCGAATTGAGCATGCAGGTCGATCGCGAGGTCGACCGCCTGTTCGACGCCGCCATCGCCGCCGGCAGCGCGCAACGGCTGGAGTGATTCCGCCGGCTACGTGCAGCGACTACGCCGAAGCAGCCGCCAGCGCACGCTCTTCGGCCTCGGCGGCGACCAGGCGCTGCAGCAGCAGCGCCAGCGTGACCACGTCCTGGTGGTTGTGCGCGGCGACGCGGCGCAGGTTGCGCGCGCTGCCGCCGCGCAGGTAGCCCAGCCACGCCGCCGGCGCTTCGGCACCGGGCAGGTCGTCCTCGCGCACCACGCGCAGCAACTGCCGCTCGATGGTGGCGAGCTTGCAGTTCTCCCAGGTGCCGCGGTAGCGGCGGCGGGTGGGATGCAGCAGGTCCACGTGGTCCAGCGCCGACAGCGGATCGGCGCAGCGCGCCAGCCGGTAGCGGGTCTTCAGCAACGGCGCGTCGTAGCAGCGGCCGTTGTAGCTGGACAGCACCGTGCCTGGCCGCAGCCAGGCGCGGAACGCCTCCAGCATCGCCTTCTCCGCGCCCATCGTGGCCATCAGCAACTGGCGGATGCGCAGGCCCGGGCCATCGGCCGGATGCACGGTCCAGTCGGCCGCGCCGATCATGAAGGCGCGAGTGCCGGTGCCGCCGGCCAGGCCGGTGGTCTCGGTGTCGAAGAACAGCAGGTCGGTCGGCGCCACCGCGTCCTCGCGGCGGGCGAAGGCCAGCGACAGCGCGCCGGCCGGAACCGGCTGCGGCAGGAACGCCTCGATCAGGTGCAGGCCGGGGGCGATCTCCACGCCGGGCAGATGCCGGTCCGGCGCCGCCGCCGGCTTGCGTGCGGCCGCCGCCGCGGGCGCGACGGCACGCTCGCGCAGGCCGAGCAGGCGCCGCAGCGCAGACACATCGGTCCCACCGCGGTCGAATGGGGCGATGGCGATGGGCGGCGCCACGGCGGTGTCGGTGCCGCCGCGCGCGGGAGTGGCGCGACTGCCTGCCGCCGCCGTCGCGGCGGCAGGCGCTGCGACGGCGCGCGGTTGTGCCGCTGCCTGCCGCGGTGCCTGCGTGGGCGCCGCCGCGACCGCGACCGCGTCCGTGCGCGAGGCGCGAGGCGCGTCGGCCGCGCTGGCGCTGCCGGAGGACGCCGGCCTGCGCTCGGCGCTGGCGTCGCCGGCCTGCCGGCGCAGCGCGCGCAGGCGCTCCAGGCTGATGCTCATGCGCTCCACTCCGGCAGCGCGTCGGCATCGGCATCGGTGGCGATGGTGGTCGCGCCGTGCGCGTCCAGCGCCGCATCGTCCTGGTCGTCCAGCAACAACTGCAGCACGCGCAGCGCCAGCGCCCTGGGCGTGGTCGCGCTGGCTTCCTGCGCGGCCAGCACCGGGCCGACGCAGGCCGGGCAGCCGGCCACGCAGTCGCAGCCCTGCACCAGTTCGCGCGCGCGCTGCACCAGTTCGGCCTGGCGCCGCCACAACGGCTCGCTCAGGCCGACGCCGCCGGGGAAGTTGTCGTACAGGTACACGGTGGGCACGAACTGCTGCAGTTCGACGCTGGCCGGCTCGCCGCTGTCGCCGCCGCGCAGCTGGCCGCGGCCCTTGGCGTCGGCCACCGCGAACCAGGCGCCATCGCCGTCGCCCACCGCCTGCTGCAGGTCGCGCGCGTCGGCCATCACCGCCACCGTGGCGACCACGTGCAGCGCGTAGGCCGCGCCAAGGAAGCCGTCCAGCGCGTCCTGCTTGCTGCCGAACGCCTTGAGCAGGGTGGCCTGCGGCAACTGCCACCACACCGCGGTGGTGTGCAGCTCCTGGTCGGGCAGGTTGACCGGGCCGTAACCGATGTTCTCGTGGGTGTAGTAGCGGATCTTCTTGTAGCCGGCCACGCGCCGCACCACGTGCACCTCGCCGTGGTGCGCGTCGCCGCGGCCGGCCGCGCCGCCGTCGAAGCGGTCCAGCACCTTGAGCTTGGTGAAGTCGATGCTGTCGGTGTAGTAGTCCACGTGGGTGCGGGTGACGTAGGCCTTGCGCCCTTCCCAGTCCAGCTTTTCCACCTGGTACGGCGTGCTCTGCACCATGTGGATGGCGCCTTCGTACAGGGTCAGCGCGGCGGCGGAATAGTCCACCTCGGCGATGATCTGCTGCTTGCCGTCGGTCTTGTCCACCACCACGAAGTTGCCGTCGGCCACCGAGCGCAGGCTCACCGCGTTGGCCGGGTAGCTGTCGGCGATCCACTCCCAGCGGTCGCCTTCCTGGTGCACCACCTCGCTCTCGGCCAGCGCCTCCAGGAACACCGCCGGGTCCACCGGACCGAACGCCTCGCCGGCGACGAAGGTCAGTTCGAACGCGGCGCAGCGGATGTGGTCGAACAGGATCAGCGGCTGGTCCGGGGCGATGCGGGCGTGTTCGGGCGAGGCGTCGGCGAAGAAGTCCGGGTGCCGCACCACGTACTGGTCCAGCGGTTGCGAGCTGGCCACCAGCACGCCCAGCGCCGGCTGCTGGCGGCGCCCGGCGCGGCCGAAGCGCTGCCAGGTGGCGGCGACGCTGCCGGGATAGCCGTTGAGCACCACCACGTCCAGCGCGCCGATGTCCACGCCCAGCTCCAGCGCCGAGGTGGAGACGATGCCGTCGATACTGCCGGCGCGCATCGCCCGCTCGGCTTCGCGGCGCTCGCTGGGCAGGTAGCCGCCGCGGTAGGCGCGGATGCGCGGCGGCTTGCGCGGGTCGTGGTCGAAGATGTCCTTCAGGTACTTGGTCAGCACCTCCACCATCAGCCGGGTCTGCGCGAACACCAGGGTCTTGAGCCCGGACTTGATCGCGATGCGGGCGATGCGGTTGCTCTGCGAGCGCGCCGAAGCGCGCAGGCCCAGGTCGGCGTTGACCACCGGCGGATTCCACAGCAGCACGTGCTTGTCGCCGCTGGGCGCGCCGGAGTCGGTGATCGCGTGCACGCGCTGCTCGATCAGCGCCTCGGCGTGCGCGCGCGGATTGCCGATGGTGGCCGAGCACAGGATGAACTGCGGCGTGGCCCCGTAGAACGCGCAGATGCGCTTGAGCCGGCGCAGCACGTTGGCGACATGGCTGCCGAACACGCCGCGGTAGGTATGGATCTCGTCGATCACCACGTAGCGCAGGTTCTCGAAGAACTGCGCCCACTTGGTGTGATGCGGCAGGATCGCCTGGTGCAGCATGTCCGGGTTGCTGACCACGATGTCGCCGTGCAGGCGGATCGCCTGGCGCGCATCGCCCGGGGTGTCGCCGTCGAAGGTGAAGGCCTTCACCCCCAGGTCGCCGGCGCGGTTGAGGTCCAGCAGCTCGGCCACCTGGTCCTGCGCCAGCGCCTTGGTCGGGAACAGGTACAGCGCCTTGGCCTGCGCGGTCATCGCCGCGGCCACCACCGGCAGCGTGTAGCACAGCGACTTGCCCGAGGCGGTGGGGGTGACGATGGCCACGTGCTCGCCGCGCTGCGCGGCGTCCCAGGCCTCGGCCTGGTGGCTGTACAGCTGCGCGATGCCGCGTTCGCGCAGTGCGGCGGCCAGGGCCGGCGGCACGTCGTCCGGGATCGGCGCGTAGCGGCCGGCCTGGCCGGGAATGGTGAAGCTGCCGGTGATGCGGTCGTGGTAGCGGCGCTCCAGCCGCGCGCTGAGCAGGGCGCCGTCGCGCGAGGGCATCCCGTCGGTGGTGGACAGGGCGCGCTCGGCGTCCTCGGTGCGCGGGGCTAGGGCGTGGGCGGGCATCGGCACGGCTCTCAAAGCGGAACAGGGAAGCGAAATCGCGTCTCAGGGTATGAGACGGCGACCGCCGAGGCGAGGCGCACAGGCTGAGCGGATTCAGGCGGGGTGCTTGCGCGGCGACGGTTTGCCGGGCGACCGGGGATTGGCAAGGGGCGGGCCGCTTGGCTGCGACGTAGCGCCAGCGCGGTCGCGCTGCGCGCGTTGGCCGCTAGTAGCCGCGCGCCTGTCCCTGGGTCGGATGCTGCGCTTGCTCGTAGGTCTGCACGGCGTGCTGCTGTTCGGCCTGAGACGCGCTGTCGCGGATCGGCGGTGCCTGGGTCTGGGCGTCCACCTGCGCGCGAAATCCAGGCGTCCGGCCTGCAATCAAGATCTGATCCTCTTGCAGCGTCACCGCCCCGAGCTGGTCGACCCGCGCGATACCGGCGGTCTTGGCGGCGACGAGCGCCTGCGCCACCTTCGCATCGGAGATGCTTCCAGGCAGGCGATCGCGCAAGGCATCGAAGTAGGCGCGATCCGGATGGTGCGGCGGAAACCGGTCCAGGGCCCGATCCTGCAGCTTGGCCACCTCGCGATTGATCCGGTCGACGGCCGCCTGATCGACGAGGTCGCGTTGCGGGTCTCCCGCGGCCAACGTCAGACGCGGATCTTCAGGATAGAGCTGCTTCAGCCGCGAATCGTCCAGTCCTTTCACGAGGTCGCCGCGCTGCAGCGCGGCGTAGGTCTCCCGAGCCAGTGCGTCGGCGCCGGCAGTGCGGTCGCCGATGCGTCGGCCGGCCTCGTTGTTCCACAGATCCATGCGGTGTTCGTAGGGATCGTTCCGATGGGCCGGGCCGATCTCGGCATCGTTGCCGAACTTGCGCGCGATCCATTGCTGGCCGAAGGCGATCTGGGTGACGCGTCCGCTGGTATAGGCATGACGGAACGCATCCAGCGCGTCGTTGTGGCCCTGCGGCTGGATGCTGCCATCGGCGCGGCGCGCCAGATGGACGCCGCTGAGCTGCTCATAGTGCCGATACGCTTCCTGCTCGATCTCGCGCTTGGCGCCCCTGGGATCGGTGATGTCGACCATGCTCAGCGCTCCGCTGGCTTCAGGAACTCGATCGGGCCTGTGTAATCGGGATACTTCTTGCGGATGAGAATGCGTTGATCGGGCGTGACGCATGCGTCCTCCAGCGACTGCGGCACATGCGCCTCGTCGACGAAGAACTGCGTATAGGGCAACGACAGCACGCGTTCGTGCGCATCGTCCTTGAACCTCAATTGCAGGGTGTCGTGGCGCTCGAAGCACAACGACGTCCAGGGGAAATCGGTCAGCTTGGCGGCTTCCACGATCGTCGCGTCGCGTCCACCGAGCAGCGTCTCGACGCGCTGGGCGAACTGGGCTTCGGACACAGGGGGCTCGGTCATGGCACATCCTGCAAGCAAGGCGAACGGAAGAGGATGCAGGAGGGACAACAGCCGTCGCGGCGCGGTCATCGGCGTGGCTCCTTCCATCGGTCGGGCAGAATGTAAACCCGGCCCTGTGAAGGCTTCAAGCATCGCGCCCATGCGCGACGGTGACGGTACAGCCGTACCTGCGTGCAGGGACCGATAAGCGCCGGCGCTGCAGCGCACGGGGCCGGACGCGTATCCTGTGCGTCCCCCAGCACCACGGCATGCCCTTCCCGAAGTGCCGAAGATCGCCTTGCCCGCATCGACTTCCCCGCCAGTCCCGCACTACCGCCGCGCCGCCGCCCGCCGCGCCGACCTGCTCGTGCACGCCGCCGGCCTGCTGCTGGCCGTGGTCGGCGGCGCGCTGCTGGTCTGGCGCGCCCATGCCAACGACGCGCTGATCGTGGCCACCAGCATCTACGCGCTGGGCCTGCTGACCATGTTCGCCTGCTCGGCGGCGTACAACTTCGCCCCGCCGCAACGCCAGCCGGTGCTGCGCAAGCTCGACCATGCGGGCATCTTCGTGATGATCGCCGGCTCCTACACGCCGTTCTTCGTGCTGGCGCTGTCCGGCGCCTGGGTCTGGTCGATGACCCTGGCGGTATGGGGCGTGGCGTTGTTCGGGGTGTTCGCCAAGCTGTTCCTGCCCGGCATCGCCAAGGGCTTCTGGGTGGCGATCTACCTGTTGCTGGGCTGGGCCGGGATGGTCGCGGTCAAGCCGATCGTGGCCGGGCTGGACACCCCGGTGCTGTGGTTGATCGCCGCTGGCGGGGCGATCTACACGGTGGGCGTGGCCTTCTACGTGCGCAAGTCGATGCTCTACAACCGCGCGATCTGGCATGCGCACGTGCTCGGCGGCGCACTGGCGCACTGGTGCGCGATCTGGCTGTGCCTGCGGCCGCTGTCGCCGACGTGAACGGCGGCGCGGGCGCGCTAGAGATGGCCGCGCCGCGTCCGTAAGCTCGGGCGCCATGGACAGCATGGACACAGCGGATCCGATCGGCCGGCGCCTGCGCGCGGTGCTGGCCGTCGCGTTGCTGGCGGCGTGCGTACAGGCGCAGGCGCAACAGGCCGCGCCTGCGACCGATGCCGCTGCGCCGCCCGCGGCATCGGTCGCCACGCCGCCGACCACCGACGCTGCCAAAGACGACATCCAGACGCTCGGCGAAGTGCGCGCGCTGCCGCCGGACGAGGGCGAGCCGCTGGACCTGTACCGGTTCAAGAATCCGGTGACCCCACCGCCCAACCGCTTCGACAAGGACTGGCGGCCGCCGCCCTCGGTGGAGCAGGTCAGCCAGAGCGGCGGCTACATCGCGCTCGGCGTCTACTACCTGGCCGGCAAGGCCGCCAAGGGCCTGCACGCGCTGACCGGCGGCCCCGACCAGGTCCAGGCCGCCATTGCGCGTCCGCCGCCGCAGCTGACCGAGGCCGAACTGCAACGCGCCATGAAGGTGTGCGCGGAACAGGGCGGGGGCTGCGCGGCGGGGCAGTGAGAGGCGCCGCGTGGAGCGGACAGACTCATGGCCAGGCTTGATGGCGAAAACGGCGGTGCGACAACCTTGCGCCGTGAACGTGCTAGTTGGGCGGCAGCCGTACGGTGAAGCCGCGCATCGGGAGTCGCTTCACGGAGTCAGCGCCGATACACCGGCGCGACGCGACGGCGATGGCCGAGACGCCGACCATCGTTGGTGGGCACTGGCGCGCTGCTGTGCCGGTCTCGGAAAGCGCTATCGTCGGCTTGCGCCGGGAACTCCGACGAGTTCTTGAGCACACTGGGGCAGAGCCGGAGCGGGGCGGTCTTATCCCATGCTTCTGCTATTGGCTTCGCGTGTTTGCGCTTCGCGCGGTTGCTCCCTGGCGACCTCGGCCTGCAGGTTGGCCTGGCGTTGTTGCTCCGATTGCGCCAGCGCGCCGAAGGACACGTCCATTGGCGTCTTGATCGCCTGATCGGTCGGCATGTGCGCGCGCAGGCTGGCGGGATTGCGTGGATCGCCTTCGACAACAAAGACGTACTGCCCCGGTTCGGCCTGGCGTCCCCGTTCGCTCAGCAGCACATGATCGACCCGGGTCAGGCCGTTGCGCGCTGCCAGTTCGGTCAGGCTGGCCTTCATGCATGCACTCGCCGTGTCGGACGCGCGGCCCAGTTGCCGGTCCAGCGCGTCGACGCCGTTGGAGCAATCCCGATACAGCGAACTGTGGATGACCCCAGGCGCTGTTGACGTCGGCGCCTGGCCTTGCCGACGATCTGGTGATGGCGCCTGCGTCGCGGGTACAGGTTGAGTGGGTTGCGCTGGTGCTTGTTGGCGGGTCTGGTACTCGGGCCTGGTGTACGGTGGTGGCTGTGGAGGCCAGTTTTCCGGACGGTCGAATTCGGTGGTCGGTGGTAAATGCTGGTTCACCGCGGCCACATTCAACTGTCGCCGCGTTTCCGCATCGGCGCGTCCGGTCTCCTGCAGATCATTGGCCTGCTGGAACGCCAGAACGCCCGCTTCCATGTGCTCATCGTAAAGGCGGTCGCCATTCCAGTTCGGAGGCGCATTCTGGATATAGCCCAGTCCCTGCAATTGCCGGCGCAGCTCATACACGGGTTCACCTTTTTCGCCGCGCCGGAGTTCGCCGTCCTTCAATGGACCGTACAGGTCCGTCATCGTCTGACGCTTGAATTGCGGCTGTGCCTGTAGGGTATCGGCGCGTAGCTGAGCCAGCATGGTGGTATCGACGCGGCCAGTCGGCTCCGTCACGCCTTTGCTGCGTTCGTACTGCTTGACCGCATGCTCGGTTCCAGCGCCAGAATCACCATCGGGGGAGATGGCCTTGCCTTTGCCATCGGTCATACCCAACGCGGCGAGATACTGCTGCGCTTCGAACACAGTTTGATTCGCATCGCCCTTGCCGACAGATGCTGGCGCATTGGATGCGACCGGCGCTTGCACGGGCGTCACGTCTTGGCGTTGGACGCGCTCTACCAATGCCGGTACTGATGCCTCCCAAGTGCGCGCATAACCTGCGATGGTTTGCACGCTTGCCGCATCCCGGGGATTGAGATCGCGCGTGCGCCGGCATAGTCCTGCGTGTCGGCGTTGAGATGGGCGGCCAGGGTCTGTCCCGGCACGAAGTCGCCATCGCGCATGCCGGCGACGAGGATCTTCGTCGCAATGGCAGGTTCCGCGGCCCGGCCTGGCGATTGCACGAGTTCGCGGCCTAGCCCGGCCTTCTCGCCAAGCTTTTCGTACAACTCGACATGGGTGAGATGCGCATAGCCCCGGCCGTAATAGGCTTCGCCACCGTGATAGGAAAGCGTCACTGCCTGCTTTCGCCCCCAGTCCTCTTCAGGTGCCTGGAAGTCTCTGGATTCGTGCTGAGCTGTCGCCAGCACATACGCGATCTGCCGGGTGTCGGTGACACCGTGATCCAGGCAGCTGCGGACGATCGGGTCGACCGATTGTTCGCGTGTCAGTCCGAATCCCGCGTTTTGCTTGCCGTATCCGTCGCTCATGGGATGTCCTTGTCTCTTTGCACCTTGCTGTCGTAACGCCGCACTGGCCTGGCTATTTGCAGGAATCGATGGCCTTGCTGGACTGCCGTGTCGGTGTGGTTCCACGCAATGCAATCGCGACCATGGTGCGCTTGCACTGTCCTTGTTCGGACCACAGGTGCAGGGTTGTGCCGCTGATCCAGGAGAGTGTGAGGCCGCGCGTGGCCTGCGCGAGCTTCTCACTTTTCACAAAGCGCCGAGTCTTTGGGTCGAACAAATAATAGGTGTAGGCGGGCGCGCCGAGGGGGCCGGAAAAGTCGGTCCACAACAGCAGATCGTCGTTGCCATCACCATTGATGTCCGACACGATCGCGGTATAGCGCAGGCCCTCGCTCTGTTCATCCTGTTGAGCGATGGGGCCGCGGTAGGCGGCGACATAATCCTGCCGATCCGCTGTCTTGTTCAAAAAGACCAGCGACGGGACGGGAATGGACTGCTAGCCCTCCGGGCGCTGCACCACGACCATCGCGGGCGCGCAGCGCAGTAGCAGCCCGCCAGTGTCGCGACAATGTGCGTCTTCGATCTGTAGGCTTAGATCCCCCAGCGAGAAGGCGACCTGTCCCGCAGCATCCGGCAGCCCCACGGCGGTGAACGCCTTCGCCACCGAGGTCGCATCCCGCAACGGCGCCATTGGCTTGGCGGCGCTGGCCGTCGCGACGAACCGCGGATCGTTCAGTTGGCGCAGTCGGCTGATCGTCGTGGCCAATCTGCATTGCTTCGCATCCAGGCGCATCGCCGGGCTTGCCTGCTCCGGCAGCTTGCAACGGTTCTGGTAGATCTGCGCGATCCATTGGCGCTGTGCGCCTTGTAACGCCGCGCGTTCTTTTCCGGAAGGAAGGGCCGCCATGCGGGCGCGGTAGACCCGGTTCAACTCGCTGTCCTGATAGACGAACTCCTCGTCGACGCAGCGTTCCCGCGCGTCCTGCTGCGTCGCCTTGGCGAGGCACTGAGAATAGCTCGGGCGCAGCGTGTCGCGCTGCAACGCCAGCAAATCCGCACCCGATGGCAGGGGCGGCACTGCTGAGGCTGCGGCACCCAGCGCGACAGCGGACAAGGCGCCGAAGCACCGTGTGGCCAACCGGCGTGCAGCGGACCATGGAAGCGCGGATGGAGGGCATCCGTGCGGCAGTTGTGTCAGCGCGCTCCGCTTGCGAATCGGGTCCCGCTTTTCCATGCCTGGCATGTCCTGCCTCCGTGCAACGCGTTGGAAAAAACCTAACAGTGGCCTCGCTGCCCGGACAATCGCCAGCGCAGTGCGCTTGTCGCGCATCGTCCGGTAGTTTGCCTAAACCGTAGCTGTCCTCAACGCCCGCCGCGCGTATAGCCTTCCAGTTCGTCGGCGCGGGAGCTGATCCGGCGCAGGCTGGCTTCGGCGCTTTGCAGGGCCGCCTCCTGGCCGCGGGCGCCGAGTGCCTTGTCCAGGTCCGCGGCCTGGGCGTTGGACTGCTGCCAGGTGTACTGCGCATCCATCAGCCGGGAGCGGTCGCTGCCGCTGAGGCGGTAGCGCAGCCTGTCGTAGGCGCGGTCCAGGCGTTCCTGCTGCACGCGTTGCTCGCGCTGGATGCAGCGGCGGGCCTCGTCCAGGCCCTGCGCCTGCTTGCGGCAATCGTGGTAGGTGGCGGACAGACCATCGCGCGGGGCGCCGGGTCCGGCGCCGGGCGGCGGCATCTGCTGCTGTTGCTGCCGCATCCGCTGGATCTGTTCGGCCTGCTGCTGCAGCAGGCGCTGCTGTTGCTGCAGTTGCGCATCGCGCGGGTCGATCTGCTGCGCGGCGGCGCTGCCGCACACGCCGGCGATCACCGCGGCGATCAGCCATGCGCGCAGCTGGCGCTGGCCCTGGGGTCCCTGGTGCTGGTGCATCGTCCTTCTCCTTCGATCGGCAGCCGATCCTCCCGCACGCCGCATCGCGGCGCGCGGTCGAGGTGGCGCCAAGCATACGGGAAGGGCGGTGATGGCTTCATGGCACGGCGATGGGGGCGCTCAGCGGGGAGACACCGCGTTCGTCGAAGGCTTCGACGGCGAACACGTAGTCCTGGTCAACGTTCAGCGCGCGGATCTCCAGGTCGGTGCCGCGGTCGGCGAACACCTGGTAGGTGAGGGTGAGGCGGTCGGCGCGCAGGCCCCAGCGCACGTTGTAGCCGACGGCGCCGGGCACCGCCTGCCACTGCACATGGGCATTGCGGCGGTCTGCATCGCGGCGCGCGGCGACGCCGGTGGGTGCCGGCGGCGGGGCGCCGTCGGCGTTGCCGAACACGCGCAGGTCGCTGATCGCCAGATGGGCGGCGCCGACGTGGCCGTGCACGTAGCGGAGGTAGCGGGTGCGCACCGGCGCGGACAGTTGCAGGTAGGCGTTGGGCCGGTCGCGGCGGTCGGCGCCGTCGCCGACCTCGGCCAGTGGCAGCCAATGGCGGCCGTCGCGTGAGTGCTGCAGCCGGAACGCGGTGTAGATGTCCGGCGCATCGCCGTAGCGGCCGGCGCGGTAGTCGGCGAAGTTGACCTGCACCGCGCGCACGCTGCGCTCTCCGCCCAGGTCGACGGTGAGGGTCTCGCCCGGTGCGTTGCGCGCAGCCACCCAGTAGCTGCGTGGGTCCTCGTCGGTGGCGTGGTCGGCGGCGAAGCCGTCCAGCGTCGACGAGGCGCTGGCCGGTTTGCGGTAGGACAACAGCATCCAGCCGGTGAACAGCGCCTCCGGGTCGGCCACCGGGCCTTCCGGCATCCAGTGCGGGAAATCGCCGAAGCGGGTGGACACGCGCATCTGCCCGTCGGCGGAGAACGCGGCGGGGAACAGCACGATGCGCCGTTCGAAGGTCCAGTTGGCGCCGATCCAGGCGGTGCCGCTGTTCCACCAGTTGCCGTGCATGTCCTGGAAGGTGGAGCCGTGGCCGGCGCCCTGCATGAAGCCGCCAGGCTTGTATGCCACCGGGTTGTAGGCGGCGTAGGTGAAGGGGCCGAGCGGATGCTCGCCGACGTACACGCCGTTGGCGTAGACGTTGTACTCGCTGCCCGGTGCGCCGTACTGCAGGTAGTAGCGGCCGCCGGTCTTGGTCATCCACGCGCCTTCCAGGTAACTGCCGATCGGGCTGCCGTCGGGGAAGCGGGCGCCGCGGTGGTCGGGGCCGAAGCGCTCCCAGCCGTGCCGCGCCGGGTCCAGCGCGAGCAGCGGCGTCGGCATGCCGCGGAAGGCGACCCCTTGCGCGCTGCGGTCCATGGCGATGCCGTACAGCGGGTAGCGGTCCGACGACCCCCAGTACAGGTACCACTGGCCGTCGTCGTCGATGAACAGGTCCGGGTCCCAGGGGCCGGGCGGCACGTCGCTGAGCGGCCGGCCCTTCATTTCGGTGCCGATCGGCTGGGCGCGCGGCAGCTTGGGCAGCAGCCGGGTCAGGAAGTCGAGTTTGCCGCTGGCCGGGTCGCGGGTCTGCAGCAGCGGGCGCGGTTCGAAGGCCGATTGCATGATCACCAACCGGTCGCCGTCGGCGACCACCGCCGGCGCGACGATGCTCTCGAACGGCCAGCGGCTGGGCGTCACGAACTGCCAGTCGAGCAGGTTGCTGGAGCGCCAGTAGCCGTCGGCCAGGGTCTGGAACAGGTAGTAGGCATCGCCGAAGCGCACGAACACCGGGTCGGCGCCGGTGCGATAGGAGATGCCTTCGTTGAGTTGCTCGAAGTTGTAGCGGTAATCCAGGTCGATCGGGTTGGCGTAGCTGCGCGTGCCCGGCGCCTGCGCTGCGGCCAGCCCGGCGGACGCCAGCAGCGCCAGCGTTGCGAGTGTCCTGAACATGTCGATGGCCTTCCCCCGATGGCGGCGCGGCTACCGTAGCAAACGCCCGCACCCGCTGCGATGCGTCCGCCTGGAAGGCGCGCACGGAGTGCTTGGCGGGCACCTTGCATCACTGCGGGGACGCGTCCCGTAGGAGCGGCTTCAGCCGCGATGGGCATTCCCGGGAACGCCCGTCGCCGCTGAAGCCGCTCCTACCAGGGCAGGCGGCCTCCGGCTTGAGTGTCGCGGAAGCAGGTGATGCGCGGCGCCCGTGCGTCGCCTGTGCCGCGACGGCGACCTGCAGCGCACCGATCCGCGGACCTGTGCGTTTCGCCAGCGCGTGTTCGTGCCCGGGCGCGAACAGGACAGCCGGTTGCTGCGCCGACGCGCTGCCCGCATCGGCCTGCGGCGACGAACCCTGCATCCGGCTGAACGCCAACGCGGCACGGTCGGCAGTTTTCGCCCGTGGCGGTGGCGCGCGCGCCGGCGGATCGTGCAGCATGCCGCGGCGCGTTTCCTTCCCCCAGGACCTGTCCGCATGCGCGATGCCGCCGTTGCCGCTTCCGATCCCGTCGCCCTGGTCGCGGCGCGCCTGGAACGCCTGCCGCCGACCCGGACCCTGTGGCGCCTGGTCGCGCTGCTGGCGCTGGGCGGCTTCTTCGAACTGTACGACCTGTTCCAGACCGCCTACCTCAGCCCCGGCCTGCTGCGCGACGGGATCTTCGCCGAGGGCGCGGCCGGGGTGTTCGGCATCGCCGACCAGGCGGCGTTCGCCTCGGCGACGTTCCTGGGCCTGTTTCTCGGGGCGAGCCTGCTCAGCCCGCTGGTCGATCGCTTCGGGCGCCGCGCGGTGTTCTCCTTCGCGCTGCTCTGGTACAGCGTGGCCACCGTGGCGATGGGCCTGCAGCACAGCGCGCTGGGGGTGATCCTGTGGCGCGGCGTGGTCGGCATCGGCCTGGGGATCGAACTGGTCACCATCGACACCTACCTGTCGGAAATGGTGCCGCGGCAGATGCGCGGCGCGGCGTTCGCGCTGGCGTTCTGCGTGCAGTTCCTGGCGGTGCCGGCGGTGGCGCTGAGCGCCTGGGCGCTGGTGCCGCACGCGCCGCTGGGCGTGAGCGGCTGGCGCTGGGTGGCGTTGCTCAGCGGCGGCTTCGCGCTGGCGGTATGGTGGCTGCGCAGCCGCTTGCCGGAGTCGCCGCGCTGGCTGGCCACGCAGGGCCGGCATGCCGACGCCGACGCGGTGCTGCAGCGGCTGGAGGCGCGCTGCGCCGCGGACCTTGGGCGGCCGCTGCCGGCGCCGGAGCCGGAGCCGACGTCGGCGCCGGCCGTGGCGACGCCGAGACTGTCCCTGCTGTGGCAGGCGCCGTACCGGCGGCGCATGGCGATGCTGGTGGCCTTCCACATCTTCCAGGCGATCGGCTTCTTCGGCTTCGGCAACTGGTTGCCGGCGCTGCTGGCGCGGCAGGGCGCCGACAGCGTG
Source organism: Xanthomonas sacchari (assembly GCF_024266585.1). Lineage (NCBI taxonomy): Bacteria > Pseudomonadati > Pseudomonadota > Gammaproteobacteria > Lysobacterales > Lysobacteraceae > Xanthomonas > Xanthomonas sacchari. The sequence goes on from NZ_CP100647.1 coordinate 417,123, forward strand.
CATGGGCTTGGCTACGCCTTCGCCATCTCGCTGGCCTACCCGCTGGCGCCGCTGCTGCTGCTGAGGGTGGCGCAGCGCTGGGAAAACAAGTGGCAGGTGGTGGCGTCGGCCCTGGGCGCGGTGCTGTTCGGCCTGCTGTTCGCCTGGCAGCAGCAGCCGCTGCTGCTGATCGCCTGCGGTGCGGCGGTGACCTTCTGCAATGCCTGGATGAGCTTCGCCTACCACGGCTACCAGGCCGAACTGTTCCCTACCGCGCTGCGCGCCCGCGCGGTGGGCTTCTGCTATTCCTTCAGCCGTCTGTCCACCGCCGCCAGCAGCCTGCTGATCGGCGTGCTGCTGGAGCGCAGCGGCCACCGCGGCGTGCTGGGCTTCATCGCCGCCAGCCTGGTGCTGGCCGCCGTGGTGGTGGGCCGGTTCGGGCCGCGCACCCACCAGCGCGCGCTGGAGCGGATCTAGGCGCGCAGGCACGGCCGGTTCCTGAACGTCCCGCACCGGTCATCGGCCCTCGACACCATGCCGCTGCCGCCCGGTGCATGCTGTCGCCTCCCTCGCCACGAGCTTCGGCCATGACCTCGCTACTGCCCGTTCCCGTGATGGACGCCGCCGACCACCGCGACCTGGCCCAGGCGCGCGCGCTGCTGGAACACCCGGGCCTGGCCGCGAAGATCGCCAATGCGGTGGGCGCGCCGATCGAGGCGCTGATCAGCAAGCGCATCCCCAAGCCGTTGTCCTCGCGCATCGATGCGGTCAGCCAGCGCGCGCTGCGGGTGGCGCTGCGCTCGGCGCTGCTGACCCTGCGTGCGCAGGCGCCGGAGCGCGCGCGCCCGCGCCTGCACGGTGCCGCGGTGGCGGCGACCGGCGCCGCCGGCGGCTTCTTCGGCCTGCCCGGGCTGGTGGTGGAGTTGCCTGTGACCACCACGCTGATGCTGCGCTCCATCGCCGATATCGCCCGCGCCGAGGGCGAGCGCCTGGACGACCCGGCCACCGCCCTGGCCTGCCTGGAGGTGCTGGCGCACGGCGGCCGCAGCCATCGCGACGACGGCAGCGAATCGGGCTACTTCGCGGTACGCGCGGCGATGGCGCAGCAGCTCAGCGCCGCGGCGCAGTACATCGCCGCGCACGGCCTGGGCAGCAAGGGTGCGCCGGTGCTGGTGTCGCTGCTGTCGCGCATCGCCGCCAAGTTCTCGGTCACGGTCAGCGAGAAGCTGGCGGCGCAGGCGGTGCCGCTGGTCGGCGCGGCCAGCGGCGCGCTGCTCAACACGGTGTTCATCTCGCACTTCCAGGCGATGGCGCGCGGCCACTTCATCGTGCGCCGGCTGGAGCGCCGCTACGGCGAGGCGGCGGTGCGCCAGGCCTACGAGGCCTTGCCCGCGGGGCGCTGAGCCGCGCCGGTGCCATATCGTGCTGGCCGCGGCGTGCGCGCGCTGGCACAGTGGCGGGTGTTACTACGCTTCTTTCAATCTCTTTGCCGCAGGTGCACGCCATGAAAACCCGCCACCGTTCCGACAGCGACGACGACCAGCCGCGGCTGGCGGTGCTGATCGACGCCGACAACGCGCAGCCGTCGGTGATCGCAGGCCTGCTCGCCGAGGTCGCCAAGTACGGCGTGGCCAGCGTCAAGCGCATCTACGGCGATTTCACCAGCACGCGCATGACCCAGTGGAAGCAGGCGCTGCTGAAGCACTCGATCAGCCCGGTACAGCAGTTCGCCTATACCAGCGGCAAGAACGCCACCGACAGTTCGCTGATCATCGACGCGATGGACCTGCTCTACACCGGCCGCTTCGATGGGTTCTGCCTGGTCTCCAGCGACAGCGACTTCACCCGCCTGGCGCAGCGCCTGCGCGAGGAAGGGCCGACCGTGTACGGCTTCGGCGAGCGCAAGACGCCGGACGCGTTCGTGCAGGCCTGCGACAAGTTCATCTACACCGAAGTGCTGCGCAGCGAGGCCAGCGCCGCCGAGCCGGCCAAGCCTGCCGCCGCGGCCGCCAAGCCGGCGGCCAAGGGCCGCAAGAAGCCGGCCGCGACACCGGCGAAACCGGAGCCGGCGCCGGTACCGACCGAGACCAAGGCGGCGGCGCCGCTGACCCTGCTGCGCCAGGCCATCGAGGAAGCCTCCGACGACCAGGGCTGGGCCGGACTCGGCAGCGTCGGCAGCTATCTGAACAAGGTGCGTCCGGATTTCGATCCGCGCCTGTACGGGCACAAGAAGCTCAGCGACCTGCTGCGCCGGCTGTCGGCGCACTTCGAACTGGAGGAGCGCGGCAACGAGGGCGGCGGCAAGCGCATCTTCGTGCGCTCGCGCGGATGAACCCGCCGCCGCCGCTTGCGCCGTGCCGTGGCGCCCTGGTCTGCTTCGGCGCGCACGGGTGCACGACACGATGAGCGATCGACCCTACGCCCCTTCCTGCGACCGCAATCGCGATCCGATCCTGCAGGTGCTGCAGCGGCACTTCGCCGACCGCCGCCGGGTGCTGGAGATCGGCAGCGGCACCGGCCAGCACGCGGTGCATTTCGCCGCGGCGCTGCCGCAGCTGACCTGGCAATGCAGCGAGCGCGCCGAGCATCTGCCCGGCATCGCGCAGTGGCTGGCGGCCGCGGGACTGCCGAACACGCCGCCGGCGCTGGCGCTGGACGTGCGCGAGGGGCCGTGGCCGCGCGCCGGCTACGATGCGGTGTTCACCGCCAATACCCTGCACATCATGGGCTGGGATGCGGTGCAGGCGTTCTTCGCCGGCGTCGGCCGGCTGCTGGCCGACAGCGCCGACGGCATGCTGGTGGCGTACGGGCCGTTCAACTACGGCGGCGCCTTCACCAGCGACAGCAACCGCGACTTCGACGCGTGGCTGAAGGCGCGCGATCCGGCCAGCGGCATCCGCGATGCCGAGGCGGTGGACGCGCTGGCGCGGGCGCAGGACCTGGTGTTGCAGGAGGATGTGGCGATGCCGGCCAATAATCGCTGCCTGGTCTGGCGCCGCGGGTAGGCGCGGCCGGCCGCGGCCGCGTATCCGGCCAGGGCGTGTGCGAACGCCTGGCGTCGTCATCGCCGCGTACGCATGTCGCCACACATCCACCGCGGTGTGCGGACGCGGTTTGTCTTGCACCGCGTGGTGGCCCGCGATGCGTCGTGGATCACGCGCAATGCCGGCTGCGGCGGTACGGATGGCTGCTTACTGCCATGCTGCACAGCAACGTGTTGGAACGCCCAATCTGAGGGCGTCAGCTCAGCAATGTCGTCGCGATGTTGTGCCTGATCGCCGCTCGCTGGCAAAGCCGCGGAGATCCCGCTGCGTCGAGGCCGGGCAATGCCATGCCACCGCCCTGACGTCCACGTGTTGCGTCCAGGTGACGATGGCGCACCGCCTCCCTCATGGCGAATTCACCGCGATGCCACGGCGGATTCACCGCGCGCTTGCCACTGTGCGCCGACACCCGCCGCCGCCAGACGTGCCTGCGGCCGGTGCTTCCTTCATTCGCGACGGAGCGTTCTCATGGACAACAACGACAAAGCCCGCGATCTCAATCGCGACCCGATCTCCGGCACGCCGGGCTCGCATCCGGTCGGGGTCGGCATCGGCGGCACCGCCGGCGGCGTGGCCGCCGGCGCGCTGGCCGGCACCGTGTTCGGGCCGCTCGGCACCTTGATCGGCGCGGCGGTCGGCGTGGTCGCCGGCGCGGCGGCGGGCAAGGGCGTGGCCGAGCGCATCGACCCCACCGGCGAGGACGCGTACTGGCGCGAGGAGTACCGCAACCGCGACTACGCCAAGGCCGATTACGACTACGACCGCGACTACGCCGCGGCCTACGGCCTGGGCCTGCAGGCGCGCGAGCAGGATCCCTCGCGCAGCTGGGACGAACACGAGCGCGAACTGTCGCACGATTGGGGCAAGCGCCGCGGCGACTCGCGCCTGGAATGGGACGAGGCACGGCTGGCCGCACGCGATTCCTGGGAGCGTGCCGATGCCACTTACCGCACCTACGAGGACAGCGACCGCTACTACGCCGAGCGCTTCGACAGCGTGGACTACCGCGGGACCGACAGCAGCTACGACGACTACCGCCCGGCCTACCGCTACGGCGTGCAGGCGCGCAGCCGCTACCGCGACCGCGTCTGGGACGACCGCCTGGACTCGGATCTGGAAAGCGGCTGGGAACGCGTCAAGGACCGCTCGCGGCTGAGCTGGGCGCAGGCCAAGGCCGCCGTGCGCGAAGCCTTCGATTCGGATCGCTACGATCGCCCCGGCCGCGGCAATCCGCCCGATCCGCGGGTCTGATGTCGCCGCGCGTTCGGTCGGGATGCCGCCAGCGGCGCCCGATTGAATCGCGGCTTCCTTCGACGCAGCGGCCGCATGCGCGCGGCCGCTGCGTCGTATGTGGGAATGTTTTCTGTGGGAGGGACTTCAGTCCCGACGCGCGGTGTTTCCGGTACCTGAGAATCAGGACCACGCGACCTTGCCACACGGGCAGTGGTCCAAAGATGTTCCCCGGAAGTCATTCGGCAGTCCGGCGCGATGACGACATCCGAGGTCGCGGCTGAAGCCGCTCCTACGCAAAGCGGATGATGGTGTTGCAGGAGCGGCTTCAGCCGCGAGGCTTCTACGCCGCACACCAAGCATCCCGCGGCCTGCGTCATCGCCACGAACCGGCACCGCCCCCCACGGCGATGCCGACGTGACGGGCTGCCTCAGGCCGCCTGCACGATATGCAGCGCCTTCGGATTGCGCCAGGTCGCCAGCAGCCGCGCTTCGCGCTGCTTGGCGTCGTGCAGGTGCGCTTCCTTGACGTGGCCATAGCCGCGGATGTGTTCCGGGATGCTGGCGATCTGCACCGCCAGCGCCAGGTTGTCCGCCTGCAGCCGCTGCAGCAGTTCGTCCACGGTGGCGACGTAGTCCACGATCAACTGCCGTTCGCCGCGCCGCTCGGCGCTGTAGCCGAACACGTCGAAGGCGCCGCCGCGCAGCCGGCGCAGCTTGGCCAGCCACTTGAACGCAGTGAACATCCACGGGCCGTATTCGCGCTTGCGCAGCCGTCCCTGCGCGTCCTTCTTCGCCAGCAGCGGCGGCGCCAGGTGGAAGCGCAGGCGGTAGTCGCCTTCGAACTGCGCCTGCACCTGCTGCGCGAACGCACCGCTGGTGTACAGCCGCGCCACTTCGTACTCGTCCTTGTAGGCCATCAGCTTGAACGCGTAGCGCGCCACCGCTTCGGTCAGCGCGGTCGAGGCCGGGGCGACGCGCTGCTCGGCGGCACGCACGCGTTCCACCAGCGCGGTGTAGCGCGCGGCGTAGGCGGCGTCCTGGTAATCGACCAGGAAGGCATGGCGGCGCGCGATCAACTCGTGCAACGAGCGCGACAGGCGGCTGTCGTCCAGCGGCGCGTGCCCGGCCTCGCCGCTGTCGGCGGCCGCCGGCAGCTCGCGCGGCGGACGCGGGTTGGACGGATTGCGCGGCGCGGCGCTGGCGCCGGCCTCGTGGCCTTCCCACTCGCCCGGCGGCAGTTGCTGCAGGCCCGGCGCCTGGCCGTCGCGCTCGGCCGCGGCCGGGTCGGGCAGGCCGGCCGCGCGCTGCACCGCCGGCAGGTCCAGCGCCGCCAGGCGGCCCCAGGCGAAGGCCTGCTGGTTCATCGCCACCGCCGCGCCGTTGAGCTCGATCGCGCGCATCAGCGCCGCATGCGACAGCGGCACCAGGCCCTGCTGCCAGGCGTAGCCGAGCATGAACAGGTTGCTGGCGATGGCGTCGCCGAGCAGGGCGGTGGCCAGTTGCGTGGCATCGAGCAGCAGCGGATCGCGCCCGCCCAACGCCAGGCGCACGCCGGCGACGATCTCGGCCGCCGGGAACTGCATGTCCGGATGCGTGGTGAAGGTGCCGGGCATCGCCTCGTAGCTGTTCAGCACCACCTGCGAGCGGTCGCCACGCACTTTCGACAGCGCCCAGTAGTCGTTGACCACCACCATGTCGCAGCCCAGCACCAGGTCGGCCTCGCCGGCGGCGATGCGCACCGCGTGCAGGTCCTCCGGCTGCCGCGCCAGGCGGATGTGCGTGGTGACCGCGCCGCCCTTCTGCGCCAGGCCGGTCTGGTCGAGCACGCTGGCGCCCTTGCCCTCCAGGTGCCCGGCCATGCCCAGCAGTGCGCCGATGGTGACCACGCCGGTGCCGCCGACGCCGGTGATGAGGATGTTCCAGGGCTGGCTCAGGTCGCCGCGGAAGGTCGGTGCCGGCAGTTGCGCCAGCAGCGCCGCGGCGTCGGCCTTGCGGCCCTTGCGCGGTTGCCCGCCATGCACGGTGACGAAGCTGGGACAGAACCCGGACACGCAGGAGTAGTCCTTGTTGCAGCTGGACTGGTCGATCTGGCGCTTGCGCCCGTATTCGGTCTCCTTCGGTAGCACCGACACGCAGAAGCTCTTCTCGCCGCAATCGCCGCAGCCTTCGCAGACCAGCGAGTTGACCAGCACGCGCTTGGGCGGATCGACCAGCTTGCCGCGCTTGCGTCGGCGCCGCTTCTCGGTGGCGCAGGTCTGGTCGTAGATCAGCACGCTGGTGCCCTTGACCTCGCGCAGGCGCCGCTGCACCGCGTCCAGCTCGCTGCGGTCGTGGAACTCCACGTCGCTGGGGAACAGCTCGCGGCGCCGCGTCCACTTGCCGATGTCGTCGCTGACCAGGGCGATGGTGTGCACGCCTTCGGCGCGCATCTGCTGGGCGATGTCGGGCACGCTGAGGGTGCCGTCCACCGGCTGCCCGCCGGTCATCGCCACCGCGTCGTTGTAGAGGATCTTGTAGGTGATGTTGACCCCGGCGGCGATCGACTGGCGGATCGCCAGCGAGCCGCTGTGGAAGTAGGTGCCGTCGCCCAGGTTCTGGAACACGTGCGGGGTGTCGGTGAACGGCGCCTGCCCGGCCCAGGTGACGCCTTCGCCGCCCATGTGGGTGAAGGTGTCGGTGGCGCGGTCCATCCACGTCACCATGTAGTGGCAGCCGATGCCGGCCATCGCCCGCGACCCCTCCGGCACCACCGTGGAGGTGTTGTGCGGACAGCCGGAGCAGTAGTGCGGCACGCGCGGGAAGTTGGCGCGCGGCAGCGCCATCTCCGCTTCCTTGGCGTCCATCCAGCGCAAGCGCTGTTCGATCGACGCGGTGTCGAGCGCGGCCGACTGCGGCAGGCGCAGGATGCGCTTGCCGATCACCCCGGCGATGGTGGCCGGGGTCAGTTCGCCGGTGGACGGCAGGATCCATTCGCCGGCCTCGTCGTACTTGCCGACGATGCTCGGGCGCGGGCCGGCGCTGGCCGGCCAGTTGTAGAACTGCTCCTTCATCTGCCGCTCGATGAAGGCCTTCTTCTCCTCCACCACGACGATGTCCTGCAACCCGCGCGCGAACGCGGCGATGCCCAGCGGCTCCAGCGGCCAGGTCATGCCGACCTTGTACACGCGGATGCCGATGCGCGCGCAGGCGTCCGCGTCCAGGCCCAGGTATTCCAGCGCCTGCAGCACGTCCAGGTAGCTCTTGCCGGTGGTGACGATGCCCAGCCGCGCCTGCGGCGCGTCCATCACCGTGCGGTCGATGCCGTTGGCGCGGGCGAAGGCCTGTGCGGCGCGCACCGCGTAACGGTGCAGGCGCATTTCCTGGTCCAGCGGCGGATCCGGCCAGCGGATGTTGAGGCCGCCCGGCGGCAGTTCGAAATCCTCCGGCAACACGATCTGCCGCGCGAACGGGTCCACCTGCACCGAGGCCGAGGATTCGACCGTCTCGGCGATGGTCTTGAAGCCGATCCAGCGCCCGGTGTAGCGGCTCATCGCCCAGCCGAGCAGGCCCATGTCGAGGATGTCCTGCACCCCGGCTGGATTGAGCACCGGCATCATCGCGCTGACGAACTCGTCCTCCGAGCCGTGCGGCAGGGTCGAGCTGCGGCAGGCATGGTCGTCGGCGGCCAGCGCCAGCACGCCGCCGTGGCGCGAGGTACCGGCGGCGTTGCCGTGCTTGAACACGTCGCCGCAACGGTCCACGCCCGGGCCCTTGCCGTACCACATGGCGTACACGCCATCCACGCGCGCGCCGGGGAACAGGTTGGTCTGCTGCGTGCCCCAGACCATGGTCGCGCCCAGGTCCTCGTTGAGCCCGGGCTTGAACACCACGTTGGCCGCGTCCAGGTGCTTGCGCGCGCGCCACAGTTCCAGGTCGAACCCGCCCAGCGGGCTGCCACGGTAGCCGCTGACGAAGCCGCCGGTGTTCAGCCCGGCGGCGCGGTCGCGCAGCTGCTGCATCAGCGGCAGCCGCACCAGCGCCTGCACGCCGGACAGGTAGATGCGGCCGTCGGTACGGGTGTACTTGTCTTCCAGCGTGTAGCCGGTATCCACGCCGTCGGCAGCCGCTGCGGCGGGGGAGGACGATGGACGCGGATCGGCGATGCGGTTCATGGCTTGCCCGGAAATGGAAGGCTGGCGGGCGCGCAGCATTCGCCGCGCGCGATCGCCCTGATTGTATCAGCGGCGATTTTTGCGCCCGTTCTCGTCCATGCCGGCGTGGGGCGGGGTAGGATTGGCCCTGGGTGAGGGGATCACCTCCAGGGGATTGCAGCAGTGAAGGCATACACATACGCAGTGGCCGCGATGCTGGCCTGCATCGGTCTGGCCACCGCGGCCAGCGTGCGGGCGCAGGCATTGCCGGCACCGAAAGAGTTCTATTTCGACGAGGACCGCGGCACCACCCGTCCGGTCACCGCCATCGCCGGCAGCGGCGAGGCGCTGGTGGATCGTCTGGCCAGTACCGTGCAGCGCGACCCCAACGCCAACGAGGCGCGCGCGCAGCTGGCCGGCATCGCCATGGCCGGCGGTCGCCAGGAACTGGGCGAGCAGTTGTACCAGGCCGCGCTGCATGGGCTGCCGGCCGGCGTGCAGCGGCGCCAGGTGCAGTGGAACTATGGCTGGGACCTGCTGCGTGCCGGCGACCCGGCGCGCGCGCTGGCGCAGTGGAGCGCCCTGGTCAACGGCCGTCCGGCGGCGCCGGATTGGATCCCGCCGACCCTGGCGCTGGTGTTGTGGCGCTTGCAGCGCAAGGACGAGGCGGTGAAGTGGTACGCCGCGGCGGTGCGGACCTGGCCCGACAAGTGGGGCGCGGGCGCGGATTTCGCCGCGTTGCTGCCGGCCTGGCGCGACGACGAACGCGCCACCCTGGCCGAGGTGCAGGCCGCCTGGAAGGCAGCGCCGCCGGCCTGGCCCTGACGGGCGCGCAACGCGCCATCTGAGGCGGGACGGAGCGCGCCTCGAGGCGAGCGTCGACGGCGCGCATGGAGGGCGCCGTCGCGTTCCCTGCCGTTCGACGCACAACGCACGTGGGCGTCCCAACGCATCGCACCGCGCGTGATGCTGCCCTCGCAGGCTTGGCCACCGCGGCGCTGGTGGACCGCCGCGTCCGCCGCGTTGCGGAGCGCGATCGCCATCTTGCTGTGCCATGCGCCGGCACGTGGACGCGGCCGCGCCTCCATCGCGTCCACGCAGCGCATGCGATGATACGCCCCGATTCCGGTCGAGTTGCGTTGCCCCCGATGGCCTTCGATGCGTTTGCCCTGATTCTGGCCATGCTGGCGCTCGGCAAGCTGTTCGCGCGCCTGCGCGTGTTGCCGGCCAACACCACCGACGTGCTCAACGGCGTGGTGCTGTACCTGTGCCTGCCGGCCTCGGTGCTGATCTACGTGCCGCGCCTGCAGTTCAATTGGGAGCTGCTCGGATTGATGCTGACGCCGTGGCTGCTGACCGGCGTGAGCGTGCTGGCGATGCTGGCCCTGCGCGGGCCGCTGCGGCTGCGCCGCGAGCAGCAGGCGGTGCTGCTGCTGTGCGTGGCGCTGGCCAATTCCAGCTTCATCGGCTACCCGATGGTGCGCGCGCTGCTCGGCGAAGCGGCCCTGCCGTACGCGGTGGTCTACGACCAGTTCGGCACCTTCGTGCTGCTGTCCAGTTTCGGCCTGTACGTGCTGGCGCGCTACAGCGGCGAGGCGCCGCCGTCGCCGCGGCAGACCCTGTTGCGGATGGCGCGTTTCCCGCCGCTCTGGGCGCTGGCGTTCGCGCTGACGCTGATGCCGGCGCAGCCGCCGGCCTGGATCGCCTCCGGCCTGCAGCACCTGTCCGACGCGATGCTGCCGCTGGTGATGCTGGCGGTCGGCTTCTCGCTCCAGTTGCGGCTGCCGCGCGAGGAACTGGCGCCGCTCGCCGCCGGCCTGGTGCTGAAACTGCTGCTGCTGCCCGCCCTGGCCTGGCCGCTGTCGTGGGCGCTGGGCCTGCGTGGGCTGGCGCTGCAGGCCAATGTGCTGGAATCGGCGATGCCGACCATGATCACCGCCGCGTTGCTGGCGATCTCGCATCGCCTCGCCCCGCGCCTGGCTGCGGCCCTGGTCGGTTACGGGATTCTGCTGTCGCTAGTGACCTTGCCGGCCTGGGCGTGGTTGTTGGGGGCGTTGCGGTAGCGGGACGTTCGATGCGGTCGCGCAACGTCCGCCACTGGCGCACTTGGGTATCGAAGACCCGCACGTCGTCGTCGACCAGCTTCGCCCAATCCAGCTTCTCGCCGAGCAGTTGCTCGGCGATGCGCACGGGGTCTGCTTCGAAACCGCGCCCCAGCGCTTCCGAGTAGCGGAGCCGGAAGTCGGCGCTATCCTCCTGGCTCAGCGTGTAGAGCTTGACCGCGATCAGGCCGGCATAGAGATAGTTCGCCAGATAGAGCGGGTCCTGATAGAAGAGCCGCTTGCTTTCCCACGCCCCGGCAAGCTCTGGATGCTGGTGTGGCCAAAGTTCGTAGTCGGACAGGATGGATGCGGTAAGCGCATCGAGGTCGGACGCGGAGCCGATGCTGTGGTCCAGAACACCACGATAGATCGCGTCTTCGAGCTGCGCCTCTTCGGCGGATGTGAACAGTTGCAACGCCAGATCGTTTACCAGGCTTTTGCGGTAATACTCCTGCATCCTTGGATCCTTCGCATCCCGGGCAAGCTGGTCGCGGAACAGCAGCTCATCGAGGATCGCAAACGCCTCCATCAGCCAAGCCGGGCCGTTGCGGTTCAAGGGAGATGCGCTGTGCGCGTTCATGAACTGCCCATGCACTGCATGGGCGGCTTCGTGCACGATTTCGACATCGCTTTCCAGATCTGGTCGGCGATATCCGACGAACAGAATGGATCGGGTTCCAGGAGCGGTGATGGAGAAGGCGTCCATCGCCCGGGCTCCACGCTGCGTGGAGACATCCATGCGCCGACCATCCGGGTCCAGAATCGCCGAGATCTCTGCCGCATGACGTTCGCCCAATCGATTAGTCGCGCGACGCGCCACCTGTTGCAGTTGGGAGAGCGAGAGTGTGTGGTGTGCGTCGCCTTGCGGGGCGTTCACATCCCAGGGATGCAAGGCTTCCGGCTTGCCGGCCGTGGTCGCCGCACCCAGCAACGCTTGGTATGCCTTTAGAGATGGAGAATGCTGCTGCATGGCCAGAACAGTGGTCTTCACGTCCGCCGACGTGAGTCCCATGGTCGAATACGCAGCATCGGCGGCATTCCCGTATCCCCTGGCAACGGCTGTGCCGTTCTTGAGATCGACGATTCCCAGCAGAATCTCCGCCAAGATCTGTTTCCTGGACTGAAGGCCGGACCAATAACTCTCCCAGGCTGCCTGTCGGGTCGAGGCCTCGGGAGAGGCCATCAGTGTTTTGTAGTCGAAGAACGCGTTGAGCGACCGATCGCCGGAGCGGATGCTGGAAAAATCGGTGGAGCGAAGCGTCAAGCCATAGAGACCCTGTAAACGATCCAGCGCGTTCTCCGACGCTTGCGCAAGAGCATCGTTGTCCTGAGAAAGCCTGTGCACTTGGTCACGCTCGGCTTTCATGCGCAGATAGGCATACGGTTGCGTCCAGGGCGCTGTCGCGGACGCGCGCAGCAGCTCGCGTTTGGCGTCGCCGGCTGCCTGCGAACAGAGTGCCTCCGTCTGATCCAGTGCTTGTCCCGCCGCTGCGTCGTCGGTGTCGCGCGCATGGATCAGTTCGTGATAGGCGTAGTGCTTCAGGCAGTCGCCAAAAATGCGCTCGAATTCGGAAAATGCCTCTTGCGTCGCCGACGCCAGTTCAGTCCGGTGCTGAAGCTGCGTAAGGCGCCCCTCAAGCGCCCTGCGCGAGGCAAGTTCCTCCGCAGAGGAGGCAAAGAATCTGGACGCGTCGGCGGAGCGAGAGCCGGGGGACTGCGGCAACGGCGCATTGGCGGCGGAGTGAGCGGGCGAGATATACGAGCACAGCGCGAGCAGCCAGTACCGGGAAATCCATAGCGATATCTTGTCGATCATCTGCCTTCCACCGAATGCACGGCATGCCATCTTACCTAGGGCTTGTCACCAAATCCCGGGCAGGTCGCGCCGTCCTTGCGCGTGCCCGAGCAAGGACGCAGTCCTGGGCACGCGCAAGAGCGGCCCTTCGGGTTGACGCTGCAAGGCCGCCATCTTCGCGCCGCATGGCTTGACCTGGAGGCCAGGCCCGCGACACGCGACGCAAACCTGGGGGCCTTGCAGTGCTAACGCGGCCTTCCGGGATTGATGACAGGCCCTAGGCGCTTCTCAAGGTCACGATGGGGGCGCTTTTGGCCGCACGACTCGCCGGAAGCCACGCCGCCGCCTGACCCAAGGCGCAGATCAACGGAAAGCCCACCAGCAGGAACAAGGGATCGATTCTGGGTACGGCATAGAGTCGCGAGACCTGCACGTTCACCAGAACCGCCAGAATCGTGCCCAGCATGGCGCCAGAGCCGGTCAGCAACAGGTTCTCGAGCAGGAAGTATCTGACGATGTCCTTGTAAGAAGCTCCAAGCGCTCTGCGAATGCCGATATGCAGATAACGCTGCCTTACCCAAAAACTGGCAATGCCATGGATGCCGATACCAGTGACCAGCAACAGCGAGGCGCCGGCACTGAGAAAGATGATCGCCATGGTCCTGTCGCGCCGGAAATAGTCCGAGCGCAGGTCAGTGAAGCGCATGGCGCGGGGAATCAGTCGATTTGCCTCCAGTGCCTGAAGTGAACGCAATCCGGAGCTGAGCACAGCCTGAAGTCTGGTCGGATCGGCCCGGATGGCGTAGATCACGCGATGGCCATCGGGCACCAATGGGAGCAGCATGCTCAGGTCGTTGTCGGCATCTGTACGGAGCAGCGGTCTCGAGAGGTGTTGAACGACGCCGACGACATGCAGTGCATGCTTGCCGTCGACGTAGAATGTCTTGCCCACAGCACTTTCGGAGGGAAACAACTTCTTTGCCAGCGCGTCGGAGATGATGGCCTCGCCGGCCGCGTAGAGACCGGCGTAATCATTGTCGGCCGCCATCGGGACATAGGCTCCCGGGGAGAAATCCGAGCCGCCGACAAGACGCAGTCCAAGTACGCCGAGCGCATTGTGGGATACCCCGTAGATGGTGGGTTCCGCCTCGATGAGGCCTGCGAGATTGTTCTGATCCGGGACCTTGTTGGTGACTCCGACCGTCCAGTTGTTCTGGCTAAGGGGCAGCGAGTCGGTCGCGGCCACTGCGCTCACTCCGGGGATCTGCCGGAGCGCCTCAAGATCTGCGCGCACCGATGCGCTGACGTGCGTGGCCGCATCGCCGACGAAGTCGGTTTCAATCACCGCCAAGCCGCTTTCCTCCAGGCCGGTCTGGTAAGTCAGCGTCTGCACACGGCGCGTCAGTAGGAATACGATGTTCGTCACTGCCGCGGTGGTGATCACGACCTGAAGCAGCACGATGGCGACCAGCAGGCGATGTCTGAGCAAGCTGCGGAGGATAATCGGTAGTTGAGAGGCACTCATTCTGCTGCCTTGACCTGCATGACGATTCGGGTAGAGGCGGCACGCAGCGCTGGCAAGGTGGCCGCAACCAGACTCGCCGCACAGGCAAGCAGCATGGTCAAGGCCACCATGGGCCAGTCCATCACCGCGAGATTTGCGTAGTCCTCCGGTTGCAGCCGGATCAGGTAGAGCCCGGCATTGGCGATCAACAGGCCGATCAGGCCGCCGAAAGCACCGATGACCAAGGCCTCGGTATAGAGCTGGATGACGATGTCCCTGCGCCTGGCGCCAAGCGCACGCCGCACAGCGACTTCATGCGTTCTTCTGATGAAGCGCGAAAACAGCAAGGCGCAGATGTTGATAAGGCAGACGAACAGGAAGGCAATCGACAGGCCGAGCTGCAGCTTGATCTCGTCCGGAATGATCTTGCGCTCGACCAGGAAGTCATGAAGTCGTTGCAAACGGGGGTGATGATGGCGTTCAAAACGGCCCGAACGAATCTGTTCCTGGACGTAGTTTTCGAGGAACCGAAGATAGTCGTCCCGTTCCTGTGGGGTCTGCGCCTGGATCCAGAATTGCAGCCATGCAGTTCGTGAATCCTCCATCTTGTTGGCACTGGCGGTAGACGCCCAGGAGAACATGTCGTTGCCGATCTTCAAGCGCAGGTCGATTGCCGTACGCAGCGGAATGAAGAAGTCGTCCTGGCCTTTGAAGGCGTCGCGCTGAAGGTCCGTATGGAATCGCGGACGCGGTGTCCAGTTGGCCACGGTGCCGATCACGCGAAAGGCTTGCCCGCCGAGCAGGATCTGGCGTCCGATCAGCGTGCCTGCAACTGCCATCCTGTCTCTGAGTGACTCGCTGATCACCACGACGCGGGCCCGTTCCTGCTCTTCCTCTTCCGTCCAGGTGCGTCCTTCCAGGACCGTCAAGCCGAACATCGAGAAGAGATTCGGGGTCGCGTACTGTCCGTCGACGAAGAAGGGCGCCGCTACCCCTTGCTGGGGATTGACCAGCAGATGCCCCGATGCGAGCGCAACTTGTGCCTTCGCCGGGCCTCGGCGCAACAGTTCCTGCGCATCTGTCCAGGTCAGCGCGATCCGCGGGTCCAGCGACGGCTTTGTCTGATAGGAAACAGGCAAGGGGTCGAGATAGGGGTGAAAGAGGTGTTCGTTGCGTCCGGGAAGAGGGTCCCAGGTCATGACCCGGACAACCGTGATCATCGCCATACTTGCGCCGACCCCCAGGGCCAGCGCCAGGACAAGCGCTGCACTCATGCCTCTGGTTTTCAGGACATTGCGCCGCGCCAGTCGCAGGTAGTACAGATACATGCCGAACTCGTCTCTGACTGTCCCTTCAGTGGAAGAATGTCGCATTGGTGGGGACGATGTCGACTGGTTCAATGCGTAGCCATGCGGTGCTATTCTGGGCCCGGCTATGCGTCTCCACCAAGTGCATCAGGCGGAAGTGCGACCCTTGCACACGCCGCGCCAGTGTCGAGAACTGTTCGTCGCTGAGGTGCTCGGTGAGGCCGACAGGCAGCTTGTTTCGATTCAGGTCCGCAACGATGCGCTCCAGGGCGAGATAGCTCAGGCGGTGGGTCGACGCGCTATCGATGAAGATGGATGAGGTAGGAGCCATCGATGGCAGGAATGCCCCGAGCAGTTTCTGGATGCTCTCGGGCGCATGATTGAAATCCGAGAACAACAGGTCGACGCCTTGCAGAAAGGCCTTGTCTCGAGCGACCTCCTGAAACTGGATGTCCTGGTGGTGGACGACCACATGCTCTTCCACTCCGACCCAGCGCATTAGATTACCGATGAATCCCTCGAAGGTGATTCCGCCGCTCTTAGCGGAGGCGAGTTCCGAAATGGGGGCATCCATATCCGCCAGAAAGCGTTTGGAGGGTTCGCTGAGGTAGTGCGACCCGTTATCGTAGGTGTGGATTAAGCCACGGGCGTTTTCCTTCAAGGCTGCGGCCATCCACGCCGTGGACACGCCCAAGCCGGTACCGAGTTCGATGATCAGCGACGGGCGCTCACGTTTCACGATGCTGTACAGAAGAACACATAGGTCTTCGCTGCCATACAACCACCCCATTCGCTCCCGTATCAGAAGCAACTGCTCAATGGCAGAACCTAGACGCAGCATTCGGATCGCTCCATTCGACTGAATTCACAGTGCGGCCAGACCGCAGCCATTCTTCCAATTCCGTCCCAAAGCTGGGCTTTGACGCGACCGACAGCAGATAAGGGGAGAAGGCGTAGAAACGCAGGTCCGTGCCTTCAGCGTAGAGCAGCACCTCGCCGAGTTCGGAATGGAAGGCCGAACGGGCAGCACAGCTGATCGATGCTATTCGAGCATGGTCGACATCGACGGCTTCCTGTGGGAAATGCACCGTATGGAAGTCATCTCCAAGAAAATATAAAATCACCGGCGTGCCGATTGGGCGCTCTACGTGGAACTGATGACGGTCCGCTTCGCTCGCCGGCAGGTGGCGCTCCTCCCGCCAATCGAAAAGCGACCATACGGATTTCTGTAGGGGAGAGGAAAATTCCGTGAGGTCCGAACGTTCGTAGCCGAATGCATAGGAAAATCTGGGAACCTGCAGATTCGGCAATGCGCGCCTGATGCCGAACCACTGGGCGTTTAGAGGAAGCAGGGACTTCGAAACACCCCTCACCCCGGTGTCGTGGGCGAGCGAGCGCCCGAGCAGGAATAGATCCTGCAGTCTGATGTGTAACCACCGCTCGTCGACCTGATGCTTGCGCAGAAACGCAATGAGTTGCGTGCCTGAAAGGCTGAAAACACGATTTATGATGCGCGCATCCCTGAAACGATCGCGAATTTCTGCCGGCACCTGCAGCTCTAGAATCTGGGGCCAGGCATGGGTCGACAGAAAGGGCAACAGTTCGTCGACGTGCATGACGCTGACCTGCTGGCTTGCCGCGCAGGCCGCCCCACAGGCGGCGACCGGGTCTTCGCTGTTCGAGTACACAATCAATGTTTGGTGGCTCATCGACGTCCCCGATAGGCGTATTCGCGCTTCATGTCGGTTTGCAGTGTGTCGATCATCGCGGCTATATCGCGATTCAGGCGCTTGCTGGACATGATGTTTTCGCTCAGTGGCTGTTCGATGAGAAAGCCAGCCGCGCACACGGCGAGTCGCTTGTGGATGTGATCGCGCACCGATTTGTCGGTGCCGCTCTCCATTTCCAGGTGGCGTTTCAGCAGGCGGTGGCAGATGTAGTAGACGAAGACGGCATGGATGAACGACGAGTTCGGAATTTGGTTGCCGGACCAGGGCGAGACCACCCGGTAGTTGTAGTCGTTGGCGACAAAGAACCCATTTGCCAACTCCCACGCAGCCAGAAAGTTGTGCGTGCTTTCGTGCATGATGCTTTCCATGCACGCTTCGACGCTGAGTTCGTGCTGGTGGATGTTCAGCAGGCGCAGCGAGCCCGGCTGCCTCGGAACATGCTCCGAGCCGTAGTGCCTCGGTCCGGTGTCGGTCCGCTCCTGCGATTTGCGCACGACGATGCGGCGCACGAAGTTGCGGATGATCATCCCGTAGAGCGGCTCTGCCCGATCGATCAGTTCGAGGGCGCGCGTGATTTTCGCGATCACATCGTCGCGCTCCTGGGCGGAGAGCGGCAAACAGGCCTGACTCAGTACGCCGGATCTTGGCTCGTGGTGTCTTGCAGATGGGCTGTCCAGGTCGATGGCAATGCAGCCACCTACCTTGGTGACTTCATGCACGGCCCAATGGCCATGGACATCGCGTTCGGCAAAACAGTCGCCAAGGGGGCTATAGACGGTCCATTGACGGCACTCTCTGAGATATGCATCCTGAGCGCCGCTTGCGAGGTCCGCGATAGCGCATTCGCGCGATACCAGTCCATGAAGCGATGCCATGGCACGGCCAATCTCCTGCGTTGCCTCGAAGGAGCGCGCGCCCAGTTCATGTTGGCGCTTGCGCGCAGAATCCATCGCCAAATAGCATTCGCAGAATTCGGAACTCAGGAGCACGCGGGCTTGCCGTTCCGCGGGCAGCGACTGGTAGAGTTCACGGATCGTGCCGACGAACCCATCCTGCTCGTGGTCACGAAGCGCGTCATGCATGCGTGTGCGCATGCGGTGGAGACGTGCCCAGGCGATGCCGTCCACGATGTGCTCGGCTCGCTCGGTTGCCTTGGTCAATTCCATCAGGCAGAGAGGTCTGCTGATGTCGATATCAGGCGATTTGACTTGCGCGTTCATCAAGCGTGCTCCATGCGCGAATGAGGACGATGTCCGGTTCTTGACGGAGCGAGCCGTTGGGTTGGCCCGCTCCGCTGCAAGCTATTGCTCAGACGTCGAACTGTCCGGCATCGCTGCCGAGCTGCGCCGGGGCGGCCGAATCGACGATGGAGTGATGGTGATGGGAGCCGATGGAGTCGTCGTGGTGCCCGTCCGAAACCGCGAGCAGGTTGCTGGATTTCGCCGACTCTTCGAACTCTGCCATGGCGAGCGCGTTGAGGCTCGTCATCGACGTGGCCATGGACAGGGACTGGTCCACGCTGGGCGCAGTCGATGCCGGATTGGCGAGTGCCGAGCCGGCCGAAGCACCCACCACGAGCATGGTGAGGGTCGACAGCGTTTTGGAAAGGTTGCGGTTGTCCGTCATGATGAAATTCCCTTGGTTGTGAGAGTGGACATCAGTTTTGCGGTCCTGCCGCGCTCATTAAATGGCGCATCAAGCGTGATACGCGGACAGTGATGTCGCGTCACGCTGCCGCCTGCCGGACTAGAGCGCATCGATCACTGCGATTCAAGCGGGTTGCTGTGCAATGCACAGCAGGTCTGGCATGCCGGCATCGAGGGATGTCGAGGCACTGCGGCAGTTTTCGCCAATGTCGGGCCGACAGGCGTTGTGCGCCGGTACCCGCGGCGGCCTGCCTGCATGGCGAGGTGGCCTCGGGCGCTGCCGGAATTTTTGCGTCGGCTCCGGCGTGGCGCAGACGTTGCTCGCTGCACGGGGCTGGGGGACAAGGGATCTGCAGCACGAACGACGTGCGCGTCACGCGTCATGTCGATGCTGGATGCGCCGTGTCCTTTTGGATGGTCTGTCGCGGCGGCGGCCTGGCTTGCCGCGTCTTCCTCACCCGGATGGGTGCCAGACGCGCTATGCGAGTCCGGAAGAACATTTCGCGCCACTGGAGTCAGGAGGCGATCACTCCACGCGGATCCCGCGGACTGGTATCACAGGTACATTTCCGCATTTTCCATCAACGCAACGACGATCACGAGAAACGAGGTGGGAAGATGTTTTGAGAGTTCAACCATCTTGAACTCCAGTTTGGCGCGGGAATCGACAGGCATTCTTGGCACGGGTGCATCGAGCCCGAGCGCGAGCCAGTCCAGGCTGACGTGCAGCGCCTTGCTTAAAGCCTGCAGATGGGAGCGATTAGGTGAGAAGCTTTCATTGCGCTCCCAGTGACCAATCGTGGCGCGATTGACCCCAATAAGCTTCGAGAGCTGGGTTTGCGATAACCCTCGGCTTTTACGTGCGGAGCGAATTCTGCTCGCGATCGAGTCGGCATTCATCCTTTTGCCTGGCCCCCAGCCTGGATTGATTTGAGCCTGAGGCTCATGACATTCAGTCAGTCGGTTGGCGATCATACCGCGTGGGAACAGAACGCTTCGATGAATTTTGTGATTTTTATCCCATTTCAATTTTGAGTTGGGTGGCCAGTGAAGCAGCCCAGTGCTTTGCCCCCGACGACGGCGGGACTCGCCGATGGCAGCCGGCCACGCGTCTGCTGTGCCGGCAGAGTGCGGCAGACCAATGCGGTCACCTGCGCCTTTTCAGGTGGCTAATCCGCCGGCACCGTGCGCCCGCTGGCCCAACTGCGCAAGGCCTGCACCTGTTCGGCCATCAGCACCGACAGCGGTCGGGTAGTGCGGATCTCCTGCATCAGCAGATCGGTGTCCAACGGCCGCTGTTCGGCGTGCGCGGCATACAGTCCGGAGACGATCGCCTGCTCGATCTCCGCGCCGGAGAACCCGTCGGCGGCGGCGGCCAAGGGCGACAGCGCGAACGCGTCGGCGTGCAGCTGCCGCCGGGTCAGATGCAGGCGCAACAGCTCCACCCGCGCCTGCGCGTCGGGCAGGTCGACGAAGAAGATCTCGTCGAAGCGGCCCTTGCGCAGCAGCTCGGCCGGCAGCTCGTGTACCTGGTTGGCGGTGGCGACGATGAACACTCCGGCGCTGCCGTCGGCGCTGCCGCGTTCGGCCATCCAGGTCAGCAGCGTGCCGAGCACGCGCCGCGACACGCCGCCGTCCTCGCCGCCGCTGGCCAGGCCCTTCTCGATCTCGTCCATCCACAGCACGCACGGCGCCAGTTGCTCGACCGCGGCCAGCGCGTCGCGCAGGTTCTTCTCGGTCTCGCCGTGGTACTTGGCGTACAGCGCGCCCATGTCCAGGCGCAGCAGCGGCACGCCGAACCCGGCCGCGGTGGCCTTGGCCAGCATCGACTTGCCGCAGCCCTGCACGCCGAGCAGCAGCACGCCCTTGGGCGGGTCCAGCCCCGGCGGCGCGGTGCCGGCGAACACCGCGCGGCGCTGCGTGATCCACTGCTTGAGCCGGCGCGCGCCGGCCACGTCCTCGAAGCGCGTGGCATCGTTGTCGTATTGCAGATGGCCGCTGCGGTTGAGCAGTTCGAACTTGAGCTTGGCCAGCTGCGGCAGGTCCGCGGCGTTGAGCGCGCCGTCGGCGTAGATCAGTTGCCGGGCGATGCGCCGCGCGTCGATCAGGCTGAGCCCGCGCAGGTTGCGCAGGATCTGCTTGACGGCGTCGCTGTCGACCTCGACCCGGCGCCCGCCGAACTCGCGCGCGTAGCCCTGCGCTTCCTCCTGCACCATCTTCAACAGCGCGTTGGCGTCGGGCAGGCGCGGATTGAAGCGCGTCGCCAACGCTTCGAGTTCGGGCGGCAGTTCGATCCGCGTCCCGATCAGCACCAGCACGTGCGGCTGGCAGTGGCGGCGTTCGACGATGTCGCGCAGCAGGCGCTGGTGGCTGGCGTAGCCCAGGTACGGGGTGACGTCGAGCAGCAGGTAGATGCCGCGCTGGTCGGCCTGCTTGATCGCCTGCAGCGCGGCGCTGGCGTCCGGCGGCCCGCTCGGCGGGTCTTCGCGGTCCAGGTCGATGCGGCGCAGGCCCTCGGTGATCGACCAGCGGTGCAGGGCGCGCCAGACCTGCATCAGCGCCTGCCGGAACAGATCGACGATGCGCGCCTCTTCCTGCGTCTCGATCACGATCAGGGGCGTGTTGGCGCGGATCAGCGCGACCAGGTCCTGCAGCTCGCTCATGGCATCGGAAGGCGAAGGGGGCCGCCACGATAGCAAGCCCGGCGCCGGCCGGCGTGCTGCCGGCCGTCGTGCTGGATGTTGACTACCGGCTGACGTAGGGCCGGTGTACGCTCCGGCTTCTTCCCCGGAAGCGAGGCGTGCATGAAGACGATCCTGGTGGCCGGCTCCAAGGGCGGCGTGGGCAAGACCACGGTCGCCACGCACCTGGCGGCGTTCTATGCGCTGGCCGGCAAGCGCACGGTGTTGGCCGATGCCGATCCGCAGGGCTCCTCGACGCGTTGGGCCGAACGCCGCGCCGGGCTGGACAGCGCGGTGCTGCCGATCGACGCCAGTCGCAAGCGCACCTGGCGCGCGGGGCTGCCCGACGACGCGCAGCGGGTGATCGTCGACGCCGCCGCCGGCGCCATGGCCGAGGATCTGGCGCACTTCCTCGACGAGGCCGACGCGGTGGTGGTCCCGGTGATGCCGTCGGCGCTGGACATCGACGCCACCGTCGGTTTCCTCAACACCCTGGCCAAGGTGCCGCGGGTGCACCAGCGCAAGCTGCCGGTCGGGCTGGTGCTCAATCGCAGCAAGCCCTGGACCCACGCCACCCAGCAGGCGTTGGAGATGCTGGGCCAGTGGCCGTATCCGGTGGTGGCGCAACTGCGCGACAGCCAGGCCTACGTGGTGCTGGTGGGGCTGGGCCGCAGCCTGTTCGATTACCGCTCCGCCCAGGTCCGCGACCACCAGCAGGACTGGGAACCGTTGCTCAAGTGGCTCAAGAAGGCCTGACCGATGACCATCGTTTTGCGAGAAGTGATCCTGCTGCGCCATGCCCACGCCGAGCCGGCCGACACCGGCCAGGCCGATTTCGACCGGCCGCTGTCCCCGCACGGCCTGGCCGAGGCCGAGGCCGCCGGGCGTTGGCTGCTGGAGCAGCGGCTGGTGCCGGACCGGGTGCTGTGTTCGCCGGCGCGGCGCGCGCGCGAGACCCTGGAGGCGGTGCTGGGCCTGACCGGCTACGTCGAGCAGCGCCTGGAGCCGCGCATCTACGAAGCCACCTCCGGCACCCTGGCCGATCTGCTGGACGGCCATCGCGACGTCGAGCGGCTGCTGCTGGTCGGCCACAATCCGGGCCTGGAGCGGCTGGCGGCGCTGATGCACAGCGGCCAGTCGGGCGACTACCGCGGCATGCCCACCGCCAGCGTCGCCGTGCTCGGGGTGCCGCACGACGCGGCGATCGAGCCGGGCGTGGCGCGGTTGACCGCGTTCTGGTGGCCCTGAGCCGGCTGCGCAGGGCACTGCGTCCGGCGCTGCGCGCCGCGCTGCTGCCGTTGTGCCTGCTGTGCGCCGTCGGCCATGCGCAGGTGCAGCCGGCGTTGTTGGCGCCGGGCGAGTATGGCCTGGACCCGGCGCAGTCGCGCTTCGGTTTCGAGATCCGCACTCGCTTCGGTCAGCGCATCGAAGGCTTCTTCCCGCGCTACGAGGGCACCGTGCAGGTGCTGCCCGACGGCCGCCACCAGGTGCGCCTGCGCCTGTTCACGGCCTACGTGGAGATCCCCGGCAAGCCGCGCTACACCAGCTGGATGCGCGGCGAGGACTTCTTCGACGCGCCGCGCTATCCCACCGTGTCCTTCGATTCGCAGCCGTTCTCGCCGCAGGTGCTGGGCAGGGGCGGGCCGATCCCCGGCACCCTGAGCATCCGCGGGGTCAGCCACCCCGAGACGCTGACCGTCATGCCGGCCGCATGCACCCGCCCAGGCTATGATTGCGACGTCATCAGCCGCGGTACGGTATTGCGTGGACGTTACGGAATGGACAAATGGGATCTGGCCTTGAGCGACCGGGTCACGTTCGTGCTGCGCGCACGCCTGACCGAGGCGGCCACTCGGTGACATCGCGATGGATGCGGGTGCTGGTGGTGGTGGCGCTGCTGCTGGGCAGCGGCTGCGCGAGCCTGTCGCAGGCGCAGCACGGCCGCGCCGTGGCGATCGCCGAGGCCGCGCGCGACCGCCAGCTCGACTGCACGCGCGGGGACCACTGCGCGTTGGCCTCGCCGCTGCGCGGGCTGGCCGGCAAGGCCTTCGCCCAGTCCGCCGACGGCGCCCCGCGGCACTACGCCACCATCCTCGACCACGGCGAAGAGGCGCTGGTGGCGCGGGTCAACCTGATCCGCAGCGCCAGCCGCAGCATCGACCTGCAGACCTACATCTTCGACAAGGACGACAGCGCGCGGCTGGTGATGGACGAACTGCTGGCCGCGGCGCGGCGCGGGGTCAAGGTGCGGGTGCTGATCGACCAGCTCTCGGCGATCTCCGACCTGCAGATCCTCGGCGCGCTGGCCGGCGCGCACGAGAACTTCTCGCTGCGCATCTACAACCCCACCTTCGGCCTGGCCAAGCCCAACTATTTCCACTACGCCGCCAGCGTGCTGTGCTGCTTCCGCCGCTTCAACCAGCGCATGCACAACAAGCTGCTGGTGATCGACGACGCGATCGGCGTGGTCGGCGGGCGCAACTACCAGGACGATTACTACGACTGGGACGCCGAGTACAACTTCCGCGACCGCGACGTGCTGGTCGCCGGCCCGGTGGCACGCACGATGGCCGCCAACTTCGACGCCTACTGGGCGGCGCGGCGCAGCGTGCCGGTGGCGCGGCTCAACGACGTCGGCAGGCTGCTGCTGCGCGAGGGCGTGCCGGCGATGCCGCCGGCGCAGTTCCTGCGTCCGGAGCGGGTGCAGCGGGTCAGCGAGGAGGCGGCCGATCCGGCCTTCGTCGAGAACGCCTTCGTGCTGCCGGCGTTGCCGGTCAAGCATGTGGACTACGTCGCCGACCTGCCGCAGAAGCACCGCCGCGAACACGGCCCCAAGGCCATTTCCACCGCGCCCAGGCTCGACCGGCTGATCGCCGGCGCGCGCGAGGAAATCATGCTGCAGACGCCGTACCTGGTGCTGTCGGACCCGGCGCAGGAGATCTTCCGCGACCTGCGCAAGCGCACCCGGCCGCCGCGCGTGGTGGTGGCCACCAACAGCCTGGCGGCCACCGACAACCCGGTGGTGTACGCGCTGTCCTACAAGTACAAGCGCCGCAACCTGCGCGAACTGGGCTTCGACATCTACGAGTACAAGCCGTTCCCGCTGGATGCGCCGGTGGACTACGCCAACCTGCTGCCGGCGCCGTTGCAGGGCGAGGTGCCGTCCGCGCCGGCCGGCGGCGAGCGCGGCGAGGCTGCCGGCAGCGGGCGCAACACGTTGCTGGGCGGCAGCGCCGCCGGGCGCAGTTCGCTGCTGGGCAGCGGCAGTGGCGGGCCGTCCGGCGGCCGCGGCGACGGCAGCCAGGTCGCGCGCCGCGTGCTGCGCACCGAGACCCGCCCGTCCTACCTGAGCCGGCGCATCGCCAACCGGCCGCTGCCGGTGACCCGCGAGGGCGCGCGCATGGGCCTGCATGCCAAGTCGCTGGTGGTGGACCGCCGCGTCGGCGTGATCGGCACCCACAACTTCGACCCGCGCAGCGAGACCTACAACACCGAGGGCGCGGTGATCGTCGACGATCCGGCGTTCGCGCAGGCGCTGGCGGCCAGCATCGGCCGCGACATCGAGCCGGAGAACTCCTGGGTGGTGGCGCCGCGGGTCAAGCCGCCGGTGCTGTCGGGCCTGAACTACAGCATGGGCAAGGTCTCCGAGGCGCTGCCGGTGCTGGATTTCTGGCCCTGGCGCTACGCCACCGACTACGAATTCCAGCCCGGCCCCGACTGCCCGGCGCCGCTGACCCGGCGCGACCCGGGCTTCCATCGCTGCTACAGCGCGGTCGGCGACTTCCCCGAGGTCAACGTCGGCCCCAAGTGGCTGCTGGTGCGGATGCTGACGGCGTTCGGCTCGGGGCTGGTGCCGATTCTCTGATGGGCGGGGATTCGGGATTGGGGATGAGCAGCCATTCGGCTGCTGAAAAGCCGGGAGCCGCAAAAGCAAGTCCCCGCGACCGGATGCCCCGTGCAGGCGCGATAATGTCCGTGCAGGGGATGCCGCTCTTGCCAATCCCCAATCCCGAATCCCCAATCCCGGCCCCAAAATGTCCTTTCGCGAACCCGCCGATCTCGCCGTCCTCAACGCCGATTGCCGCGACACCCTGATCGCGCACCTGGGCATCGTCTTCACCGAGGCCGGGCCGGACTGGCTGCGGGCGACGATGCCGGTGGATGCGCGCACGCGGCAGCCGTACGGGCTGCTGCACGGCGGCGCGTCGGTGGTGCTGGCCGAGACCCTGGGCAGCACCGCCGGCAACCTGTGCGTGCAGCCGGGGCGCATCTGCGTGGGCCTGGAGATCAACGCCAACCACCTGCGCAGCGCGCGCAGCGGCACGGTCACCGGCACGGCGCGGCCGCTGCACGTGGGCCGGTCCACCCAGGTGTGGGAGATCCACATCGAGGACGCGGCGGGCAAGCCGGTGTGCGTGTCGCGGCTGACCCTGGCGGTGGTCGACCGCGGCTGACGCCGTGCGCGCGGCGCGCGCGTCTTCAGGGTGACACAATTCTCCGTTAGGCCCCCGCTTCCGGTACCCTTATCCCAATGAGCGAGTTCTCCCCACCCGCCATGCGCCAATACGGTGGGGCGCTGCGCTGGGTTCGTTACGGCTACCGCGTGCCGCTGCTGGCGTTGCACGTGCTGTTGTCGCTGCCGTTCCTGCTGGTGTGCATGGCGCTGTCGCCCGGCCGCGCCGGCACCGAGTCCTTCGGCGACCGCGTGGTCTGCTGGTGGTCGACCTGGCTGCTGCGCATCTTCGGCCTGCGCGTGCGCCGCATCGGCACGCCGCTGCCCAACCCGGCGCTGTTCGTGGCCAACCACGTCAGCTGGATCGACATCGTGATGCTGCACAGCCAGCGCATGATGGGTTTCGTCGCCAAGCGCGAGATCGCCGGCTGGCCGCTGGTCGGCTGGCTGGCCACCCGTGGGCAGACCATCTTCCACCAGCGCGGCAGCACCGAGTCGCTGGGCGGGGTGCTGCAGGCGATGCTGGAGCGGCTGCGTTCCGGGCGCTCGGTCGGGGTGTTCCCGGAAGGGCGCACCCGCAGCGGCCAGGACGTGGGGCCGTTCCACGCGCGCATCTTCCAGGCCGCGGTCGAGGCCGAGGTGGCGGTGCAGCCGGTGGCGCTGCGCTACGGCGCCGGCGGCTCGGCGCAGCAGATCGTCGCGTTCGGGCCGCACGAGAGTTTCTTCGCCAACTTCCTGCGTCTGCTCGGCGAGCCGGGGCGGGTGGCCGAGGTGCATTTCCTGGAGCCGATCCGGCTGCAGGACGTGGAAGGGCGCCGGCGCATCGCCGAGACGTCGCGCGCGCGCATCGTCACGGCAATGGCACAACCCTGAACGGGGCGACACCGAACGGATCGCACCTGACCGATTACTCCAGTCGGCAGGCGCAAGCTCGCTCTCCATGAACGCAACCGATTACTCCCCCCCACGCTGGCTGCGCAACCCGCACGTCCAATCGGTCCTGGGTTCCAGCCTGCTGCGTGTGCGCCGTGGCGAGCAGCTGCTGGCCGCCAGCGGCGCCACCACCACCTCGCACATCCTCGACGGCGGCGACGGCGTGCGCCTGCAGGGCTGGCTCAGCGTGCCGGCCGGCGCCCCGCCGCGCGGCACCGTGCTGCTGCTGCACGGCTGGGAAGGCAGCGCCGATTCCAGCTACATGCGCCTGACCGCGGCGAAGATGCTGGCGCTGGGCTACCAGGTGTTCCGGCTCAACTTCCGCGACCACGGCGGCACCCACCACCTCAACGTGGACCTGTTCCACTCCGAGCGCCTGGACGAAGTGGTCAACGCCGCCTGCGACCTGTGGCAGCGGTTCCCGGCGCCGACGCTGCTGGCGGCCGGCTATTCGCTGGGCGGCAATTTCGCCCTGCGCCTGGCGCTGCGCGCGCCGTCCGCGGGCCTGCCGCTGCGCCACGTCGCCGCGGTGTGCCCGTTGCTGGACCCGGCCACCACCATGCAGCGGATCGAGAACGGCCCGCAGTTCTACGACTGGTATTTCCGCCGCAAGTGGCGCGAGTCGCTGCTGCGCAAGCGCGAACTGTTCCCCGACCGCCACGGCTACGACGACGCCACCCTGGCGCTGGACATGCGCGGGCTGATGGCCTGGCTGGCCGAGCGCCATGCCGGCTTCGCCAGCCTGGACGCCTACTTCGACAGCTACTGCATCGCCGGCGAGCGCCTGCTCGGCCTCAGCGTGCCGGCCGACATCCTGATGGCCGAGGACGACCCGGTGATCCCGCTGGACGACTTCCGCAACTGGCGCCTGCCCGAGGTGGCGCGGCTGGAGATCGCACGCTGGGGCGGCCATTGCGGCTTCATCGAGAATGCGCGCGGCGACGGTTTCGCCGAACGCTGGGTGGCCGAGCGGCTGACCGAGGGGCTGGTGGAGGCGTAGCCGGCGGGCGACCTCGCCCGCGGCGGGCTTGCGCCAGCCAGGCAGGGCAGGCGCACACCGCGTCCGGGTGCGGCGCGCGGCGATGCGCCTTCCGCCGTTCTCGCACCACCGTCGCCACCACGTAGCGCGACCCCCGCGCACTCGGCGATCTGCGCAGGCCAGCATTCTCGGCGCGGGTCGCCGTCCGCGACGTCTCCTCCTCGTGGCGCCGGCGACAAGGCGCTGCCGGCAACGTCCGTGCCCCGGTGCGGCCGCAGGCGCCCGCGCAGGGCGGCCCGATGCTCCCGCTACAATGCGGGTTTGCCCCGAGCCGGAACTCCATGCACCAGCCCATTCTCGACGCCCTGCGCCGCCAGGACACCGCCGACGCGCTGCGTCTCGCCCAGACCTGGGCCGCCGAGGCCGCCGACGACCCGCAGGCCCTGCGCTGGCTGGCGCTGGCGCAACAGCAGCACGGCGAGACGGCCGCGTCCCTGGACAGCATCGGCCGCGCGATCGCGCTGGCCCCGGAAGACGCCAGCCTGCACCTGCTGCGCGCCGGCATGCTGGTCAGCGCCAACGACCTGGCCCAGGCCGAGGACGCGCTGGCGCAGACCGCGGCGCTGGATCCCAACGAATTCCTCGCCTACGTGATGCGCGCGCACCTGGCGCTGGGCCGCGGCGACCTGGACGAAGTGGAGCGGCTCAGCCGCACCGCCGCGCGCCTGCAGCCGGAGCATCCGCAGTTGCTCGGCGTGGACGGCATGCTGGCGCTGCGCCGCGGCGACGCCGACCGCGCGCTGGCGCTGCTCGCGCGTGCCAGCAATGCCCTGCCGGACGATCCGCGCCTGCTCTACGCGCTGGGCTTCGCCTACCTGGACAAGCAGCACTTCGCCTTCGCCGAGACCGCGTTCCGCCGCGTCGCCGCGCTCACCCCGGGCACTGGCGCGGCGATGATGGCGCTGGTCGCGCAGTTGGCCTACCGCCAGGGCCGCCTGGACGACGCCCTCACCGCGCTGGAGACGGTGCTGGCCGATCCGGCCGGCGACACCCCCAACATGCGCCGGCTGGCCGGCGAATACGCCTTGCAGGCCGACCGCCCGGCCGAGGCGCTGGAGCACCTGCGCCGCACCCTGGCGGTGGCGCCGGACGATCGCCGCACCCTGCATGCGGCGTTGATCGCCTGGCAGCGCCTGGGCACGATCGACGATGCCCGCGCCACCCTGGAAGCGGCGTTGGCCACCACCACCGACGCCCACGACCTGTGGCTGGCGCGGCTGGCGCTGGAGCCGGTGGGCGGGCCGGAGGCGCGCGCGCTGATCGCGCGCTGGCAGGCGGCGATGCCGGCGCACGTGCCGGCGCTGGAAGCGCAGCTGCGCGTGCACGACATGGCCGGCGAGCGCGACCAGGGCGAGGCCGTGGCGCAGCGCATCGTGGCGCTGGAACCGGGCCGGCTCAGCGGCGAGGAACGCTTGGTCGAGGCGCTGCTGGAGCGCGGCGAGCACGATGCCGCGATCGACCACGTGCGCGGCCTGATGCAGCGCATGCCCGAACAGGACCGCACCGTGGTGCGGCCGTGGCTGGCGGCGGTGCAGGATGCCGCCGGACGCCCGCAGGACGCGTTGGCGACCTGGGTGGCCTTCCAGCAGGAACAGTTGCCGCACCGGCTGCCGCTGCCGCCGCTGGGCCAGGCCCCGGCGCAGTGGCCGGCGCTGGCCCCGATCGACCCGCAGAACCCGGCGCGGCCGCTGTTCGTGTGGGGCGCGCCGGGCAGCGGCGTGGAGCGGGTGATCGCGGTGATCGACGCGGCCAGCCCGGTGCTGCGCGGCGACCGTTTCGGCCCGCAGCCGCCGACCGACGGCCTGCAGCGCTTCCGCAGCGTCGAGGAACTGGACAGCGGTGCGCTGGACGGCGCGGCGCTGGTCGCCGAGTGGCGCGCGCAGCTGCCGGCACGCGGCGTCGCCGACGGCAACATCGTCGACTGGCTGCTGTGGTGGGACAACGCGCTGCTGCGCGCGCTGCGCCCGCACCTGCCGGAAGGACGGCTGCTGGTGGTGCTGCGCGACCCGCGCGACATGCTGCTGGACTGGCTGGCCAACGGCGCCCCGGCGCCGCTGGGCCTGGCCTCGCCGGAGACCGGCGCGCAGTGGCTGGCGGCGGTGCTGGCGCAGGTCGCCGACCTGCACGAGCAGGATCTGTATCCGCATCATCTGGTGCGCCTGGACGGCACCGAGCACGATCCGGCCGGCGTGGCGGCGGCGCTGGAGCAGGCGTTCGGCGTGCCGTTCCCGGCCATCGCCACGGTCGGCCCGCCGCGCCTGGCCGCCGGCCATTGGCGCGCCTATGCCGGCCCGCTGTCCGCCGCGTTCGCGCTGCTGACGCCGGTGGCGGTCCGCCTTGGCTACCCTGAAACCTGATTTCCCACGGAGCTTCCCGCATGCGTCTTCGCAGTGACAGCCTGCAGCCCGGCCACCCCATCCCGGCGACCTACGCGATGGGCCAGGCCGACGGCTTCGGCGGCAACCGCAACCCCCACCTGGCCTGGGACGCGGTGCCGGCCGGCACCCAATCCTTCGCCCTGCTGTGCGTCGATCCGGACGTGCCGACCGTGGCCGAGATGGTCGGCCGCGACGACGTCCAGATCCCGGTCGCGCAGCCGCGCACCGAATTCGTGCATTGGGTGGCGGTGGACCTGCCGGCCGACCTGCGCGCGATCGCCGAGGGCAGCGCCAGCGACGGCGTGGTCGCCAAGGGCAAGCAGCATCCGCCCGGCCTGGACGGTGCGCGGCAGGGACTGAACAGCTACACCGACTGGTTCGCCGGCGACGCGGCGATGGGCGGCGACTACTACGGCTACGACGGCCCGTACCCGCCGGCCAACGACCTGCGCGTGCATCGCTACTTCTTCCGCCTGTTCGCGCTGGACGTGGCGCGGCTGGACGTCCCGGCGCGTTTCACTTCGGCCGACGCCCTGCGCGCGATGCAGGGCCATGTGCTGGCCGAAGCCAGCCTGTACGGCACCTACAGCCTCAATCCAGCAGCGAAGTGAGCCTGAGCCCCTCTCTCAAGGAGACAAGGGCGAAGCCGTAGCCCCTCTCCCACCGGGAGAGGGATTGGGGTGAGGGGCCGGAGCGCGCAGCGCCCACGTCGACCTGTCGCTGCGAGGCTTCGCCCGGACCCTCATCCGCCCCTGCGGGGCACCTTCTCCCGAGGGGAGAAGGGAAACGCCTAGCCCCTCTCCCCCGGGAGAGGGGTTGGGGTGAGGGTCCGGGCGCGCAGCGCCCACGTCGACCTGTCGCTGCGAGGCTTCGCCCGTACCCTCATCCGCCCCTGCGGGGCACCTTCTCCCGAGGGGAGAAGGGAAACGCCGTAGCCCCTCTCCCACCGGGAGAGGGGTTGGGGTGAGGGTCCGGCGCGCGCAGCGCCTCGCCGACTTAACCCCTCACGCCGCCGGCAACCACAGCAGCAGCGCCGCGCCCAGCACGATGCGGTACACCGCGAAGGCGGTGAAGCGGTGCGACTTGATGTAGCCCAGCAGCCACTTCACCACCACGAAGCCGGTGACCATCGAGGCGACGAAGGCCAGCGCCACGTCGCCCCAGTTCTCGCTGCCCAGGCCGCCGTCCTTATACAGCTCCAGGAACGAGTACGCACTGGCCGCGAACATGGTCGGGATGCCGAGCAGGAAGGCGAACTCGGCCGCGGCCGAGCGCTTGCTCAGGCCCAGCAGCATCGCCAGGAAGATCGTCGCCGCCGACCGCGAGGTGCCGGGGAACACGCCGGCCACCACCTGCGCCAGGCCGACCGCGATGGCCACCGTCCAGGTCACCGTCTCGCGTTCGGGCAGGCGCGCGGCGAAGTACTCGGCCACCAGCATCCACACGCCGCCGATCACCAGCGCCCAGGCCACCGGCTCCACATTGTCGGGCAACTGCCAGCCGGCCTTGCGCACCACCAGGCCGACCACCGCGGTCACCAGAAAGGCCGCGCCCAGCTTGAACGCGTAGTCGCGGTTGGCGCGGTCGCCCAGGCCGGTGGCCAGGTCCCACAGGCGCTGCCGGAACACCAGGGTGGTGGCCAGGATCGCGCCGGCCTGGATCACGATGTTGAAGAAGTCCGAACGGTGGCCGAGCCAGCGCTCGGCGATCAACAGGTGCCCGGTGCTGGAGATGGGCAGGAATTCGGTCAGGCCTTCGATGATGCCCAGCAGCAGGGCCGACAGCAGATCGCTCATGGGGGAAGAGGGTCGCGTTTGGGGGAGGGGAAGCTGCGCAAGGATAGAGCATCCGCTTGCGCGCCATTTTGGTGCGTTCAGGCGTGAATGCACCAGTAAAGTGCAGTGCAGTTGCATCGTTCGCGTGCACGCTTCAGCAGAATCAAGGGCTTGTGAGTGCCACATGATTGGCATGGCGATTGCTGATACTCGCCCACGCCCTTCACAACCCGAGGTTGCATCGATGTCTGTGGAAACTATTGAGAAGCTGGTCAAGGACAACAAGATCGAGTTCGTCGACCTGCGCTTCGTCGACATGCGCGGCGTGCAGCAGCACGTCACCTTCCCGGTCAGCATCATCGAGCCGGCGCTGTTCGAGGAAGGCAAGATGTTCGACGGCAGCTCGATCGCCGGCTGGAAGGGCATCAACGAGTCGGACATGGTCCTGCTGCCCGACGCCGACACCGCCTTCGTCGATCCGTTCATGGCCGATCCGACCCTGGTGCTGACCTGCGACATCCTCGACCCGGCCACCATGCAGAGCTACGGCCGCGACCCGCGCGGCGTGGCCAAGCGCGCCGAGGCCTACCTGAAGTCCAGCGGCATCGCCGACCAGGCGTTCTTCGGCCCGGAGCCGGAATTCTTCATCTTCGACGGCGTGCGCTTCGGCAACGAGATGGGCCACACCTTCTTCAAGATCGATTCGGAAGAAGCGGCCTGGAGCAGCGGCAGCAAGATCGAAGGCGGCAACAGCGGCTACCGTCCGGCGGTCAAGGGCGGCTACTTCCCGGTGCCGCCGACCGACTCGCTGCAGGACCTGCGCGCGGAGATGTGCAAGACCCTGGAGCAGGTCGGCATCGAAGTCGAAGTGCACCACCACGAAGTGGCCACCGCCGGCCAGTGCGAGATCGGCACCAAGTTCAACTCGCTGGTGAAGAAGGCCGACGAGCTGATGATGCTCAAGTACATCATCAAGAACGTCGCCTACCGCAACGGCAAGACCGCGACCTTCATGCCCAAGCCGATCGTCGGCGACAACGGCTCGGGCATGCACGTGCACCAGTCGCTGGCCAAGGGCGGCACCAACCTGTTCTCCGGCGACGGCTACGGCGGCCTGTCGCAGATGGCGCTGTGGTACATCGGCGGCATCTTCAAGCACGCCAAGGCGATCAACGCCTTCACCAACTCCGGCACCAACAGCTACAAGCGCCTGGTCCCGGGCTTCGAGGCGCCGGTGATGCTGGCCTACTCGGCGCGCAACCGCTCGGCCTCGTGCCGCATTCCCTGGGTGTCCAACCCGAAGGCGCGCCGCATCGAGATCCGTTTCCCGGATCCGCTGCAGTCCGGCTACCTGACCTTCGCCGCGCTGATGATGGCCGGCCTGGACGGCATCAAGAACCAGATCGACCCGGGCGCGCCCAGCGACAAGGACCTGTACGACCTGCCGCCGGAAGAGGAGAAGCAGATCCCGCAGGTGTGCTCCAGCCTCGACCAGGCGCTGGAAGCGCTGGACGCCGACCGCGAGTTCCTCAAGGCCGGCGGCGTGTTCACCGACGACTTCATCGACGGCTACATCGCGCTGAAGATGCAGGAAGTGACCAAGTTCCGCGCGGCCACGCACCCGCTGGAATACCAGCTGTACTACGCCAACTGAGTTCCACGCGCGGCGATGGCGAAGGCTTCCCCTCCCTCCTTCGCCATCGCCGCCACCTGCCCGGCTGGGGAGCCGCGCAGGTGGTCCGCGTCCGTCATCGCGTCATCGCTCGTCCAGGGGATGTATCGCGCAACACAGCGCTTGCGTGCCGTGGGACACGTTCCCTCCCACTTCGCCGTCGCCGCCGCACCGTGGGTGCGGTGGGCCTCGGCGTGATCCACGGAACGCATCGCGCAGCAACACCCGCGCCGTTCGCGGCGCGGTCGATGGGCCCAGTGCCGGTCGGCCTTCGGCGGCCGGTTCCTTCCACCAACGGGGTATGCGCATGAAACTGATCACCGCCATCATCCGGCCATTCAAGCTCGACGAGGTCCGCGAGGCCTTGTCGCAGGCTGGGGTGTCCGGCATCACCGTCACCGAGGTCAAGGGCTTCGGTCGGCAGAAGGGCCACACCGAGTTGTATCGGGGTGCCGAATACGTCGTCGACTTCCTGCCCAAGATCAAGATCGAGACCGTGGTGACCGACGAACGTCTGGATGCCGTGGTCGAGGCGATCCAGGGCGCGGCCGGCACCGGCAAGATCGGCGACGGCAAGATCTTCGTCACCGCCATCGAGCAGGTCGTCCGTATCCGTACCGGCGAAATCGGCGCCGATGCGCTCTAACCCCACCTTGGAGCCCTTCATGAAGACAGGTCTGTTCGCCGGGTGGAAAGCCCGGTTCTATGCGGTGTGCATGCTGATGCTGGTCAGCGCGATGTCGATCGGCGTGCCCGGCAAGGCCTTTGCCCAGGCCGAAGTCACCCCGGCGCCGACGCCGGATGTGGTCACCGAACAACTGACGCCGCCACCGGCGCCGGCCGCCGCGCCGGCAGCGGCCGCCGCCGCGCCGGTGGTGGACAAGGGCGACGTCGCCTGGATGCTCACCTCCACGCTGCTGGTGCTGCTGATGGTGGTGCCCGGCCTGGCGCTGTTCTACGGCGGCATGGTCCGCGCCAAGAACGTGCTGTCGGTGCTGATCCAGGTCGGCGTGGTGTTCTCGCTGATCGCGGTGCTGTGGGTGGTCTACGGCTACAGCCTGGCGTTCGCCGACGGCGGTCCGTTCATCGGCACGCTGCACAAGGCGCTGCTGGCCGGAGTCGACACCACCACGTTGGCCGACACCTTCTCCAAGGGCTTCAAGCTGCCGGAGTACGTGTTCGTCGCGTTCCAGCTGACCTTCGCCGGCATCACCGGCGCGCTGATCGTCGGCGCCTTCGCCGAGCGGGTGAAGTTCGCCGCGGTGCTGCTGTTCGTGGTCATCTGGTTCACCTTCGGCTACCTGCCGCTGGCGCACATGGTGTGGTCGGCCCCGGGCTTCCTGTTCGGCAAGGGCGCGCTGGACTTCGCCGGCGGCACCGTGGTCCACATCAACGCCGGTGTCGCCGGCCTGGTCGGTTCCTACTTCGTCGGCAAGCGCCTGGGCTTCGGCCACAACGCGCTGAAGCCGCACAACGTGACCCTGACCTTCGTCGGCGCCTCGCTGCTGTGGGTGGGCTGGTTCGGCTTCAACGCCGGCTCGGCGCTGGAAGCCAACGCCACCGCGGCGCTGGCCTTCCTCAACACCCTGCTGGCCACCGCCGCGGCGGTGCTGGCCTGGTCGCTGACCGAGAAGGTGGTCAAGGGCAAGTCCTCGGCGCTGGGCGTGGCTTCGGGCATGGTCGCCGGCCTGGTCGGCATCACCCCGGCCGCGGGGACCGTCGGACCGTTCGGTGCCATCGCCATCGGCGTGGCGGCCGGCGTGATCTGCGTGTGGGGCGTGACCGGGCTGAAGAAGCTGCTCAATGCCGACGACACCCTGGACGTGTTCGGCGTGCACGGCGTCGGCGGCATCGTCGGTGCGATCCTCACCGGCGTGTTCACCGACAAGGCGCTGGGCGGCATGGGCTATGCCGAGGGCGTGACCATGGGCCACCAGGTGGTAGTGCAGGCCGAAGGCGTGCTGATCACCGTCGGCTGGATCGGCGTGGTCTCGGTGGTCGGCTTCCTGATCGCCAAGCTGGTGTTCGGCCTGCGCGTGTCGGAAGACGCCGAGCGCGAGGGCCTGGACATCACCTCGCATGGCGAATCCGCCTACGAGTCCTGAGGTTCGTCGGCCCGCGACGGCGGTCGCGGGCCTTGTCGCAATGCGTGCGGCCGGTGCTGGTGGCCGGCCCACGCGACCGCGGCTTTCGCCGGCGCTTCCTGGGGGGAAGCGCCGGCCATTCTCCAGCGATCGAGGTATTCCGCGTGGCCATTCGCCTCGCCACACCCCCCTGTTCCCGCAACACCGCGGTCTGCAGCGCGATCCAAGGCCAAGCAGCACTGTCCGCCGGCCCGGAGGCGGTCCCGCGCCGCGCCGGTGGCGGGATTGTGGTCCGCATCACGCGTCGCCGCCCCGTGCCGACCGCCAGGCTTTGCACTACATTGGTGCAATGGCCATGAACAGCACGCCGCCCCCGCTTTCCGCACTCGGTACCCCGGTGGTCTGGGCCGATGCCGACGGCCGCCTGCGCGGCGCCAACCCCGCCTTCGCGCGCTGGCTCGGGGTCAGCGTACGGCGCCTGCTCGACCAGCCGCTGGCCTCGCTGGAAGTGCAGGGCGATGCGCTGGCGCGGTTCCTGCGCAACGACGAGCGCGACGTGCTGCGCCTGCACCGCATGGCCCTGGCCGTGCCCGGCGAGCCGCCGCGCTTCGCCGAGGGCTGGCTGTCGCGGCTGGACGACGGCGGCTGGCTGCTGGAAGCGCACCCGGTCGACGAGTTCCCCACGCTGGACCCGGCGCAGGCCCTGCCGAACGCGCTCAGCGCGGCACTGAAGGGCCTGGCCCACGAACTGCGCAATCCGCTGGCCGGGCTCAAGGGCGCGGCGCAGCTGCTGGCGCGACGCGCCCAGCACCGCGACGAGGACGAACGCGAACTGATCGAGCTGATCGGCGCGGAGATCGAGCGCCTCAACAGCCTGCTCGACCAACTGCTGTCGCCGGCGCCGGCGCGGCCGCACGCCATGCTCAACATCCATGCGGTGCTGGAGCGGGTCCTGCGCCTGGCCGAGAACGAAGGCGGCTGGTCGGTACGCCTGCAGCGCGACTACGACCCCAGCATTCCCGAATTCCTCGGCGATGCCGACCGCCTCACCCAGGCGGTATGGAACCTGGTGCGCAACGCGATCCAGGCCGGCGCCGCGCAGGTCACCCTGCGTACCCGGGTCGAGCACGGCCAGCGCATCCGCGACCGCGTGCATGCGCGCGGGCTGCGCCTGGAGATCGTCGACGACGGCCGCGGCGTGCCCGAGGAGCTGGCCGAACACCTGTTCCTGCCGCTGGTCAGCGGCCGCGCCGAAGGCAGTGGCCTGGGCCTGGCGCTGGCCCAGCAGGTGGCGCGCGAGCATGCCGGCTCGCTGACCTACCGCTCCCGCCCCGGCCACACCGTGTTCACCCTGCTGCTGCCGCAGAGCGCAGCGGATTCCGATTAGGAGCACTGCGATGACCGACTCCCTGCAAGGAACGCAACGTATCTGGGTGGTCGACGACGACCGTTCGGTGCGCTTCGTGCTGTCCACCGCCCTGCGCGATGCCGGCTACAGCGTCGACGGCTTCGACAGCGCCGCCGCCGCGCTGCAGGCGCTGGCGCAGCGGCCCATGCCCGACCTGCTGTTCACCGACGTGCGCATGCCCGGCGACGATGGCCTGGTGCTGCTGGACAAGCTCAAGGCCGCGCATCCGCAACTGCCGGTGATCGTGATGTCCGCCTACACCGACGTGGCCAGCACCGCCGGCGCGTTCCGCGGCGGCGCCCACGAGTTCCTGTCCAAGCCCTTCGACCTGGACGACGCGGTGGCGCTGGCCGCGCGCGCGCTGCCCGATGCCGGCAGTGCCGCGGCGCCGGCGGCGGCGCCGGCCGGGCAGGGCAGCACCGAACTGATCGGCGACACCCCGGCGATGCGCGCGCTGTTCCGCGCCATCGGCCGGCTGGCGCAGGCGCCGCTGTCGGTGCTGATCAACGGCGAGACCGGCACCGGCAAGGAGCTGGTCGCGCACGCGCTGCACACCGAGTCGCCGCGCGCGCGCAAGCCGTTCGTGGCGCTCAACACCGCCGCGATCCCGGCCGAACTGCTGGAGAGCGAACTGTTCGGCCACGAGGCCGGCGCCTTCACCGGCGCGCAGCGCCGCCACATCGGCCGCTTCGAGCAGGCCGACGGCGGCACCCTGTTCCTCGACGAGATCGGCGACATGCCGCTGCCGCTGCAGACCCGGCTGCTGCGCGTGCTGGCCGAGAACGAATTCTTCCGCGTCGGCGGCCGCGAACTGATCCGGGTCGACGTGCGGGTCATCGCCGCCACCCACCAGGATCTGGAGGCGCTGGTCGAACAGGGCCGCTTCCGCGCCGACCTGCTGCACCGCCTGGACGTGGTGCGGCTGCAGTTGCCGCCGCTGCGCGAGCGCCGCGCCGACGTGCCGCAGCTGGCCGAGAACTTCCTGGCGATGGCCGCGCGCAAGCTCGACACCCCGCCCAAGCGGCTGGCGCCGGCGGCGCTGGACGCGCTGCGCGCCTATCCGTGGCCGGGCAATGTGCGCGAGCTGGAGAACGTGTGCTGGCGCCTGGCCGCGCTGGCGCCGGCGGAGATCATCGACGCCGGCGACGTCGAAGCGGCGCTGCTGCGCGGCAGCCGCCGCGAACGCAGCGGCGACGGCGGCGAGTGGGACACGCAGCTGTCGGCTTGGGCGCAGCAGCGCCTGGCCGACGGCGCCGAGGGCCTGCATGCCGAGGCCCGCGAGCGTTTCGACAAGGCGCTGCTGGAAGTGGCCCTGCGCTTCACCCAGGGCCGCCGCGCCGAAGCCGCCGCGCGCCTGGGCGTGGGCCGCAACACCGTCACCCGCAAGCTGGGGCCGGGGCGGCGGCGCCGCTGAGGGGCGGGATTGGGGAGTCGGGATTGGGGATTCGCAACGGCGAGGTCCCTTGCGGGCGGGCGTCGCCCGCTGCATGAAACCCTTGCTGCGGTGTGCCTGACAGGGCATTGCGCCGAGCTACATGGCGTTACGCTTTCGCGAATCCCGGTTCTCAACAGCCGCAGGCTGGTCATCCCCAATCCCCAATCCCCAATCCCCAATCCCACCCGACTAGACTGCACGCCGTGCGCCTTCATGAGGTCTGCACGGCTGCCCCTCTAATTTCGTCCTGACACAGGAGTCGATGTCGATGCGTTACGGATTGCCCCTCGCCGCGAGCGCCCTGCTGATGCTGGCCGCGTGCAGCAGCGCGCCGCCCAAGGCCCCGCCGCCGCCGCCCAAGGCGCCGCCGCTGTCCAGCGCCGGCACTGTGCAGCAGGCACAGGCCGTGCTGGCGCCGGCGTCCGGCAGCCTGGTCAGCGGCAAGCTTTCCCTGGTCGCCGCCCCCGGCGGCGTGCGTATCACCGGTACGCTCGGCGGCCTGCAACCCAACCGCAGCTTCGCCTTCCACGTGCACGAGCGCGGCGACTGCAGCGCGGCCGATGCCAGCAGCGCCGGCGGCCACTTCAATCCGCTCGGCGCGCCGCATGGCCGCGCCGGCAACGGCCCGCACCACGCCGGCGACATGGACAACCTCACCGCCAATGCCGACGGCACCGCCCAGGTCGACGTGCTGTTGCGCGGCGTGGTGCTCGGCGGCGGCGCCGCCAACGACATCGTCGGCCGCGCACTGGTCGCGCATGCCGATCCGGACGACTACCGCAGCCAGCCGGCCGGCAACGCCGGCGCGCGCGTGGCCTGCGGCGTGATCCGCCCGCTGCGCTGACATCGCATCGCTACTTCCGCCCGGGTCCGCCTGGGAGGTCCGTCCGCATCCTGCGGCTCTGTAATGAAGGAGAACCCCGTGCGTCGTACCCTTCCCAGTCTGCTGTTCCTGGCCACCACCCTGGCGCTGAGCGCCTGCAAGCGCGACGAACCGGCGGCCACGCCGGCGCCGACCCCCGAACCCGTCGCCGCACCCGCGGCCAGCGCGCCGCCGGCCGCCCCCAACGCCACCGGCAGTGCCAGCGCCTCGCTCAGCCCGACTCAGGGCAACGCGGTGGCCGGCGAGGTCAAGTTCACCACCGTCGACGGCGCCGTGCACGTCACCGGCACCATCACCGGGCTCAAGCCCAACAGCGAGCACGGCTTCCACATCCATGAGTTCGGCGATTGCAGCGCGCCCGACGGCAGCAGCGCCGGCGGCCACTTCAACCCGGCCAAGACCGAGCACGGCCAGGTCGGCAGCGATCCGCACCACGGCGGCGACATGCCGAACCTCAAGGCCGACGCCGAGGGCAAGGCGACCATCGATGCGGCGGTGTCCAACAACGTCAACATCGGCAAGGGCGACGGCTTCGACATCCTCAACCACGCGGTGATCGTCCACGCCGACCCGGACGACTACAAGAGCCAGCCCACCGGCAACGCCGGCGGCCGCCTGGCCTGCGGCGTGATCAAGGGCGACGCGGCGGCTGCGCCGGCGCAGTAAGCGGGCGCGAATGCCGTCACGTCACGCTGCCGGCGTCCGCGTTGCGGGCGTCGGCACTGCGGGCCTTGGACGGCAACGTGCCCAAACGCTGCTGAGATCCGGGAACCGGCTTGAGGCGGGACAAATCGCGGTCCAATGACGCGTCGGCCGGCTCGCCCGTTGCGATCAGGGACGACCGGATTCCTCTAGCTGTTGGCGGACCTGCATCAGGGCGAAGCCCAGCAGGTTTTCACCCTGCCACATCGTAGGATCGACTGCGCGCGGGTCGTCCGCCGCCAAGCCGATGCCCCAGATCCGGTCGACCGGACTCGCCTCGACCAGCACACGATCCCCGGTCCCCAGCAGGAACGCTCTCAGCGCTGCATGCTGACCGAACTTGCCCACGTTGCCCTCGATGACCAACTGCATGCGGGCACTGCGCCAGGTGAATTCATCGAAACCGTGGACCTCCCGCCCGATCGCCTTGGCCTCCCCGGGGTGCGCTGCGGCCAGAATGCGGGCGCAGGCTGCGTGATCGCCGAATAGCCGCGCCTTGCCGGCCATCATGTAGTGCTCGGCCGTCGGGTAAGACACCGAATCGAGCACAAAAGGCGCTTCGAACCATTGGCTGAAGCAGCTACGGTCGATAAGGCCGGGCTGCTTCGGCGTGTGCCCCCAGAAGTGGACGAACTTGAGGTGTTCGCCCGCGTGCCGGCTTGCGCACAGCGCTTCCACCGTCAACACGTTTTGCATGGATGCTCTCGCTCAGAATCAAGCGTCTGCGCACCGCTGCGACGCCACGGTGCTCAGACAGTGCCGCGGATGATGAAACACGCCGGTGTCCCACTGCATGTCGCCATGGCAGGCCTGAAGCAGAACCGGCATCGCACTCTGTACGAATCGCGCACCGGCTCGAAGCGCATGCCGGCGCGCTCGCTCCGGCCGGGCGATGCAAGCGCCGGTAGCCGTGCCGACGCCGCTCAGGCCGCCAGCAACGCCTGCTTCGCGTCCTGCCCGCTCTCGCAGTGCACGTACAGCACCGGCAGGCCGTGGGCTTCCAGCACCGCGGCCAGTTGCCGCTGCCGTGCCAGATACTGCTCGTAGACCCGCTGCAGGCGCTCGCAGTCCTGGCGGTCGTAGGCGTAGTGCGCGCACCAGCTGGCCGGATCGAACAGGGCCATGCGCACCTCGCCGCCGCGGTAGCGCAGCAGCGGCTCGGGCGGGGCCTGCAGCCATTCTTCCTGGTCCGGCGCCAGCAGCGCGGTCTCGATCAGCGGCCACAGCGGCGCCAGGCCCTGGTTGTCGTACTGCATCGACATCATCGCCGCCAGGTCGTTGCCGGTGAGGTAGCGGGCATGCTCGATCTGCGCGCCGAAACCCTGCTGCGCCAGCAGCGCGGTGTCGGCCTGGGCCATGCCCTGGGCCAGCAGCACCTCCTCCAGCGCCGCGGCCACCGCCTGCACGGTGTGGTCGGGGCCGCTGAGCAGGAACGGCACGATCCGCAGCGCGCCGCCACGCAGGCCGGCGTCGGCCTGGAACGGCAATGGCACGCTGCCGTCGGCATCGGTGCCGAAGGCCAGCAGGCGTGGGCCGTCGGCGCGGCCCGGCGCCCGGGCCCCGAGTTCCTCCAGGCGCCGGTGCAGCGGCCAGCCCGGGCGCAGCGCCTCGGCCGGGTCGAAATGCGCGCCGGCCAGGCTCAGCTCCAGCTCGCGCACCGCCGGTACCAGTTGCGCCAGGTCGCGGCCGACCTTCTCGGCCAGTTCGGCGGCCTGCGCGTGCGGCAGCGCCGGATGCGCCGGTTCGCGCCCGGAGGACAGTTCCAGGGCGATCACCCCGCGGGCGTGGCTGTTGGCGAAGGCTTGGGTCATGGGATTGGCGGTTGGCCCGTCGCGGGCGCATAGCTACACTCGCTTCATTATGCCTGCGCTAACGTGCAGGCCATGTCCCCGACTCCCCTCGCGCGAGGTAATCCCATGCCAGCAGCCCGTCCCGTCGCCATCCTCGGCGGCGTCCGCATTCCGTTTTGCCGGCAGAACACGGCGTACGCGGATGTCGGGAACCTCGGCATGTCGGTGCGCACGCTGGGCGCGCTGGTCGAGCGTTACGGCCTGCACGGGCAGCAGCTTGGCGAAGTGGCGATGGGTGCGGTGATCAAGCATTCCAGCGACTGGAACCTGGGCCGCGAGGCCGCGCTGTCCTCCGGGCTGTCGCCGCTGACCCCGGGCATCACCCTGCAGCGCGCCTGCGGCACCAGCCTGGACAGCGTCATCACCGTGGCCAACAAGATCGCGCTGGGGCAGATCGAGTCGGGCATCGGCGGCGGCTCGGACACCACCTCCGAAGTGCCGATCGTCTACGGCAA
Organism: Xanthomonas sacchari; assembly: GCF_024266585.1. Lineage (NCBI taxonomy): Bacteria > Pseudomonadati > Pseudomonadota > Gammaproteobacteria > Lysobacterales > Lysobacteraceae > Xanthomonas > Xanthomonas sacchari. The sequence continues at coordinate 459,341 of NZ_CP100647.1, forward strand.
GAAGCTGCGCGCGCGGCTGCTGGCGGCCAACCGCGCCAAGAGCGCCGGCGACAAGCTGCGCGCGCTGACCCGCGGCTTCAAGTTCGCCGAGCTCAAGCCCGAGTTCCCGGGCGTGGCCGAGCCGCGCACCGGCAAGAGCATGGGCGACCACTGCGAGGACATGGCCAAGCAGTGGAACATCTCGCGCGATTCGCAGGACGCCTGGGCGGTGTCCTCGCACCACAAGCTGGCCGCCGCCTACGAGCGCGGCTTCTTCGCCGACCTGATCGCGCCGTTCCGCGGCGTGGAGCGCGACAACATCCTGCGTCCGGACACCTCGCTGGAGAAGCTGGCCACGCTGAAGCCGGCCTTCGACAAGGTCAGCGGCCGCGGCACCCTGACCGCGGCCAACTCGACCCCGCTGACCGATGGCGCCGCCGCAGTGCTGCTGGCCTCGGAAGAATGGGCGCAGGCGCACGGCCATGCGCCGATGGCCTACCTGCGCGATGCGCAGGTGTCGGCGGTGGATTTCGTGCACGGCGAAGGCCTGCTGATGGCGCCGACCGTGGCCGTGCCGGAGATGCTCAAGCGCCATGGCCTGCGCCTTCAGGACTTCGACATCTACGAGATCCACGAGGCCTTCGCCGCGCAGGTGCTGTGCACCCTGCGCGCCTGGGAGAGCGAGGACTACTGCCGCACCCGGCTGGGCCTGGACGCGCCGCTGGGGCAGATCGACCCGGCCAAGATCAACCCGCTGGGCTCGTCGCTGGCCACCGGCCATCCGTTCGCCGCGACCGGCGCGCGTATCGTCGCCACTGTCGCCAAGCAGCTGGTCGAACGCGGCGGCGGCCGCGCGCTGATCTCGATCTGCACCGCCGGCGGCATGGGCGTGGTGGCGATCGTCGAACGCTGAGCCTGGCCGCGCGCGTGCACGCACGCGTGCGACCGCCCCCCGCTGGGCGCCCCGGCGCGACCACCGGTCCTTGCACGGTTGCGCCGCCGGCGCTGATCGCGCCGCTTCCGTCGCGCTACCATGCCCCGGAGTCGCCCGCGCCACGCGGGCGCCACGGTGCGCAGGGGGCGCAGGCCATGACCGAGCAGGGCAGTTTCAATCCGTACCAGGCGCCAAGCGTCGCCACGCCGTCCAGCCAGCCGCCGCCGTTGCCGGGCGAGACGCTGTGGCGCGATGGCAACGAGCTGTTGTGCCTGCGCGATACGCCGTTCCCGCCGCACTGCGTGAAGTGCGGGGTGGCGCTACGCAACGACGAGCTGAAGAAGCGCACCTTCTACTGGCACGCGCCGGGCTGGTACGTGCTGATCCTGGTGAGCATCCTGGTCTATGCGATCGCGGCGCTGGTCGCACGCAAGCGCAGCAGCCACGTGCTCGGGATGTGCGCAGAGCATCGGCGCCGACGCATCCGGTTCATCCTGCTGGGGGTGGGCGCCTTCGTTGCCGCTCCGCTGCTGGGATTCGCCATTGGCGGCGATCTCGGGTTCGGGGTGGGAACGGCGGTGTTCCTGGTCATGCTGATCTGGGGCATGTTCGGTGCGCGCATCCTGGTGCCGCGGCGGATGGACGAGCGCTATGCGCGCTACAAGGGCCTGGCGCCGGAGTTCCTGGCGCGCCTGCCGATGCTGCCGCCCTATTTGCGGCGCTGAGCCGGTGGACGCGGCTTGCTGTCCGGGCGTTGATCGGTGCACGAGGCGCAGTTGCGTCCAGCGATCTCCGTGACGCGCTTTTGCAACGGAACCGCGGTGCCGCAGAGCGGTCTCGCGGGGACCGCGTAGGAGCGGCTTCAGCCGCGACGGGCTTACCGGGAACGCCCGTCGCGGCTGAAACCGCTCCTACGAGACAGCGTCATGCGTGGCGAAAGCAGGGTATTCGAGGTGCACTGAAGCCGCTCTTCTTCCCCTGTGTGTCCCGCGCTCAGTCCTGCAGACGCGGAAACCCATGCTCGTCGCGGCGTTCCGTACTGCCCGGCTCCGGCGCGATCGCGGTCACCGGCGCGACCGGTTCCGGCAGCGGCTGGGTGGGCTCGCCGCGCTGCACGCGCAGCGCATTGGCGTAGCAGCGTTGCGCCGCGAGCATGTCGCCGGCGTCGGCGTAGCCGTCGCCGAATACCTCCCAGGCCTCGGCGCCGGCGCCGAGCGCCAGCGCGCGGTGCAGGAATTCCTCGGCCTGCGGCCATTGCTGCTGGTGGCGGGCCAGGCGCGCCAGGGTCAGCAGCAGCGCCGGGCTGTCCGGATGCGCCTGCAGCCAGCGCTGCGCACTGGCGCGGCGCGAGTCGTACTTCTCGACCGGCAGGCGTCCGTACAGCGCGGCCAGGCCTTCGTCCCAGCGCGTGTCCAGGGCCTGTTCCAGGCTGCGCAGCGCCGCATCGTCCCAGCGCAGCGCCGCCGCGCGCACCGCATAGGCGGCGACCACCGTCGGCTCGCTGCGCAGCGATTTGGGCAGGCTCTCCCAACGCTCGGCCAGGGCATTGGCATCGGCGGCCTGGTCCAGCGAAGCCGCGGCCAGGCGCGTTTCCAGCGTGGTGATCGCCTCCAGCGGCAAGGCCTGCTGCTGGCGGATCGCGCCGAGCTGGCCGTAGGCCTCGCCGGCGCGGCCGATGCGGGTCAGCGCCTCGGTGCGCAGCAACAGTCCGCGCGGCGGCAGCGGCTGCGCCGCGGCCACGTCCAGCGCATTGATCGCATCGACCGGGCGCTGCTGCTCCAGGTGCAGTTCGGCCTGCAGCAGCGCATGCGCGGCGGCATCGCGTTCGGCCAGGCGCCGCAGGTGGCGCTCGGTCGCCTCGCGGTCGCCGCGCGCATCGGCCGCGCGCACCGCGGCGATCAGGGCGATGGCGCTGACCTCCGGATCCTCCGCGGCGGCATTGAGTTGCTTCTCGGCCCGCGTCCACTGGCCGGCATGGGCGGCGGCCAGGCCATCGAGCAGGCGCGCGCGCGACTGCTTGCGGCGGCGCCGGCCCCAGGCGCGGAACGGAAAGCTCAGCACGTTCCACAGCAGCCACAGCGCCAGGAACGCGATCACCAGCAGCAGCGAGGCCTGCGGCAGCGAGGCGATGTAGTCGGTGCCGCCGATGCGCACGATCACCTCGCCCAGCTGGCGCACCGGGTCCTGTCCCAGCCATTGCGCACCGATCACGCCCAGCGCGATGACGATCAACAGCACGATCAGGGAACGAAGCGATTTCATGACGGGCTCCTTGCGTCGCGCATCGCGCGCAACTGCTGCAGGGTGGTGCCGAGTTCGGGAATGGTCGGGCGCAGATCGGCGTTGGCCAGGGTGCGCAGCGCGGCGCGGCGTTCGCGCAGCTGCGGCGACTCCGGCCACAGCCGCGCCAGCCAGCGCCCGGCATCGCCCAGCGCGCTGCGATAGCCGCGCGTGTCGCCGCGTTCCAGCGCCGCGCGCGCCAGGGTCAGGTCGAGCTGCAGCGCATCGTGGGCGGCGACGCGCTCCGAGCCGGCGGCCAGCACGCCGCCTTGCGAAGGACGGATCTTGACCAGCGGCGCCAGCAGGCGCTGCCACAGCGGCTGTTGCGCGCTCTCCGGCAGTTGCGTGGGCAACGTGGACAGGCTGGCGGCGAAGGCATCCAGTTGCGCCGCCAGGCGTGCCTGCGGCCCGTCGCCCAGCGCATCCAGGGCGGTGCGCTCCTGCAGCAGCGCCTGCCGCAGGTTGAGGAATTGCGGATCGTCGATACCGTCCAGCACGCCGCTGGCCAGGGCGTAGGCGCGCCGCGCTCCGGCCGCGTCGCCGGCCAGCAGCAGCCGCTGCTGGCCCTGGTTGAGCAGCAGTTCGACCTCGTCCAGGCGCAGCGCCTGCGCGCCGTGGCGGTTGGAATCGGCGAGCTTGGCGACATTGGCCTCCAGCAGCGCGCTGCGCTGGCTCAGGCCGAGCATCTCGTCGCGCAGCACGCGGTTGGTGCTGGCCGCGTCCTGCAGCCGCTGCGCGGTGGCGCGCTGGTCGCGGCGCAGGCTGTCCTGGGCCTGCTGCAAGGCCTGCAGTTGCTGCTGCAGGTCCGACTGCTGGGCCAGTTCGCGCGCGCTGTGCGCCTGCCACCAGTCCCAGCCACGCCAGCCGGCGAACGCCAACGCCGCCAGCGTGGCGAGCACCAGCAGCAACCAGATCCAGCGCGTGGAACGGCGAGGCGTGATCGGGATTTCGTCGGTCATCGGCAGCGTCCTGGGGGTTCGTCGCCCGTCGCGAGCAAGGCGGCGGGCGGCGCGGCACCGCCGGAGCATGGCGTGAGCGGCACCGTGGCTGCAACCCGGGCACCGGCCCGCGTTCAGCGAGGTGGCGAGCGCGTCACGATCGCCGCCGCGGCAGCGACCAGGTGCTGCGGCATCGGCCCGGCCGCCTGCGCGACGTCGACGAAGCCAAGGTCCGCGGCCAGGGCCGCCAGGCGCGCACTGGCCGCGACCACCGGTCGCGCGCGCCAGGCCTGCGCCAGATCCTCGGGCAACTGCGCCAGCACGTGCTGCAGCGCCTCGCCGCTGCTCAGCGCCAACACCCCGGGTGCGGCCGCACGCAGGCGGGCGAGGCCGGCCGGGCGCAGCCGCACCGGTTCGCGTACGTACACATCGGCCCGCAGCAGCGGCGTACCGCGCGCCTGCAGGTGCGCGGCGATCAGCCCGCGCCCGCCGGGGGCGGTGATCAGTCCTACCGGCAGGGCGGGTGCCGCCAGTTCCGGCAGCGCCAGCAGGCCGTCGCTGTCCATCCGCGACGGTGTCGCCACGTCGGCCACGCCGTGCTGGCGCAACGCCCGCGCCGTGCCCGCGCCCACCGCCAGCCAGCACTGGCCAGGGCGTGCCGCCAGCGGCTGCAGCGCCGCCGCCGCGCGTACCGCGGCCGGGCTGCTGACGATGACCCGCGGCGCGTCCAGCGCCGCGGCCAGGGCCGCGCGGGTGGCGGGATCGGCGCGCGGGCGCAGCCGCCATGGCGACACCGCCAGCACCCGTCCACCGCAGCGCGCCGCGGCCCGCCGCAGCGGCGCGTGCTCGCCCTGCGGGCGCAGCGAGATCAGGGTCCAGGCCGGGGCGGCGGTTGCATGCGCGCTCATGCCAGGCATTATGCGAGCCCCCACCGGCAGCACAATCGCACCATGGCAGCGGATCTTTCCTTCGAGGCGTTTCTGCAGCAGTTGCAACGGCAGTTTCAGGCCATGCCGCCGGTGGCGGCGCTGCAGGTCGCATTGGACCGCTATGCCGACCAGCGCCTGCACGTGGTCGCGCCGCTGGCGGCCAACATCAACGACAAGGGCAACGCCTTCGGCGGCAGCCTGGGCTCGGTGATGACCCTGGCCGGCTGGGGGCTGATCAACTGCGAGCTGCACCGCGCCGGCCTGCAGGCCGACGTCTACGTCGCCGACAGCCAGGTGCGCTACCTGGCGCCGCTGTACGCCGACCTGCACGCCCAGGCCAATGCCGACGCGGCGGGCGACTGGGAGGTGTTCGTGAACACCTTCCGCCAGCGCGGCCGCGCCCGCATCGGCATCCAGGCCCAGGTCGGTGCGCCCGGCGCGGCGGCGGCGGCCACCCTCAGCGGTCGCTTCGTGGCCATCGCCAAAGGGTAGGATGCGCGGATCGCGCGCCCCGCGCGCCGCCACCCGGACCCTGCCATGTCTTCGATGTTCCGCGCGCTCGCGCTGCTGTTGCTGCTGGGCTGCACCGGCGCGGCCGTGGCCGGCAGCCGCGCGCAACAGCGCAAGCTCGACGACCTGCAGACCGCCTATGCCGCCGCGGTCCGCTGGAGCGAGTTCGAAACCGCCTGGCAGGCGGTGGATCCGGCCTATCGCCTGGCGCACCCGCTGACCGACCTGCAACTGGAGCGCTACCGGCAGATCCAGGTGTCTTCCTACAAGGTCGGCGCTGCCGCGGTCGGCGACGGCCAGGCGCTGCGCGAGATCGAGCTGGGCGTGATCAACCGCAATACCCAGGCCGAGCGCATCGTCCGCTACCGCGAGCGCTGGCGCTGGGACCCCGAGGCCAAGACCTGGTGGCTGCAGGACGGCCTGCCGGACCTGTGGAACGGCCAGTAGCGCGGTCGCCGAGCTGTGCGACAATCGGCGCCCGCTTCCCGCCCCCGAGTCCCGTGAACTTCGAAGAACTGCTGGCCTTCGCTGGCCGCAACCCGATGCTGGCCCTGGCCCTGGTGGGCCTGACCATCGCCCTGATCGTCACCGAAGTGGCGCGCCTGTTCCGTGGCTACAAGAGCCTGCGGCCGGCCGAGCTGACCCGCCTGATCAACGCCGGCAACGCGGTGCTGGTCGACCTGTCGGCCGCGGCCGACTTCGAGAAGGGTCACATCGCCGGCAGCCGCAACGCCACCGCCAGCCAGTTCGGTCCCGAGCACAAGCTGGTGGCCAACGCCAAGGCGCAGCCGGTGGTGCTGGTGTGCCGCACCGGCACCACCGCCGACGGCGCCGCCAAGCAGCTGAAGAAGGCCGGCTTCGAGCAGGTCTACGTGCTGGAGGGCGGCATCGCCGCCTGGCAGCAGGCCGAGCTGCCGCTGGTCAAGGGCCGCTGAGACACCGCGTCCGGCGCGGCCTCGAGGGGCGCGGCCGGCGTGTGATAATCCCGTTTCTTTCTGTCACCGAATCCACCGGAGTCAAGCAATGTCCGACCTCACCAACAACGGCGCCGCGGCGCCGGCCGACGCCGCGGCCGGCCCCGCTTTCACCATCGAGAAGATCTACGTCAAGGACGTGTCCTTCGAGTCCCCCAACGCGCCGTCGGTGTTCAACGACAACGCGCAGCCGGAACTGCAGCTCAACCTCAACCAGCGCGTGCAGCAGCTCAACGAGCAGGCCTTCGAAGTGGTGCTGGCCGTGACCCTGACCTGCACCGCCGGCGGCAAGACCGCCTACGTGGCCGAAGTGCAGCAGGCCGGCGTGTTCGGCCTGGTCGGCCTGGACCCGCAGGCGGTGGACGTGCTGCTCGGCACCCAGTGCCCGAGCATCCTGTTCCCGTACGTGCGCTCGCTGGTCAGCGACCTGATCCAGGCCGGCGGCTTCCCGCCGTTCTTCCTGCAGCCGATCAACTTCGAGGCCCTGTACGCCGAGACCCTGCGCCAGCGCGCGCAGCAGGGCGAGGGCCAGTCGCTGGCCGATTCGGAGCCGGCCGGCAACGCCTGAGCGCGTCCGCCGTTGCGCATGCGCGATAACGCCAAGAAGAAGATCGCCGTCCTCGGTGCCGGCTCCTGGGGCACGGCGCTGGCGTCGCTGACCGCACGGCACGGGTATCCGACCGTGCTGTGGGGCCGCGATGCCGCGGTCGCCGAGGCCATCGGGCAGCGCCACGAGAACCCGCGCTACCTGCCGGGGATCGCGCTGCCGGAGGGCTTGCAGGCGACCACCGAGCTGGCGGCGGCCATCGACGGCGCCGACTGGATCCTGGTGGTGGTGCCGTCGCATGCGTTCACCGAGACCCTGCGCCAGTTGGCGCCGCTGCGCCCGGCGCAGGCCGGCGTGGCCTGGGCGACCAAGGGCTTCGAGCCCGGGTCCGGGCGTTTCCTGCACGAAGTGGCGCAGGAAATCCTGGGCGAGGACGTGCCGCTGGCCGTGGTCACCGGCCCGTCCTTCGCCAAGGAAGTGGCCCTGGACCTGCCGACCGCGGTGACCGTGCACGGCGATGCCGCGTTCGCGCAGCAGGTCGCCGACGCGATGCACGGCCCGACCTTCCGCGCCTACACCGGCGACGACATGGTCGGCGCCGAGCTGGGCGGGGCGATGAAGAACGTGTTGGCGGTGGCCACCGGCGTGGCCGACGGCATGGAGCTGGGCCTCAACGCCCGCGCCGGCCTGATCACCCGCGGCCTCAACGAGATGCTGCGGCTGGCCGCGGCGATCGGCGCCAAGCCGGAAACCCTGATGGGCCTGGCCGGGCTGGGCGACCTGGTGCTCACCTGCACCGGCGACCTGTCGCGCAACCGCCGGCTGGGCCTGGCGCTGGGCCGTGGGCAGCCGCTGCAGGAGGCGGTGCGCGCGATCGGCCAGGTGGTCGAGTCGGTGCAGACCGCCGACGAGGTGATGCGCCAGGCCGAGCGCCACGGCATCGACCTGCCGATCTCCAACGCGGTGCGCGCGGTCCTGCACGGCGAACTGACCCCGGCGGTCGGCCTGCAGCAATTGCTGGCGCGCGAACAGAAGCCCGAGTACCCGACTACCCTGTTCAGTTGATCCGGCCACCTGCCGCATACTAAAACGCCCGGCTTGCCCGGGCGTTTTTGTGTTCGCACGCCGACGCGCCATCGACGCCCGGTACGCACGGACAAAAAAAAGCCCGGTCGTGAGACCGGGCTTTCCGAGCCGCGTGCGGCGGGAGAGAGAGCCGACGCGCGCGGCGCTAGGCAACGCTTACCAGCTGAAGCGCGGGCCGACGAACCATTCCTTGTCGCCGTGGCGGTCCATCTTCAGGTCGGCGCTGAGGCCCCAGTTCTGGTTCAGCTTGGCCTGGGCGCCCAGGCGGCCGTAGAACTGGCCTTCCGGATTGATGCCGTCCTTCTTCGCGTAGTCTTCGTAGCCGCCCAGCGCATAGACTTCCAGGTACGGGTTGAACGCGGTACGGATACCGGCTTCGGCGCTCCAGCCGTTGAACTTGGTGCCGTATTCCGGGTCGAAGCGGTTGTAGGCAACGCGGGTCACCAGGTCGGTGCTGGTCGCGATCTCGTGGTTGTAGCCGGCGCCGATGCGCCACTGGTCAACGCGCACGTCGCCGAAATCGGTCTTCTGGCGGTTGAAGTCGCCGAACACGCTGAAGTTCGGGTGGAACGCGTAGGAACCCTTGACGGCCCAGCCGTCGGCGTCGCCGCCGCTGGCGTCGGTCTTGACGTAGCCGCCCTCGACGTAGTTGTAGGAAAGGCCTTCGGCAGCCGAAGCGGCGAACGGCAGGGTGGCCAGGAGGCCGAGAGCAAGCAGAGAGGTCTTCATAATCGGGTACCTTCGTTATTGGTTTGTCGGCGCTGAGGCGTGGGGCCGTTCGCTGCCGATATGTAAATTATCCGTTAGCGACCCGAACTCGCCCTGAATCCCAAACTGACTAGTACATAAATTAAACGCCCTGTTCAGAAATGACGCTGCGTCGTAGGGATGCAGTTCACAGCGCCCCCGAAAGCGCTGCTGACCAGAGGCGATGATGCGTAGCCGCCGCGTGTTTCGTGGTCCGCCGCGCGCCGGATCGGCCCGGCCATCCGTGCGCGCACCGCCGTGCGGCGACGCCCCGGCGCAATGACCATGCAGAACCCGGCGGCGTATCGGGGCCGTGCTTCGCCCGGGGACAGCGCGATTTCCAAGTCCGCCCCGTCATCGCCGTCTACAGCGCGGCGAGCTTCTCTATCGCCTCGCGCACGCGCTGCCTGCCCATCGGCACCACCGAGCGGTGGATCGTCGCGCCTTCGATGAAGGCATCGATGGCAGCGGACGCCGTGGCGGAGAAATGCGTTTCCAGGGCCGCCCGGCTCCTGGCCATCCACTGCCGCATGATCGCGGTCATCTCCGGATGCCGGCGGGCGAAGGCATACAGTTCGTAGCTCAGCAGCAACACGCGCGGGGACGCGGTTCCCTCGGCGAAGATGATGTTCACCACCGCGTCCAGGGCCTGCGCGTGACTCTGCGCGGCGCGGATCTCGGCGGCGAAGTCGCTGGACACGTCCTGGGAAAACCGGGTGAACGCGGCCACCAGCAGGTCGTGCATCGAGCCGAAGTAGTAGGTGGTGGCGCTGAGCGGAACGCCGGCTTCCTCGGCGACCTTGCGGAAGGTGGTGCCCGCGACGCCGTGGTCCAGGATCACCCGCAGCGCGGCCAGCTCGATCGCCTCCTTCCGGTGCGGATCCTGGCGCCAGGTCCTGCCGCTCATGCCTGTCCAACGCTGTTTCGACGAAGGCCGATGATCGCAGGTCGCGGTTGACGCCTCAATTGGTACGGATGTACAAATTCGCCGACGAGGTCGATGAAAGCCATCGCCCCGATGGCGCCTCGCCACCAGCGACGTGAGGAGCAGCGCGATGGCCAATGCCGGGGAGCGGGACGTGGATATCGGCCGCCGGGCGACGCTGGGCGGGCTCGCCGCCGGTGGCGTCGCGCTGGCCACCGGGACGCGCGCCGCGGCGCCTTCCGGCTGGGAGGCGGGCACGTGGCTCAATGCGCCCAGGATCCATCGGCGCCTGCCCGGCGGCGTGCTCGAGGTCGTCACCGACAAGGGCGGCGATTTCTGGCGCGAGACCCACTACGGATTCACCCGCGACAGCGGGCATTTCCTGGGTATCGCCGCGCCGGCGCGCTTCACCTGCCAGCTGCGCGTCCGTGCCAGGTTCGAGCAGCTCTACGATCAGGCCGGCCTGATGGTCCGGGTCGACGAGCGCCGCTGGGTGAAGGCCGGCATCGAATTGAGCGACGGCCGGCCGATGCTCAGCAGCGTGATGACCGACGGTCGCTCGGACTGGGCCACCGGCCCGTACGACGCGGATGCCGCGGACTTCTGGATGCGCGCCACCGTGGACCAAGGGGTGTTGCGCCTGCAGGTCTCGCGCGACGGGACGTACTGGCCGCTGGTGCGGCTGTGTCCGTTCCCGGTCGCGTCCACCTATCTGGTCGGCCCGATGACCTGCACGCCGGAGCGCGAGGGATTGTCCGTGCGCTTCTCCGACTGGCGCCTGGGGCCGGCGCTGGGCAAGGACCTGCACGACCTGTCCTGATCCGCGCAGGCGCCAGTGCGTGCCGGCGGGCGCCGCCGGCGCTCAGTCGGCGCCGGGAAAGCCCAGTTGCCGCCACGCCTCGAACACCACCACCGCGACCGCGTTGGACAGGTTGAGGCTGCGGTTGTGCGGTTGCATCGGCAGGCGCAGGCGCTGCGCGTCGGGCACCTGCTCCAGCACGGCGTCGGGCAGGCCGCGGGTTTCCGGGCCGAACAGGAAGGCGTCGCCGTCGGCGAAGGCGGGCGTGTCGTAGCGGGTGCTGCTGCGGGTGCTGAGGGCGAACAGGCGGCGCGGGGCGATGGCCTGCAGGGCCGCGTCCAGCGACGCGTGGACCTGCAGTCGGGCGTATTCGTGGTAGTCCAGGCCGGCGCGCTTGAGCTGGCGGTCGCCGAGGTCGAAGCCCAGCGGCTCGATCAGGTGCAGTTGCGCGCCGGTATTGGCGCAGAGGCGGATGACGTTGCCCGTGTTGGGCGGAATTTCGGGCTGGTACAGCAGAACGTGCAGCGTTGGGGTCGCGATCATCGGCGCAGTGTACGCGCCGGCGCGGAGGCCTTGCTGCTGGTTCAGCGCACCAGGCCGACCGCCAGGTTCTGGCTCAGCTTCTGCAGGCTCGGCTGCAACTGCAGCATCGCGGTGTCCAGCGTCTCGCCGACCACGTCGCCGATCGCCAGCATGCTGCCCATGTCCGTCTCCGGACGCACCTGCACGGTGGCCAGGGTCACCACGTGCTGGCCGGCGGCCTGTTCCATGTCGCGTTCGGCCAACTGCTCGGCCGACGGGCGCACCTGCACCGCGGCCAGGGTGGTGATGTGGCTGGACAGTTCGGCCGCGCGCTGGGCGATCTGCTCGGCGGAGGGGCGCACCTGCACCGCCTCCAGGGTGGCGATGCCGCTGGCCTGTTCGGCGGCGCGCTGGGCGATCTGGTCGGCCGACGGACGCACCTGCACGGTCGCGAGGGTGGCGATCGGCGCGGCGGCGAAGGACGGCGCGGCGAACAGGGCGGCGATGGCAGCGGTCAGGAGCAGGGTGGTGGTTTTCATGGCGGACCTCGTTGGTGTCGTTGATCAGTGGTGTGGTAGTAAAGTAGTACACCTAATCAGGGGCTGCAAGAACTTTTTCGCGCCCCGCAGTTTATTAAGCTTTCATTCACTTTGATGCCGCTGGCTTTTTCGTTCGAGGGTGTTCAAGCACACTGCGTGCCAAATCCAAGTATTTGTATTTCAAGAGGAATTTATTTTCTTGAGTGTCCGCGGGCGGACACCCGGGCGCTTGCGTACGCCGGCCGCGGACACTGCGGCGGCCGCCGATCCGCTGGTGGCGCGGTGGCGACGCCATGGAAGAAGGACGTCATCGACAACGCGGGAATACGCGTAGCGCGATACGCCCGGTACGATCGGCGTTCACCGGCTGTTTCGCCGGCCCCCAAGGAAGAAGGATCTGCATGACCGTCTCGACCCGCCCGCGTGGCGCCCTGCTGGCCGTTGCGCTGTCCGCCGCGCTCGGCGCACTGAGCTACGCGCCGCCCTCGACGGCGGCCCGGCCCGCCGCCGCCACGTTGGTGGATATCGCCTATGAGCAGTTCACCCTGCCCAACGGACTGCGGGTGGTGGTGCACACCGATCGCAAGGCGCCGATCGTGGCGGTCAACCTCTGGTACCACGTGGGCGCCAAGGACGAGCCGGCCGGGCGTACCGGTTTCGCGCATCTGTTCGAGCACCTGATGTTCCAGGGCAGCGAGAACCACCACGGCGAGTTCTTCGAGCCGTTCAAGCAGGTCGGCGTCACCGACCAGAACGGCACCACCAACAGCGACCGCACCAATTACTTCGAGAACGTGCCGACCACCGCGCTGGACATGGCGCTGTGGATGGAATCGGACCGCATGGGCCACCTGCTCGGCGCCATCGACCAGGCCGCGCTGGACGAACAGCGCGGGGTGGTGCAGAACGAGAAGCGCCAGGGCGAGAACCAGCCGTATGGCCAGGCCTGGAGCCGGCTGAGCCGCGCGCTGTACCCGGCCGGCCACCCGTACCACCACACCGTCATCGGCTCGATGAACGATCTCAACGCGGCCTCGCTGGCCGACGTCAAGCAGTGGTTCCGCACCTGGTACGGGCCCAACAACGCAGTGCTGGTGCTGGCCGGTGACATCGACGTGGCCACGGCCAAGGAGAAGGTGACGCGCTACTTCGGCGACATCCCGGCCGGCCCGAGCATGGCCCAGCCCAAGGTCGACGTGGCCCAGCGCAGCCAGTCCACCCGCGAGACCATGACCGACAAGGTGCCGCAGACGCGGATCTACCGCGTCTGGAACGTGGCGCAGATCGGCACCGAGGACGTCGACCGGCTGCAGTTGCTGGCGCAGGTGCTGGGCGGCGCCAAGTCCTCGCGGCTGGATCGGCGCCTGGTCCACGAGGACAAGCTGGTCGACCGGATCAGCGCCTCGGTGTGGCCGTCGCAGCTCGGCTCCGGCTTCGGCATCATCGCCATGGTCAAGCAGGGCGTGGACCCGGCCAGGGTCGAGGCCGCGATCGACGAGGAAGTGCGCCGGTTGCTGGACAAGGGGCCGGACAAGGCCGAACTGGCGCGTGCCAAGACCGCCTTCCGCGCCGGCTTCATCCGCGGCGTCGAGCGCATCGGCGGCTTCGGCGGCAAGGCCGACGTGCTGGCCGAATGCGCGGTGTACACCGGCGACCCCGGCTGCTTCCGCACCTCGTTGGCGACCATCGCCAACACCCGCCCGCGCGAGCTGACCGCGGTCGGCCGCAAGTGGCTGGGCAAGGGCGACTACACCTTGCTGGTGCAGCCGGGCGAGCGCGTGGCCCTGGCCGAGGAGCCGACGGTGCAACCGGCGCCGCTGAACCCGCCGCCGGTCGACCCCAAGTACCGCACCCTGCCCAGCGTGGTCGACCGCAGCGCCGGCCCGCCCAGGACCACCCAGTTCCCGCAACTGAAGTTTCCGGCGCTGCAGCGCGCCACGCTGAAGAACGGCAGCACGCTGATCCTGGCCGAGCGCCACGACGTGCCGGTGGTGCAGTTCAGCTACGAGTTCCAGGGCGGCTACAGCGCCGACCAGGGGCGCAAGCCGGGCACGGCCAGCTTCGCCATGGGTATGCTCGACGAGGGCGCCGGCGACCGCGACGCGCTGGCGTTCGCCGATGCCGCCGATGCTCTGGGCGCCACGCTGTCCGCCGGCGCCTCGCTGGACGGCAGCAATGCCTATCTGTCGGCCCTGAAGGAGAACCTGGCGCCGTCGCTGGCGCTGTATGCGGACATGCTGCAGCGGCCGCGCTTCGCGCCGAACGAGATCGAGCGGATCCGCGCCAGCTGGATCGCCGGCATCCGCCAGGAGAAGGCGCAGCCCAACGGCGTCGCCATGCGGGTGCTGCCGCCGCTGCTGTACGGCGCCGGCCACCCGTACGCGATCCCGTTCAGCGGCACAGGTACCGAGGCGGCGATCGCGGCCCTGCAGCGCGAGGACCTGGTGGACTTCCACCGCGACTGGGTGCGTCCGGAGAACGCCGCCCTGATCGTGGTCGGCGACACCACCCTGGGCGAGATCGTGCCGCTGCTGGACGCGCAATTCGGCGACTGGAAGGGTGAGGGTCCCACGCCGTCGGTGCCGGCGCCGGCCGGCGTGGCGCGGCCGGCCAAGCCGCGCGTGTACCTGATCGACCAGCCCGGTGCGGTACAGGCCAACCTGTTCGCCTCGGAACTGGTGCCGCCGACCACCGATCCGGCCTCGGTCCGTTTCGACATGGCCAACGGCGTGATCGGTGGCGACTTCACCTCGCGCCTGAACATGAACCTGCGCGAGAACAAGCATTGGTCCTACGGCGCGCGCAGCGGCGCGGCCAGCGCGCTCGGCCAGCGGCCGTGGACCGCCTCGGCGCCGGTGCAGATCGACAAGACCGCTCCGGCGCTGCAGGAGATGTCCAAGGAGATCAGCGCCTTCGCCAACGGCAAGGCGCCAGCGACGGCCGAAGAGGTGGCGCGGATCCGCAACATCCAGACCCTGAGCCTGCCCGGTGCCTACGAGACCGCCAGCGCGGTGATGGGCGCGATCGGCGGCATCGTCCGCTATGGCCGCCCCGACGACTATGTGTTCAAGCGCAAGGCCGAGATCGAGGCGATGACCCCGGCGCAGGTGCGCGAGGCGGCGTCGATGCTCGACCCGAACGGCCTGACCTGGGTGGTGGTGGGCGACCTGAAGCAGATCGAGGCGCCGGTGCGCGCGCTGAAGCTGGGCGAGGTCACGGTGATCGACGCTGACGGGGTGCCGCCGGGCGGCGCGGCAGCGACCGCGGCGCCGCGCTGATCGGGCCGCGCGCGGCGGCGATGGCCGGCGCGCGCCGCGGCCGGGAGCGACCGCGCTGACCTTGTCATGGCCGATTCAGTGTTTTGCGGCACAATCCGCATTCACCTGCCAACGGTCCCGTCCATGCGTCTTCCCATCGCGCTCGTCCTGCTCGCCACGCTCGCCGGCTGCACCTGGGTGCCGATGGCGCCGGAGGGCAAGGGGGTACGGGTGCTGCCCCCGGGGCAGGCCGCCAGCGGCTGCGAGAAGCGCGGTGAGGTGGTGGTGTCGGTGAAGAGCAGCGTCGGCTTCTACCAGCGCAACCCGTTGCGGGTGCGCGAGGAGCTGGAGACCCTGGCCCGCAACGAGGCGCCCGGGGTTGGCGCCAACACCGTGCAGGCGATGGGCGACCCGGTCGACGGCGACCAGCGTTTCACCGCCTACCAGTGCGGCGGCCGCTGAACCGCTCAGACCATACGCTTTGCGTGGATTTGTTAAAGATGCGGTAAACCCCCGCAGCCGCTAGAATTGGCGCCCCCTCGCCTGA
Organism: Xanthomonas sacchari; assembly: GCF_024266585.1. Classification (NCBI taxonomy): domain Bacteria; kingdom Pseudomonadati; phylum Pseudomonadota; class Gammaproteobacteria; order Lysobacterales; family Lysobacteraceae; genus Xanthomonas; species Xanthomonas sacchari. Next base: position 474,854 of record NZ_CP100647.1, read on the forward strand.
CCCTGGCGTACACCTCGATGCTCTTCAACAACGTCTCCATCGCGGGACTGGCGCATATCGATGCGCCGCACACGCTCACCTCCAAGCAGATCAACGAGCGCCTGCAGCCGACCTACGACCGGCTGGGGATTCGCGCCGACGTGCTCGGCGACATCGCCGGCATCCACGCGCGGCGCATGTGGGATCAGGACATGCAGGCTTCCGACGCGGCGACGCTGGCCGCGCGCAAGGCGATCAGCGATGCCGGCATCGAGGCCGGGCAGATCGGGCTGCTGGTCAACACCTCGGTCAGCCGCGACTACCTGGAGCCGTCCACCGCCAGCATCGTCTCGGGCAACCTGGGCGTGAGCGAGCAGTGCATGACCTTCGACGTCGCCAATGCCTGCCTGGCCTTCATCAACGGCATGGACATCGCGGCGCGGATGATCGAGCGCGGCGAGATCGACTACGCGTTGGTGGTCGACGGCGAAACCGCCAACCTGGTGTACGAGAAGACCCTGGAGCGGATGACCTCGCCGGACGTGACCGCCGACGAGTTCCGCGACGAGCTGGCCGCGCTGACCCTGGGCTGCGGCGCCGCGGCCATGGTGATGGCGCGTGCCGAACTGGTGCCGGACGCACCGCGCTACCGCGGCGGCGTGACCCGCTCGGCGACGCAGTGGAATGCCCTGTGCCGGGGCAACCTGGACCGGATGGTCACCGATACCCGCATGTTGCTGATCGAAGGCATCAAGCTGGCCCAGAAGACCTTCGCCGCCGCGCGCCAGGCGCTGGGCTGGGCGGTGGACGAACTGGACCAGTACGTCATCCACCAGGTCAGCCAGCCGCACACCCAGGCCTTCATCAAGAATTTCGGCATCGACCCGAAGAAGGTCATGACCATCTTCGGCGAACACGGCAACATCGGCCCGGCCAGCGTGCCGATCGTGCTGAGCAAGCTGCGCGAGTTGGGCCGCCTGAAGAAGGGCGACCGGATCGCGCTGATGGGCATCGGCTCGGGCCTGAACTGCTCGATGGCCGAGGTGGTTTGGTAAGCGACAGGACGCCGCACAGGCGCGCGAGTTTTCCTTGCGCGCCGCAAGTTGGGTGTTTAGAAAGAAATTTGCTAGATTTCTTTCCTAAGAGCCGTCTCCGGCCACGGCAAGGATTGCCCGATGTCGCTTCGACGCTGTACTGGACACTACGTCCCCGGTTCACTAGCCGGCAGCCGCTACCAAGCGTTCGTCCCTGACCCGCTGCCGCCCGAGCCGCCGCTGCAATTGGCGGCGGCGCCGTTGATCGCGCGCAAGGAGCAGGCCGACCAGGCGCTGGGTCGCCTGGATGGCATCACCCTGATGCTGCCGGACCCAGAGCTGTTCCTCTATCACTACGTGTGCAAGGAAGCGGTCCTGTCCTCGCAGATCGAGGGCATGCAGTCTTCGCTGTCCGATCTGCTGCTGTTCGAACTGGACGAGGCGCCGGGCGTTCCCCTGGACGATGTCGAGGAAGTCTCCAACTACGTCGCCGCGTTGAACCACGGGCTGCGGCGCTTGCGTCAGGACGACTTCCCGCTGTCGCTACGTCTGATCCGTGAGATGCATGCCCTGCTGCTGCAAGGCGGGCGTGGCGCCGGCAAACGTCCGGGCGAATTCCGTTCGGGCCAGGTCTGGATCGGCGGTGCCTCACCGGCGTTGGCGCATTTCGTGCCGCCGCCGCCGGAAGCGTTGGATGCGGCGCTGGCTGCCTTCGAGCGCTTCCTGCATGCGCCGGGCCGCGATGTCTCGCCGCTGGTCAAGGCGGCCCTGGCGCATGTGCAGTTCGAGACCATCCATCCCTTCAGCGACGGCAACGGCAGGCTGGGGCGGCTGCTGATCGCGTTGATCCTGTGCAACGAAGGCGTGCTACGCGCGCCCAGCCTGTATCTGAGCCTGTTCTTCAAGCGCCACCGCGCGCGCTATTACGAGCGCCTCAACGCGGTACGCACCGAAGGCGACTGGGAGGGCTGGCTGGATTTCTTTCTCGAGGGCGTGGCGGATACGGCGCAACAGGCGGTGTCCACCGCGCAGCGCCTGCTGGCGCTGCTGGCGGACGACCGCGCACGCATCGCTGGATTGGGAACGCGTGCCGGCAACGTTGGCCTGGTGTTCGAGCAGTTCGCCCGTCGCGTGTTGCTCGGCGTGCCGCAGGTCCAGCCGCATTTGCCGCTCAGCGCACCGACGATCCGTGCCGCCATCCGCACCTTGCAGGATCTGGGTATCGTCAACGAACTCACCGGGCAGCAGCGGCACCGTGTGTTTGCCTATCAGGCCTATCTGGACATCCTCAGCGAGGGTGCGCAGCCGCTATGAGTCTTCCGCACGCCGAGGGCAATGTGCCACCCGCCGTGGCGGCGCCGTCCTCCTCCCTCTCCACATCGCATCGGTCCCCCGCATGAACTACCCCGGCTACCCCTTCACCCCGCAGCGCTTCGAGGTCCGCCCGGGGCTGCAGATGTCCTATCTCGACGAAGGTCCGCGCGACGGCGAGGTGGTGGTGATGCTGCACGGCAATCCGTCGTGGAGCTATCTGTGGCGCACGCTGGTGAGCGGGCTGTCGGACCGCTACCGCTGCATCGTGCCCGACCACATCGGCATGGGCCTGTCGGACAAGCCGGACGATGCGCCGGGCGCGCGGCCGGGCTACGACTACACCCTGCAGTCGCGTGTGGACGACCTCGACGCGCTGCTGCGGCATCTGCGCATCGACGGGCCGGTGACGCTGGCGGTGCACGACTGGGGCGGCATGATCGGCTTCGGCTGGGCGTTGTCGCACCATGCGCAGGTGCGGCGCCTGGTCATCACCAATACCGCGGCGTTCCCGCTGCCGGCGGCCAAGCCGATGCCGTGGCAGATCGCGATGGGCCGGCACTGGCGCCCGGGCGAGTGGTTCATCCGCACCTTCAATGCGTTCTCCTCGGGCGCGTCGTGGCTGGGCGTGTCGCGGCGCATGCCCGCTGACGTGCGTCGCGCCTACGTGGCGCCGTACGACAACTGGGCCAACCGCATCTCCACCATTCGCTTCATGCAGGACATCCCGCTGTCGCCGGCGGACAAGGCCTGGTCGTTGCTGGAGCGGGCCGAGCGGGCGTTGCCGTCGTTCGCCGATCGTCCGGCCTTCATCGGCTGGGGCCTGCGCGACATCTGCTTCGACCATCATTTCCTGGAAGGCTTCCGCCGCGCGCTGCCGCAGGCCGAGGTGATGGCTTTCGAGGATGCCAACCACTACGTGCTGGAAGACAAGCACGAGGTGCTGGTACCGGCGATCCGCCGCTTCCTGGACGCGCATCCGCTGTCCTGAGCGCGCACGCCGGCGTGATGCCGGCGTCTCCCGGCCGTGCGTCGCATTGACGCGCAGGACATGCGGGGAAGGCATTGCCGCAAGGTACGCCGCGATGGCGTCGCCGCTGCGCCGCAGATCGTCTACACGGGCGCACGCAAACTGCTACCGACTGCCGTGCTGCAACATAGTGGGCTGTGTACAGTCGCCGCCGACGTGCGCATCGTGCCCAGTGGCCGATGCACGTACTGCGACCGGAGACAGAGAGTGAAAGCGATGACGATGGCGATGTTGTTGATGGCGATGAGCGTGCCTGGCGCGCATGCGGAAGATCTGACCACGTCCGCGGACGGCAAGACACTGACGGTCGGGTTCGGCCAGCCCACCTGGAAACAGGTGCTGCACTACCGCAAGCTGTACGACAAGAAGCCGTTTCCCGATGCGGAGATCTATTACTACAGCAACGGCATGTACAAGATCATCTCGCAGGGCGAGAACCACTACGGCGTGTACGTGCTGCAGGGCAGCTTCGACGACCAGACCTATACGATCCGCTTCATCTCGCTGCCGTCGGAGGACTGGGGCAACAAGACCGCCTTCCACCAGTTGACCTTCATCCGCGGCGAGGACCGCAACGTCTTCATCCAGAATGCGATCGTCGACACCGGCGAGGCCATCGCCCAGCAGAACGGCACCTACACCCTGGAAAAGAACACCGTGACCAATCCGGTGCCGACCGGCTGGAAGCATCGCTGAGTCGATGCGACACGCTGGGGGCAGCGTGCGTCACGCCGGATGCCGCCAGGCGAGCCGTTTGCTCGAGTTCTCGTAGGAGCGGCCTCAGCCGCGACCGGCGTTACCGGTGAAGCCCGGTCGCGGCTGAAGCCGCTCCTACGGTATTCCCGCCGTGCGGGTGGCGCCGCCGCTCAGGCGTCCGGCAGATTGCGTTCGACCACGCCGTCCCAGTCGGCCGGGGTCAGCAGCGGCAGCCCATGCGCCAGTCGCGACTTGTCGCACTGCGCGCTGCGTTCGCCGAACTCCAGCGAGGCCGGCACCGCCGCGCACACCGACGGGCGCCGCTCGTGGATGCTGCAGCGGCTGTAGCGGCCGATGTCGGCGTCCAGGGCGATGCAGCGCGGCTGCGCCTGCGAGGTGCCGCGCATCACCCGCTCATGGGTGCGCAGCGGTTCGGTCAGCTCGAACGGGACCCTGCCGCCCAGCGCGGGATCGGCCTCGCTCCAGTGGAAACTGACGCGGAAGTAGGCGCAGCAGGCGCCGCAGGTGAGGCAGGGATGGGACATGGCGGCCGGGCCTTGCGCGGCGAACAGCGGTGGGGGGCGCGGCATTCTGACCGAACCGCGGCGCGCTGCAAGCACACCGGCATTCAGCCATCGCCGCCGCGGGCGGCATGTCGGCTGCGGCCCGGCGCATCGGCGATAATCGGCGCATGACCACGACCTGCAATATCGCGGCCACGCTGCCGCGGCTGGCGCGCGAGCGTCCGGACCAGATCGCCATGCGTTGCCCCGGCCGGCCCGGCCCCGGCGGCATGGCGGCCTACGACGTGACCCTGAGCTATGCGCAACTGGACGCGCGCAGCGATGCCATCGCCGCCGGGCTGGGCGGCTACGGCATCGGCCGCGGCACCCGGACCGTGGTGATGGTGCGGCCATCGCCGGAGTTCTTCCTGCTGATGTTCGCGCTGTTCAAGGCCGGCGCGGTGCCGGTGCTGGTCGATCCGGGCATCGACCGGCGCGCGCTCAAGCAATGCCTGGACGAGGCGCAGCCGGAGGCCTTCATCGGCATTCCGCTGGCGCAGCTGGCGCGGCGCCTGCTCGGCTGGGCGCGCTCGGCCACGCGCATCGTCACCGTCGGCCGGCGCTGGGCCTGGGGCGGCACCACCCTGGCGCGGCTCGAGCGTGCCGGCCAGGGCGTCGGTAGCCAGCTGGCCGACACGGCCGCGGACGACGTCGCCGCGATCCTGTTCACCAGCGGCTCCACCGGTGTGCCCAAGGGCGTGGTCTACCGGCACCGGCATTTCGTCGGCCAGATCGAGCTGATGCGCAATGCCTTCGACATGCAGCCCGGCGGGATCGACCTGCCGACCTTCCCGCCGTTCGCGCTGTTCGACCCGGCGCTGGGGCTGACCTCGGTGATTCCGGACATGGACCCGACGCGTCCGGCCAAGGTCGATCCGCGCAAGCTGCACGATGCGATGCAGCGCTTCGGCGTGACCCAGCTGTTCGGCTCGCCGGCGCTGATGCGGGTGCTGGCCGACTACGGCAAGCCGTTGACCAACGTGCGCTGCGCCACCTCGGCCGGCGCGCCGGTGCCGCCGGACGTGGTGGCGCGGATCCGCAGCCTGTTGCCGGAGGATGGGCGGTTCTGGACGCCCTACGGCGCCACCGAGTGCCTGCCGGTGGCGGTGATCGAGGGCCGCGCGTTGCAGGACACCCGCGCGGCCACAGAGCGCGGCGCCGGCACCTGCGTCGGCACGGTGGTGCCGCCCAACCAGGTGCGCATCATCGCCATCGACGACGCCGCGATTCCCGAGTGGAGCGGCGTGCGCGAAGTCCCGACCGGCACCGTCGGCGAGATCACCGTCGCCGGCCCGACCGCCACCGACACCTATTTCAATCGCGACGCGGCCACGCGCCTGGCCAAGATCCGCGAGCGCCTGGACGACGGCAGCGAACGCATCGTGCACCGCATGGGCGACGTCGGCTATTTCGACGCGCAGGGCCGCCTGTGGTTCTGTGGGCGCAAGACCCAGCGCGTGGAGACCGCGCAGGGGCCGCTGTACACCGAACAGGTGGAGCCGATCTTCAACGCGCTGCCGGGTATCGGCCGCACCGCCCTGGTCGGCATCGGCGAACCCGGCCGGCAGCGGCCGGTGCTGTGCTACGAGCTGGAAGTGAACACCATGCTGTCGAGCGGCCCGGAGCTGCAGGCGCTCCAGCAACAACTGCGCGCCACCGCGGCCGCGTATGCGCACACCGCCGGCATCGTCGACTTCCTGAGCCACCCGGGGTTCCCGGTGGACATCCGCCACAACGCCAAGATCGGCCGCGAGAAGCTGGCGCTGTGGGCCGCGGAACAGGGCAAATGAGGGCGCGCGGCGTGCCGCCCGGCGCGCCTGCGCTGCAGGGCGAGATTGGCGCCAAGCATGGCCGGCCCCAGAATGGCCGCCCCGACACTGGAGTGTGGCGATGAAGATCGTGGTGACAGGCGGTGGTGGCTTCCTCGGCCAGGCGCTGTGTCGCGGGCTGGTCGCGCGCGGGTACCAGGTGGTCAGCTACAACCGCGGCCACTACCCGGAGCTGCAGGCGCTGGGCGTGGCCCAGGTGCGTGGCGACCTGGCCGACGCGCAGGCGCTGCAGCATGCGCTGGCCGGCGCCGACGCGGTGTTCCACAACGCCGCCAAGGCCGGTGCCTGGGGCAGCTACGACAGCTACTACCAGCCCAACGTGGTCGGTACCGAGAACGTGCTGGCCGCCTGTCGGGCGCATGGTGTCGGACGCCTGATCTACACCTCCACGCCCAGCGTGACCCACCGTGCCACCCACCCGGTCGAAGGCCTGGGCGCGGACCAGGTGCCCTACGGCGAGAACTTCCAGGCGCCGTACGCGGCGACCAAGGCGATCGCCGAACGCATGGTGCTGGCCGCCAACGACGCGCAACTGGCGGTGGTGGCGCTGCGCCCGCGGCTGATCTGGGGGCCGGGCGACAACCAGATCCTGCCCAAGCTGGTGGCGCGCGCGCAGGCCGGGCGCGTGCGTCTGGTCGGCGGCGGCGACAACAAGGTCGATTCCACCTACATCGACAATGCCGCGCAGGCGCACTTCGACGCCTTCGAGCATCTGGCGGTGGGCGCGCCCTGCGCCGGCAAGGCCTATTTCATTTCCAACGGCGAGCCGTTGCCGATGCGCGAACTGCTCAACAGGCTGCTGGCCGCGGTCGGTGCGCCGGCGGTGACCAAGACGCTCTCCTTCAAGGCCGCCTACCGCATCGGCGCCGCCTGCGAGACCCTGTGGCCGCTGTTGCGCCTGCGCGGCGAGCCGCCGTTGACGCGGTTCCTGGCCGAACAGCTCTGCACCCCGCACTGGTACAGCATGGAACCGGCGCGGCGCGATTTCGGCTACGTGCCGCAGGTGACGATCGCGCAAGGCCTGCAGCGGCTGGCGTCCTCATGGCACCACGACACCTCCGTCACCCGCTGACGACCGCGGGTTGCCGAAGATGATGCCGCGCCGATTCGGCACGACAACTTTCTGGATATTGCCATGCTGCATTACGCCATCATCTTCTTCGTGATCGCCATCATCGCCGCGGTGCTCGGTTTCAGCGGCATCGCCGGCGCGGCGACCAACATCGCCTGGATCCTGTTCGTGGTGTTCCTGATCCTGGCGGTGATCTCGATGTTCCGCCGCGGCAAGGTGTAGTCCTCCGCGCACCAGCGAACGTCAAGACTTGCCCGCGGCGCCCTGCGCCGCGGGCAAGTCGTTTCTGGGGTCGGGGAATGCGCGACCGGGCCTCGTTCCGCCCCGACGTCCGGCCCGCTCGCCTCAGTCGGGTGGGAACTGGGGTGGACGGCGTCCGCCGCACTTGTCAGCATAGGCCGCTCAGGGGACAGGGGCTGGACAATGCGACAGTGGATCGTGTGCGCAGGGCTTGCGCTGGCCTGCAGTACGGGCGCGCATGCGCAATCGCCGACATTGGATTTGACGCCGTATCTGCAGCACGATCGGTTTGACAGGGTAAAGATCTCGCCGACCGGCGCTTATTACGCTGTCACTGCGCCGTTGGAGGACCGCACCGTGCTGGCGGTGGTGCGTCGCAGCGACAAGGAGATTTCGGCCAAGATCATGGGACCGGCCGACTCTGTGGTGGACGACTTCTGGTGGGCCAACGATGAACGCATCGTGGTGTCGATGGCCGAGCGTTATGGTACCCGCGACCAGCCAACGGCCATCGGTCAGTTGCATGCCGTGGATGCCGACGGCAAGAATTCCCGCCTGCTCGCCAGCCCTTATGGGATCAACGAGAACGTCAACGGCGCGACCTTCAAGTCCAGCCTCGATCCGTCGGTGTTCATGCTGGATACCCTGTCGAGCGATCCGCGGTCGGTGCTGGTCTCTGTAGTGGAGCAGAGCAGCGATCCCAAGATCCGTGTCGAAAAGCTGGACATCTACAACCGTCGTCGCACCGCGGTGGCAAGTGTGCCGGTGCCGCGTGCGGATTTCGTCACCGATCACGCGGGGCACGTGCGCTTTGCCCAAGGCGCCGATGTCGCCAACAATAGCAAGCTGTTTTACCGCAACGACGACGCCAGTCCGTGGCAGTTGGTCAACGACGAAGCGCGCAGTGGCCATCGCAGCTTCCCGCTAGGATTTTCGGCCGACGACGGCACCGCCTATCTGCAGGTGGAACAGGCCAACGGTCCCGACGCGGTGGTGTCCTGGGATCCGCACAACGACCGCACCACCACGCTGATCCGCGATGACAAGGTCGACCCGTACCGGATTCTGCGCGATCTGGACGGCAAAACCCCGGTCGGCGTGTCGTTCATGAGCGACCGTGTGCGCAACGTTTTCTTTGACGAAAACGCACCGACGGCGCGGCTGTATCGCTCGCTGGAAAATGCCTTCAATGGCGATGCCGTGTTCGTCACGTCCGCCACCGCCGATCGACGGCTGGCCATGGTGTATGTGTGGAGCGACCGCAACAACGGCGACTACTACCTGTACGACACCACCAGCAAGCACGCCGCACACGTGTTCAGCCGGCGCGAATGGTTCGCGCCCGACAAGATGCCGCACAGCCGTGAGATCGGCTTCAAGGCGCGCGACGGCATGGCGCTGCACGGCTATCTGACCCTGCCGTTGAACGCCGAGGCCGGCAAGCCGCTGCCGATGGTGCTGCTGCCCCATGGCGGCCCGTTCGGCATCTTCGATGGCTGGGAATTCGATGACGATGCGCAACTGCTGGCGGCCGCCGGCTACGCGGTGTTGCGGGTCAACTACCGCGGCTCGGGCAATTACGGCCGCGCCTATACCCAGGCTGGCGCCAAGGAATGGGGTGGCAGCATGCAGGACGATCTCACGGACGCCACGCATTGGGCGATTAACCAGGGGATCGCGGATAGCAAGCATATCTGCATCTACGGTGCCAGCTACGGCGCCTATGCTGCACTGATGGGCGCGGCGAAGGAACCAGAGCTGTACCGCTGCGCGGCCGGCTACGTTGGCGTCTACGACCTGGAGAACATGTACCGCGACCAGGCCAGGCGTGCGCGCTGGGCCAGGAGTTGGGCCGGCGACTGGCTGGGCGAGCGCGGCAGCTTGGCCGCACGTTCGCCGGTCAATCTGGCGGCGAAGATCCGGGTACCTGTGTTCCTGGCCGCCGGCGGCAAGGACGAACGTGCGCCGGTCGAGCACACCGAGCGCATGGAGCAGGCATTGAAGAAGGCAGGGGTGCCCGTGGAGTCGCTGTACTTCCCGAACGAAGGCCACGGTTTCTATACCGAGCCGCACCGGCGCGCGTACTACACGCAGTTGCTGGCGTTCCTGAGCCGGCACCTGGGCGGCGCGCAGGCGCAGTAGCGGCGGGCGGCCGCATGGGCGGGAGATCTGTCTCGCCCTGCGCACGGCCTGGCGACGTGTCTGCCGCTAGAATGCGGGCATGTCTGGATCCCCCTTCGATGCTCTCAAGCCCCTGGCCGGCCGCGCGCTGGAAGCGGCGCTCAATCGCGCGCTGGCGCTGGACCCGGAAACCGGCGAGGCCTTGCGCGACCTCGATGGCCAGCGCGTGGCGCTGACCCTGGAGGCGCCGGCGCTGGCGCTGCAGATCCGCGTCGACGGCACGCAGCTGCGGGTCGGCCCGGTGGATCCGGCGCAGGAGCCGGAGCTGGCGGTGCGCAGCACGCTCGGCGGCCTGTTCGCGCAGTTGCCGTTCCTGGCCCAGGCGCGGCGCACCGGCGGCCCGGGCGGGCGGGTGCGGGTCTCCGGCGATGCCGAACTGGCGCGGCGCCTGCAGCAGCTGGCGACGCGCTTCGACCCGGACTGGCAGCGGCCGTTCGTGCAGGTGTTCGGCGAGGTGCTCGGCGTGCAGGTGGCCAACACCGCGCGTTCGACGCTGCAGCAGGCCCGGCGCAGCGCGCAGGACCTGGCGCAGAGCGCGGCCGAGTACGTCACCGAGGAATCGCGCGACGTGGTCGCACGTGCCGAACTGGACGCCTTCTACGACGATGTCGACGTGCTGCGCGACGACATCGAACGCCTGGCCGCGCGGGTGGCGCGGCTGCAGCCGGAGCGCGGCGCATGAAGGCGATGTTCCGCGCCAGCCGCATCGGCCGGGTGATCCTGCGCTACCGCCTGGACGACCTGCTCGACGGCACTCCGGCCGAACGCTGGCTGCGCCTGGCCAAGCCGTTCGTGCCGCGCGCCAGCCCCGACATCGCCGCGCAGTCGCGCGGGGCGCGCCTGCGCCTGGCGCTGCAGGACCTGGGGCCGATCTTCGTCAAGTTCGGGCAGATCCTGTCCACCCGCCGCGACCTGATGCCGCCGGACGTGGCCGAGGAGCTGACCCTGCTGCAGGACCGGGTGCGCCCGTTCGACGGCGAGGCCGCGCGGCGCATCGTCGAGCAGGCGCTGGGGCGGCCGATCGCGGTGGCCTTCGCCAGTTTCGACACCGAACCGCTGGCGTCGGCCTCGATCGCGCAGGTGCATGCGGCCACGTTGCACGACGGCCGCGAAGTGGTGGTCAAGGTGCTGCGCCCGGACATCGAGCGGCAGATCGACGCCGACATCGCCTTGCTGAAATCGGCTGCCGCGCTGGTCGAACGCACCCATCCGCGCGCCGACAAGATCCGCCCGCGCGAGGTGGTGGCCGAGATCGAGACCACCCTGGCCGCGGAGTTGGACCTGCAGCGCGAGGGCGCCAACGCCAGCGTGCTGCGCCGTTTCTGGCTGCACTCGGACGACCTGTACGTGCCCGAGGTGATCTGGACCCACACCGCCGAGCGCGCGCTGACCCTGGAGCGGGTGCGCGGCATCCCGTCCGACGACATCGTCTCGCTGGACGCCGCCGGCATCGACCGCCGCGCGCTGGCGGCCAAGGGCGTGCGGGTGTTCTACACCCAGGTGTTCCGCGACAACTTCTTCCACGCCGATGCGCATGCCGGCAACATCTGGGTCGACAGCGACCCGGCGCGCCGCGACAACCCGCGCTTCATCGCGCTGGACTTCGGCATCATGGGCCAGCTCTCGCAGGAAGATCAGTACTACCTGGCCGAGAACTTCATGGCCATCTTCAACAAGGACTACCGGCGCATGGCCGAGCTGCACGTGGAGGCCGGCTGGATGCCGGCCAACGTGCGCATCGACGAGCTGGAGGCGGCGGCGCGCTCGGTGTGCGAGCCGTACTTCACCCGGCCGCTGTCGCAGATCTCGCTGGCCGAGGTGCTGATCAAGCTGTTCCGCGTGGCCCAGCGCTACCAGCTGACCCTGCAGCCGCAGCTGATCCTGTTGCAGAAGACTCTGCTGAACATCGAAGGCGTGGGCCGCCAGCTCGACCCGGAACTGGACATCTGGGCGGTGGCGCGGCCGGTGCTCGAACGCATCCTGATCGAGCGCTACAGCCCGCAGCGGGCGCTGCACGAACTGCGCAAGCGCCTGCCGGAGATCATGACCCACGCGCCGGACATGCCGCGGCTGATCCACGGCTGGCTGCGCCAGCAGGTCGAGGGCCGGCACGAGCTGTCGATGCGCTCGCGCGACCTGTTCGAACTCAACCTGCTGGTGCGGCGCATGCAGCGGCGGGTGGTGGCGGCGATCGCCGGCGTCGGCCTGCTCACCGTGGCCACGCTGTTGTACGCGCTCGATGCCGGTGGCCCGCAGCTGGGCGGGGTGTCGCTGTGGGCCTGGATCAGCGGCGGCGCCGGCGCTGTGGCGTTGCTCTCGGCATGGTGGCGGCGTTGACCGCAGACACCCTCGACCGCACCCAACTGCTGGCGGTGCGGACCGAACTCGGCGCGGAGGGGCCGCGCCACGACGCCGGCCAGGCCGAGCGCGCGCAGCGCCTGCTCAACATCACCCCGGACACCGGCGAACTGCTGGCGGTGCTGGTGCGCGCCACCGGCGCGCGGCGGGTGCTGGAGATCGGCACCTCCAACGGCTATTCCACGCTGTGGCTGGCCGAGGCCGCGGCGGCGCTGGGCGGCAGCGTGGTCACGCTGGAATACGCCGCGCACAAGATCGCGCTGGCGCAGCGCAACTTCGCCCGCGCCCGCGTGGAAGGCTGCGTCGAGCTGGTCCACGCCGATGCCGGCGCCTGGCTGGCCGACGCCGCGTCGGCCGCATTCGATCTGCTGTTCCTGGACGCCGAGCGCACGCTGTACTGCGACTGGTGGCCGCAGCTGCGCCGCGTGTTGCGGCCGGGCGGGTTGCTGGTGGTGGACAACGCGCTGTCGCACGCGGCGGAGATGGCGCCGTTCGCCGCGCTGCTGCAGGCCGATGCGGCATTCACCTGCACCACGCTGCCGGTCGGCAACGGCGAACTGCTGGCGGTCAAGGACGCGTAGGCGTCGGCCTCGGAGGGCGCTGTCTCCCGGGCGTCGGCGGACCACCGCGGCGCAGCGACATGCCACGCGGGCGCGAAGGCACGGCCGCGCATTTGCCGCGAGGCAGCTGTGCTCGCATCGACGCATTACGCGCGTGGACGCATGCACGCAGCGCGCATTGTGGCGCGCCGATGCGGCACGGATAATCCGCGGGTGAATACCGATCCCCCTTTGCAGATCCTGTACCAGGACGCACTACTCGCCGTGGTCGACAAGCCCGCCAGGCTGATGGTCCACGACAGCAAGCTGGCCCGCGGCGAGGACGATTTCCTCGCCGATCGCCTGCGTGCGCAGCTGGGCCGGCCGATCTTCCTGGTGCACCGGCTCGACCGCGCCACCAGCGGCTGCCTGCTGCTGGCCTTCGACCGTGATACCGCCAGCGTGCTGGGCAAGGCGCTGATGGGGGGCGACGTGGACAAGGATTATCTGGCGATCTGCCGCGGCTGGCCGGCGCAGGAACGCTTCGTCGTCGACCACGACCTCGACGGCGGCCCCGGCAAGCCGCTGAAGAAACCGGCGCAGACCCGCTTCGAGCGCTTGGCCTGCGGCGAACTGCCGGTGCCCTCGGGCGAGTTCGCCACCTCGCGCTACGCGCTGCTGCGCTGTAGCCCGGTGACCGGGCGCTTCCGGCAGATCCGCCGCCATCTCAAGCACCTCTCGCACCACCTGATCGGCGACACCAGCCATGGCGATGGCCGCCACAACCGCATCTTCCGCATGCAGGGCGTGCACCGCATGCTGCTGCACGCCGAACGCCTGGCGTTTCCGCATCCGGACGGGCAGCGGATCGCGGTCACGGCGCCGCTGGATGCGGAGTTCGTGCGGGCGTTCGGGTTGTTTGGCTGGGATGCCGGGCCTTGGCAGGCGCAGGCGGGATAGGGGTGCTGCGGGATAGACTGCACCTACCGCGAGGATTCTGTCGCAGCACGTTACGCTGCCACGGGGATGATCCGTTCGAGGCTGATCGCTTGCATGCGCAGTGCCGGCGCTTCCGTGGCCGGATGGCAATGGGCTTGGCCTCCGTCTAGTGTGCCTTGCTGCATTCGGTTGTTTCTAGGGGGATGTATGTGGAACAAGTTTTGCGCGGTCCTTGCTGTCTCGATTTTTTGCGTGCTGCCATGTTCCGCGTCGGCAGGAGACGGAGCGGGAAAGGTGATACAGGTCATCGCGCACTCGCACGACGTCGTGTTCTTCACCCTGGATGGCCCGCACACGAACGCGCCAGCATGCTCGAGCACACCGTGGTCGTTGTCGTTGACGACCAACTCGGGAAGGGCCCAGTACGCCCTGCTGCTGAGCGCAGTCGCACAAGGCAAGGCGGTCACCGTGCATGGAACAGGGGACTGTTCTGCCTGGGGCGATCGCGAAACGGCGGAGTATGTCCTGATCGATAACTGATCAGCACCGCATCTGATCGCGCAATGCGGGCGTGGCGTGATCCGCGCAGATGTTTTTCTGTACCGCCCGACCAGCCACTGTAGGAGCGGCTGAAGCCGCTCCTACGACGGTGCAAGGGCGGCGCTGCGCGCGTTACTTGGCCGGCGGTGCGTTGACCGTCTGCTCCAGGTCCTTCTGCAGGTCGGTGAACAGCGGGGTCATCTTCTGCTGGATCGCGCCCATCAGGCTCTGCATCAGCTGCGGGGTCTTGTCGAGCAGGCTCTGCCCGGCCGGGCTCTCGTAGAACTCGGCCATCGCCAGCACATCCTGCTTGGAGAAGGTCTGCTTGTAGAGGTTGACGTAGAGCGGGCGCATCTCCTGCCAGGACAGCGCCTTGCGCACGGTGGCCTGGGTGCGCTCCTGGATCTGCTGCAGCTTCTGCTGCTGGGCGGCGTCGAGCGGGTGCTGCGCGGTGAGCTGGGCGAACTGCTGGCGCTGCATGGCCTCGATCTGCGGCAGCATGGTGTCGAGCATGTTCTGCGCGCGCGAGGCCGACAGCAGGCGGTTGACGTCGGCGTCGCTAGGCGGTTCGGCCAGCGCCGGGACGGCGGCCAGGGCCAGCAGCAAGGCCAGCAGCAGGCGCTGCGGCCAACGGAAGAAGCGCGGAGTCGGGGACATGGAGCATCCTGCAGGGCGATGACCGGCGGCCAGAATACGGCAATCGCCACGGAAGCGGCGCAGCCCGCGGGCCGGGGCGCGCGCCCTGGCCCGTTCAGCCAGCGCCGGCGCGGAAACCGGGCGGTCGGGCGGATGCCCTACAATCCGCGCCATGGGTAACGGGGCCATCCACATCTCGAGCAGCCTGACGATTCCGGAGGACGAAATCGTCGAGCGCTTCGTGCGCGCCAGCGGCGCCGGCGGGCAGAACGTCAACAAGGTCGCCACCGCGGTCGAGTTGCGCTTCGACCTGGCCGGCTCGCCGTCGCTGCCGGAGCCGCTGCGCGCGCGCCTGCTGGCACGCCGCGACCGCCGCATCACCGCCGACGGCGTGCTGGTGATCGATGCGCAGCGCTTCCGTACCCAGGACCGCAACCGCGACGATGCGCGCCAGCGCCTGGCCGAGTTCATCGTCGCCGGGCTGTCGGTGCCGAAGCGGCGCATCGCCACCAAACCCTCGCACGGTGCCAAGCTGCGACGCCTGGACGCCAAGCGCGAGCGCAGCCAGATCAAACGCGGCCGCTCGCCCGGCCGCTGGGAGTGACTTTTGACCGAACGCGATTACCGCCTGCCCGCAGCGCCCCCGAACATGCCGATGGTCAAGCCCAGCCGCTTCATGCGCTGGCTCGGCCGCACCGCCTTGCGGTTGACCGGCTGGCG
The DNA here is from genome assembly GCF_024266585.1 of Xanthomonas sacchari. Lineage (NCBI taxonomy): Bacteria > Pseudomonadati > Pseudomonadota > Gammaproteobacteria > Lysobacterales > Lysobacteraceae > Xanthomonas > Xanthomonas sacchari. The sequence goes on from NZ_CP100647.1 coordinate 490,521, forward strand.
GGTGGTGGGCGAGTTCCCCAACGTGCCGAAACTGGTGATGATCGTGGCGCCGCATTCGTCCAACTGGGACGGGTTCCTGGGCTTCGCGGTCAAGTTCGCGGTGGGCTTCGAGGTGCGCGTGCTGGGCAAGACCCAGCTGTTCTGGTGGCCGCTGGGGCCGCTGCTGCGCAAGCTCGGCGGCATCCCGCTGGACCGCAAGTCGCCGCGCGGGGTGGTGGAACAGGCGGTGGCACTGATCCGCGGTGCCGAGCGCATGTGGTACGTGATCACGCCTGAGGGCACGCGCAAGCGCGTGGAGAAGTGGAAGACCGGGTTCTGGAAGATCGCCCACGGCGCGCAGGTGCCGATTTTCCCGGTGTACTTCGACTACCCCAGCCGCACCGTCGGCCTCGGCGAAGTGGTGTGGACCAGCGAGGACATGCAGGCCGACATCGCCGCGATCCGCGATTGGTATCGTCCGTGGCGCGGCAAGCATCGCGATACGTTGTGACGGGCAGCGGCGGCTGACGGCGGCGCGCATCCGCCGTTTTATCCAGCCGCACCAACCGATCTCGTAGGCGCGGCTGAAGCCGCTCCTACGGTGCATGGGTCGGAAGCGTTGTGGGAGGGACTTCAGTCCCGATGCGGGAAGGTGCCAGGTGGTTTTGGGCTTCACTCGTCGCGGTTGAAGCCGCTCCCACAAGTGTGGCGTCAGTATTGCCGGAAGACTGCACTGTGTGAGGGACTTCAGTCCGACGCAGGAAGGGCCTGGTGGCTTTGAGCTTCACTCGTCGCGGCTGAAGCCGCTCCCACAAGTGCGGCGCACAGTATTGCCGGGAGACTGCACTGTGTGAGGGACTTCAGTCCGACACAGGAAGGTGCCGAGTGGCTTTGAGCTTCACTCGTTGCGGCTGAAGCCGCTCCCACAAGTGTGGCGCACAGTATTGCCGGAAGACTGCACTGTGTGAGGGACTTCAGTCCGACGCAGGAAGGGCCTGGTGGCTTTGAGCTTCACTCGTCGCGGCTGAAGCCGCTCCCACAAGTGCGGCGCCAGCATCGCTGGAAGACCGCACTGTGGGAGGGACTTCAGTCCCGACGACGGGCGGTATCAGCCGACCATTCGCTTTCGCTCGTCGCGGCTGACGCCGCTCCCACATGCAGGTTTCGCCCCCGGGCGCTACAGCGCGCTGCCGCCGAACTTCTGCGTGTACTGCAGGTACACGCTGCGGCCCACGGTGTCGAACCAGGACACGTCGTAGTACGGGTACGACGTGTAGGTGCGGTCGTGCGGCGGCATCGTGTCGAACAGGTTGGTCACCGTCAGCGACAGCTGCGCGTGGTCGGTAAAGCGGTACTGCAGCGACGCGTTGTAGCGGTAGGTGGCGCCGATCCATGGGCTGTCGCCGCTCGCCGGGTCGTAGACCTGGTCGTAGGAGTCCGAGCTCGGCAGCCGGCCAAGGCGCTCGCCGTGCAGCGTCGCGGTCCAGGCGTTGCGCTCCCACGACACGCTGGCGCTGGCCTTGGTGCGCGGGATGTCGTAGCCGCTGTTGACCGCGAACTCGTCCACCATCGCTTCGCCGGCGTACACCTGGATGTCGTGGCGGCGCACCCAGGTGTAGTTGCCGCTCAGGCGGAAGGTGCCGATGCCGGTGTCGAGACGGTACTGCGCACTCAGGTCGATGCCGTTGGTGCGTTCGCGGGCGATGTTGATCGGGTTGACGTAGACCCCGTACAGGCGGCCGTCGGCGCTGCGGGTGACCCGCGCCAGCGCCTGCCGGCAGGTGGTGGAAGTCGCCTGCAGCACGCCGAGGCGGCAGTCGGCCTCGTCGCGCAGCACCTGGTCCACGCGCAGGTCCTGCACCTGATCGCGCATGTCGATGTTGAAGTAGTCCAGCGACAGGTCCAGGTCGGCGATTGGCGACCACACCAGGCCGGCGGTCCACGAGGTGCTGTTCTCCGGGTTCAGCGCGCGGTTGCCGCTGCGGCCGCGGATCACCGCTTCCTCGTTGTAGCTGCAGTCCTGGATCGCCACGCCCGGTTCCTCGCTGGCGCAGCGGTAGTAGTCCACGCCGGTGGTCTCGTCGTTGCCCGGGCCGGCGTACACGTAGTGCAGGTCGGGCGCGCGGAACGCGGTGCCGTAGGAGCCGCGTACCAGCAGCGACTCCACCGGCCGCCACTCCAGCCCGCCGCTGTAGGTGAACTTGCCCAGCGAGCGCCCGGCGAAACGGTACTGGTCGTAGCGCCCGGCCAGGCTCAGCGACACCGTCGACAGTACCGGCAGGCGCAGCTCGCTGGCCAGCGCCCAGCGGTTGCGGCTGCCGTGCCCGTCGGAATCCTTCCAACTGTAGTAGTAGTACTGCGTGGCCAGCGGATCCGGGCGCAGGGCGTAGCCCTGGTTGCCGAACTCGGCGGTTGCGGACAGGCCGGCATCGCCGCCGGGCAGCGCGAACAGCGCGGTGTTGGTGGCGGTGAAGGCGAGGGTGTCGGTGCGCGAGCGCGGTTGGTACACGGTGCGCTGGGCGATGCTGTCGTATTCGGCGCGGCTAAGCGGCGTGTACAGGCGCTGCGGGTCGGCGTCGAAGATCGGCAGCCCCGAGTCGTTGTCCACGCCCAGCTGTGGGCCGAGGAACAGCGCGTTGGCGCGGGCGGCGACGATCTGCGGCCAGCTGATCGTGGCCTGGTACTGCGAGTGGCTGAGGCTGGCCTCGTAGTCCCAGTCCGCACCCAGGCGGCCCTTGAAGCCGGTGGTGACGCTGAAGGTCTTCTGCCGGGTGCGGATGGTGCCGGCGTTGAGGCCGCCCATTTCCTCCGGGCTGAACTGGCGGCCCCAGGCTTCCACCTGGCCGGTGGCCTGGTTGTAGAAGTAGCCCTGCTCGTTGCCGTCCGGGGCCATGTAGCCCCACTGGGTCACGTCGCGGAACAGCGACAGCTCGTGGTAGCCCAGTTGCACGTCGGCGAACCACTCGCTGCCGTTGTCGAAGGCGTAGCGCAGCGAGGCGTAGCCGTTGAGGCCGCGGCGCTTGTTGGTGATGGTGCCGTAGCCGATCGAGGCGCTGCTGCCGCAGAACGCGCCGTAGCCCGGGCGCGTGGCGTAACCGGTGCTGCCGCCGTTGAGCGCGGACACCGCCGCGCAGGTGTCCGCGCCCGGATCCAGATAGTTGTCGTCGTAGTCCGTGCGCAGGAAGGTGCGCCGCGGCACCTGCGCGCGCGCGGTGGGACCGTCCAGGGTGCTGTCCTGGCGGCTGCGCTGGTAGGCCCACAGCGGCGTCTGTGACACCAGCTCGGCGCCGAACACCGCATCGAAGTTGCCGCGCGACCAGCCGCTGCTGAGGCTGAGGTTGAAGCTTTCGCCGCCGCCGCGGGTGGTGTCGCCGAAGCGGTAGTCCAGCGTGGTGCCGTCGGCCTGCTTCTTGAGGATGAAGTTGACCACGCCGGAGATCGCGTCCGAGCCGTAGATCGCCGAGGCGCTGCCGGTCAGGATCTCGATGCGGTCGATCATGCCCAGCGGGATGTTGGAAATGTCGGTGAAGTTACTGCGGCCCTTGAACGGCATCGGGAAGTCGGCGATGCGGCGGCCGTTGACCAGCACCAGGGTGTGGTTGGGACCGAGCCCGCGCAGGTCCACCTGCTGCGCGCCGGGCGAGAAGTCCGCACCGTTGGCCGACTGCGGGCTCTGCGTCTCGCCGCCGTTCTGGGTCATCGCGCGCAGCACGTCCGGCACCGAGGTGAAGCCGTTGGCCTTGATCTGCTCGGCGCTGATCACGCTGATCGGTGCGGGACCTTCCACCTGCGTGCGCGGAATGCGCGAACCGGTGACGCGCAGGGTGTCCAGTTGCGCTACGGGGGCGTCGGCCGCCGCCGGCGGTGGCGCGGCGACACGGGCCGGTTGTGCGCGGGCCGGGGCCGGTTCCTGGCGCCGCACCAGCCACGCGCCGGAGGCGTCGCGCTGGGCGACGAAGCCGCTGCCGCGCAGCACCTGCTGCAGCGCCTGCGCCGTGTCCAACTGGCCGTGTGCGCCGCCGCTGCGGGCCTCGCCCATCTGGTCGGCGCGATAGATCAGCTGCGCGCCGGATTGCCGCGCCAAGGCGGCCAGCGCCGCACGCAGCGGGCCGGCGGGGACATCCACCGTGCCGGTGGCGGCCACGGCAACGGGTTGTGCCTGCGCCGCACAGGCGCTCGCACAGGCCATGCTCAGCAGCAGGGCACGCATCGGATACCGCATCGAGTTTTCTCCCCCAAACAGGCGCGCAGCGCGCCTTCGTAGCTCCAGGACGAACGAGACCGGCAAATCCCCCCGCCACCGCGCCCGCCCGGCGCGCGGCGGCTTACCGGCTGTGCAACAGCACCGTGTCGCCGCGGCGCTCGGCGCGGATCGGGAAGCCCTGCTCGAGCAGGCGCACGAAGGCGTCGACGTTGGACCAGCGCACGTTGCCGCCGACCCGCAGCGCCGCGGCGCCGGCATCGGCGACCTGCAGCTTGACCGTGTTGTAGCGGTTGAACTCGGCCACCGCCGCCTGCAGTGGGGTGTCGTCGAAACTCAGGTAGCCGCTGCGCCAGTCCAGCATGCGCTCCGCCTCGGCCAGCGCGACCCGGCGCACCAGCACCCCGTGCGGGCCGGCCTGGGCGATGCTGCCGGCGTGCAGCAGCAGCGGCGGCGCCTGCGGCGCGCCGGCCGATTCCAGCCGCACCGTGCCCTCGGTGACCACCACGCGCAGCGCATCGGCGTCGCGGCGCACCGCGAAGCGCGTGCCCACCGCCACCACCTGGCGCGCGCCGCTGGCGACCACGAACGGCCGACCCGGGTCCTTGCTCACCGCGAAGAACGCCTCGCCGCGCTGCAGGTCGATGTGCCGCTGCGCGCGCGACAGCGCCACCGCGATGCGGCTGTCGCTGCTCAGCGTGGCCTGCGAGCCGTCGGCCAGGGCCACCGGGCGCAGTTGGCCGGTGACGCTGGCGTAGGCGGTCGGCGCCGGTTCGGCGGCATGCCGCCCGCCCAGGGCCAGGACCGCGGCGCAGAGCAACGCCGCCGCCAGCGCGGCCGGCCAGCGCCGCCGCGGCCGCGCGCGTGGCCGCGGGCCAAGGTCCGGTGCGGCAGTCGCGGCCGGCGCCACCGCGCTGCGGCCGCCCAGGCCCTGCCAGCGGCCGCGTTCGGGCACCTGCCCATCGCGCTGGCCCGCGCCCAGCGCCTGCAGGCGCCCGCTCTCCTGCCAGGCGGCCTGCAGGCGCAGGAACGCCACCCGGTGCGCGGTGGATGCGGCCAGCCAGGCATCCAGGCGCGCCTGCCGTGCGTCGGTCCAGTCGCCGCGGTCGCGCCGCGCCAGCCAGGCCGCCGCACGCGCCTCAATCCACCTGCTGTCCATCGCGTGCCCGCGCCTGCAACGGCGTCGCCGGCGCCGCCGCGCCCTCGTCGTCATGAAGATGATCGGCCAGCAGGCGCATGCCCCGGGCCACTTGCTTTTCCACGCTCTTCTCGCTGATTCCCAGGCGCACGGCCACCTCCTTCTGCGGCAGTTCCTCGACCCGCCGCAGCCAGACCACGCTGCGGCAGCGGTCCGGCAACCGGTCGAAGGCCGCCGCCAGCCGGCCCAGCACCTGCCGTCCGCCGCACCAGCGTTCCGGCGACAGCTCATCTACCAGGACGTGCATCGACTCCAGATCCCCCACCGCCTCGATCGACACCACCCGGTTGCGGCGCAGCCGGTCGGTCATCAGGTGCCGCGCGGTGGCGAACAGGAACGCCTTGGGCTGGCTCGGCCGCGCCTTGCCGGCGGCCTCGTAGACGCGCACGTAGACTTCCTGGCGCAGGTCGTGCCATTCCTCGCGATGCGGCCAGCAGCGCCGCAGGTAGCCGCCGAGCGCCTGCTCGTGGACGAGGATTTCTTGGACGAACCAATCGTCGAGGGAAGCGGACATGGATTCCACATTAGCCGATCGCCGGCGCGTGCGGGCACGTGCCGCGTCCGCGAACGTGGGAGGGTGGCGCGGCGGGGGGAAACCGTGCCGCCGTTCGTCCCCAGTCTGCAACGAGCCGCGCGCTCGCCTGCCCGCCCGTTTCCCGAGGAGATCCGCATGACCCGTTCCGTCGGCATGTTCCGGCCCTGGATGTCGCTGCTGCTGGGCCTGTGCCTGGCCACGCCCGCCGTGGCGCGCGATTACCGCCAGTACCTGGTCGGCGATCCGGCCGCGCCCACGCCCGGTCCGGTGTCGCCCGGCCTGCTGCTGATGGGCGGCGGCGACCGCAACTACGACGCGCTGCGCTGGTTCATGGCCAAGGCCGGGCACGGCCACGTGGTGGTGCTGCGCGCCTCGCAGGCGGGCGAGGTGGGCGAGGAGTTCTACCGCCAGGTCGGCGGCGTGGCCTCGGTGGAGACCTTCGTGTTCAGCGGCCGCGGCGCCTCCAGCGATCCGGCGCTGCTGCGCGCGCTGGCCCGCGCCGACGGCATCTTCATCGCCGGCGGCGACCAGTCGCGCTACGTGCGCTACTGGAAGGACACCCCGGTGGCCGAGGCGCTGGACGCGCACGTGCGCGCCGGCAAGCCGCTGGGCGGCACCAGCGCCGGCCTGGCGATGCTGGGCGAGTACCTGTACGGGGCGATGGACGGCGGCAGCCTCACCAGCCCGGCGGCGCTGGCCGACCCGCTGGGGCCGGCGGTCACTATCGAGACCGACTTCCTGCACCTGGACCTGCTCAAGCGGGTCATCACCGACACCCACTTCCGCGAGCGCGACCGCCTCGGCCGCCTGTTCGCGTTCCGCGCCAAGGCGGCCACGCTGGCGCCCAAGGGCGCGCCGCTGATCGGCCTGGGCGTGGACGAGAGTGCGGCGCTGGCGGTGGAAGGCGACGGCAGCGCGCGGGTCTACGCCACCGATCCGCAGGCCATGGCCACCGTGGTCGCCGGGCCGCTGACGCCGCCCACCCCGGCCGGGCAGCCGCTGCAGGCCGCCCGCATCGAGACCGTCGGCGTCGGCCCCGGCTCGACCCTGCACCTGCCCGACGGTCGCGTCGAGGCGCCGGTGTTCCACCGCTACTATGCGGTGCAGGACGGGCGCCTGCGCGAGATCCCGGCCACCACGCTGGTGATCCATGGCGGCGCCGGCGTCGAGCGCGCCAGCAGCAGCGCCGCCGACCTGGCCGAGGCGCGCGCGGCGATGGAGACCGCGCTGCGCACCGGGCAGGCGCTGCTGGCGCAGGGCAAGCCGGCGACGGACGCGGTCGCCGCGGCGATCACCGTGCTGGAGGACTCGCCGCAGTTCAACGCCGGCAAGGGCGCGGTGTTCACCCACGACGGCCGCAACGAACTGGATGCGGCGATCATGGACGGCCGCACCGGCAAGGCCGGCGCGGTGGCCGGCGTGCACCGGGTGAAGAACCCGATCCAGCTGGCGCGTGCGGTGATGGACCAGTCCGAGCACGTGATGCTGGTCGGCGACGGCGCCGAGGTCTTCGCAAAGCAGCACGGGATCGCCCTGGTCGATCCGTCGTACTTCCGCACCGAGAAGCGTTGGCAGCAACTGCAGCAGGCATTGAAGGAAGAGGCCAACAAGCAGGCGCACGCCGACCTGGAAACCGCCAAGCACTTCGGCACGGTCGGCGCGCTGGCGCTGGACCAGCAGGGCAACCTGGCCGCCGGCACCTCCACCGGCGGCATGACCAACAAGCGCTACGGCCGCGTCGGCGACTCGCCGATCATCGGTGCCGGCACCTTCGCCGACAGCCGCTGCGCGGTGTCCGGCACCGGCTGGGGCGAGTTCTACATCCGCGCGGTGGCCGCCTACGACATCTGCGCGCGGGTGAAGTACGCCGGGCAGAGCCTGGCCCAGGCCGCCGACGCGGTGATCGACCGGCAGATCCCCAAGGCCGGCGGCGACGGCGGCGCGATCGCGCTGGGCGCCGACGGCAGCGTCGCCTTCCCGTTCAACACCGAAGGCATGTACCGCGGCTGGATCGGCGCCGACGGCGTGCCGCACGTGGCCATCTTCAAGGACGAGGCGTTGCCGCTGCCCGGCGGGCAGTGAGGGGGCGTTCCCCGGGGCCGCCGGCACCGCCCCGGGACGCACGATCGCCTTCGCAGGGCCGCCGCGCCGCCGTGTCCGCGGACGGGGCGGCGGCGGCCCGCGCAGGCCCGGCGCGCGACGATCTGTACGCCGGCTGGCTGGGCCGCCGGCCCGAGCCAATGGCACATGCCGCTGCCATGCAAACCCGGTAACGTGGACGGCTGTCCTGGCCCCAAGGTCCTCTCAGGAGTTCCACCTCATGTCGCGTAACGTCGTTCTGGCCGCCGCCATCAGCCTGGCGCTGGCCGCCTGTTCCGGTAAGGAGTCCACCCCCGTGCCCGCCGCTCCCGCTGCCCCGGCCGCCGCGCAGCCCGCCGCCGCCGCCAACCCGCTGCTGACCCCCAGCCCGCTGCCGTTCCAGGCGCCGCCGTTCGACAAGATCAAGGACAGCGACTTCCTGCCGGCGTTCGAGGAGGGCATGAAGCAGCACCTGGCCGAGATCCGCAAGATCGCCGACAACCCGGAACCGGCCACCTTCGCCAACACCCTGGAAGCGATGGAGCGCAGCGGCGAGACCCTGACCCGCGTGTCGCGCATCTTCTTCGGCCTGGTCCAGGCCGACACCAACGAGGCCCGCCAGAAGATCCAGGAAGAGATCGCGCCCAAGCTGGCCGCGCACCAGGACGAGATCAGCCTGGATCCGAAACTGTTCGCGCGCATCAAGAGCCTGTACGACCAGCGCGACACGCTGAACCTGGACCCGGAGCAGAAGCGCCTGGTCGAATACGAATACCAGGAGTTCGTGCGCGCCGGCGCGCAGCTGTCCGACGCCGACAAGGCCACCCTGCGCAAGCTCAACGTCGAAGAGACCACCCTGGCCACGCAGTTCCACACCAAGCTGGTCGCGGCCACCGCCGCCGGTGCCGTGGTGGTGGACGACAAGGCCAAGCTCGACGGCATGTCCGACGGCGACATCGCCTCGGCCGCGCAGGACGCCACCGCGCGCAAGCTCGACGGCAAATACCTGCTGGCCCTGCAGAACACCACCCAGCAGCCGGTGCTGGCCTCGCTGAAGGACCGCGACCTGCGCCTGCAGGTGATGGCTGCCTCGCAGTCGCGCGCCGAGAAGGGCGATGCCAACGACACCCGCCAGACCGTGCAGCGCCTGGCCCAGCTGCGCGCGCAGAAGGCCAAGCTGCTCGGCTTCGACAGCTACGCCGCCTACAGCCTGAGCGACCAGATGGCCAAGACCCCGGCCGCGGCGCTGAAGCTGCTCACCGACACCGTGCCCGCCGCCACCGCCAAGGCGCGCAGCGAGGCCGCGGAGATGCAGAAGGTGATCGACGCGCAGAAGGGCGGCTTCAAGCTCACCGCCGCCGATTGGGACTTCTACGCCGAGCAGGTGCGCAAGGCCAAGTACGACCTCGACGAAGCGCAGATCAAGCCGTACTTCGAGCTGGACAATGTGCTGCAGAACGGCGTCTTCTACGCCGCCAATCAGCTGTACGGCATCACCTTCAAGGAACGCACCGACATCCCCACCTACCACGACGGGATGAAGGTCTATGAAGTGTTCGACAAGGACGGCAAGTCGCTGGCGCTGTTCTACACCGACTACTTCAAGCGCGACAGCAAGTCCGGCGGCGCCTGGATGGACGAGTTCGTGGGCCAGAACGGCCTGACCGGCACCAAGCCGGTGGTCTACAACGTCTGCAACTTCACCAAGCCCGCCCCGGGCCAGCCGGCGTTGCTGAGCTTCGACGACGTCACCACCATGTTCCACGAGTTCGGCCATGCGCTGCACGGCATGTTCTCCAACGTGAAGTACCCGACTCTGGCCGGCACCGCCACCTCGCGCGACTTCGTCGAGTTCCCCTCGCAGTTCAACGAGCACTGGGCGTCGGATCCGAAGGTGTTCGCGCACTACGCCAAGCACTACCAGACCGGCGAAGCGATGCCGGCCGACCTGGTGGAGAAGATCAAGAAGTCGCGTACCTTCAACCAGGGCTATGCCACCACCGAGTACCTGTCGGCGGCGCTGCTGGACCTGTCCTGGCACACCCTGCCGGCCGACGCGCCGTTGCAGGACGTGGACAAGTTCGAGACCGACTCGCTGAAGAAGTACAAGGTGGACCTGGCCGACGTGCCGCCGCGCTACCGCACCACCTATTTCGACCACATCTGGGGCGGCGGCTACTCGGCCGGCTACTACGCCTACTTCTGGGCGGAAGTGCTCGACGACGACGCCTTCCAGTGGTTCAAGGAGCACGGCGGCCTGACCCGCGCCAACGGCGACATCTTCCGCGCCAAGATCCTCTCGCGCGGCAATACCGAAGACCTGGCCACCCTGTACCGCGACTTCCGCGGCAAGGACCCCAGCGTCGAGCCGCTGCTGGAAAACCGCGGCCTGACCAACTGATCGGCGCTGCGCCGATCGGGTGTGTCGAGAACGGGATGGCCTTGCGGCCATCCCGTTTTTTGTTGGGGGAGGGGGGCGTTTGCTAATGCAGCCGTTCGCTTCCCGCAGGCGGCGCGACCGGCTCCAGCGTATAGACCGCACGCGCCTCGCGCACGCTGCTGGGCGTCGGTGCGCGCAGTGGCTGGCAGGCGATCTTCAGAAGTAGCGCACGTATCGCATTCGCTGTATCGCAGAGCGTGTCGTCCATCTTCGGCAACGTCTGCCCAGCGCGTTCGGTCGCGTCGCCGACCGCCACCGTCTGCGCGTGGGCCGATACGGTCTCGGCCAGCAGGGTGAGCCGGTCGATCTGCTCTTGCGTGATCCGAAACCCGCTGTCGTCTGCATCCAGCGCGGCCTCGGTGGTGGCAGGGCGCCCGGCGCTGTACATCGTGTCGATCCGCTGTGCTGGATAAGACAGCACATCCAGTACCACATCCACCTGATCGGCCAACAGTTCCAGGCACAACGCCAACTCGCCCATGCGCACCTTGGGCTCTGCGGCCCGCTCCTCGGCCTGCGTGCGCGGCTGCGCCAGCCGGGCCAGGAACCGCACGTGATCGCGCAGCTTCACCAGCCGGAACTGGCTATCCTCCGGCAGGAAATAGCCGGGCATGTCTTCGTCGTCCAAACGATCGTGCGACATCGTTGCCTCCTCGTTCCATGATGAGCATCGCCCGCCACGAATGGCGGACGGGAAGTCGGGAGGTTCGAAACCGCACGTAGCCGGCGGGCGTATTTCCCCGAAGGGTGTTGTATTAGCCGCCCTCCCGACGCAGGCATCGCGTCGGCTTGCGCTTGCAAAGCATGCAGGCACAAAAAACCCACCGATTTGTCGGAGGTGGGTACCGCTACGTGAGGAGTTTCGACGCTCCTTGGATCAAGAGTGCGACTGGCTGATGAGCGTGTCAATAGTGGAGATGAAGGATCTTCTGCTGTGAATCCGACCATCTCGCTTTGCGCTGGTTGCCACCTTTCGAGCTGCCTACGCGGCATTGAAAGCTAACGTGGCTTTCCATCCTCGCCAGCTTAAGATTCCTTGGCAACTGGACGCCTCCTCCTCTGCTCGCTGGAGTGGTCACTGGTAGGCAGACTTGAGATCAATGCCCTAAGCTTGTCCACGACGGGCAAAGCAGCGCCGAGCAGTCGACGGACGACCGCTTGGCGCATGGTCGTCAGGCGGGGATCCTCGCAGGCGAAAAAATCTTACGCCTGTCTCAGAATTTGCAACAAAGACCAGTAAGATTGGCGGCGCCAAGGAGCTGGATACACCGGCTGCCGGCACTACAACTCAATCGATGCTCAAGGACGAAGCTATGCCGAACCCCCGCGTTCGTGCCTCTCGCCGTTTCGGCGGTGCTTGCCTGCTGCTGCTCGCCGGCGCGCTGGCGACATTCCCCAGTTTTGCCGTGACCCCGAAGCGCCAGTATGGCCCTCCGTATTCGGCTGGCTCGCACTCCTTTCCGACCGTCAATGCCGCGGTCCAGTATCTTTATGACAGCGCCTACGCGTTTTGCAGTTCGCAACCCGGCTGTGTGCAACCCAGCATGTCGGCGTCCTACAGCGACGGGTATGCCGCAGCGACGGTGTATCAGAACGGCCATTGGTGGGGCTATGTCTACGCCAACGACAACATCGCCGGCGAGGGGCAGCCGGTCAAGAACACGGGCAGCTGCAACACCATGTGCACCGGTGGGCTTGGCCAGGTCGGCGACAACACTGGCCCGCATGGCAGCAGTGGCAACGCGGCGCTGAAGCAAGGTGGCGTGAACCGGGGAACCGCCTTCGAAGGCGATCCGATCAACACGGCCACGGGCAACATGTTTCGTCAGGACACTGACTACGATTCTCCGACTTGGCTGACGCTGCGCCGGTTCTACAACAGCAAGACCTTTGTGTCCTCGGTCGCCATGGGCAATCAGTGGCGCCACTCCTTCGAGCGCACTCTGGATCTGCTGTTGTCGCCGAACAGCGTGGACGGCAGTCGCATCGATGTCCGCCGGCCGGACGGCGGGCTGGAGCGATTCCGCCCAAGCAACGGAGCATGGGTCACGGACCCGGACATGCCCGACACGCTGACCGAGCGCCGCGACAGCGCTGGGGTATTGTTGGGCTACTCGCTGGCGGTCGCGGCTACGCAGCAGACCGAGCTTTACGACACCGCCGGCCAACTGCGCTCGGTGTTTGATCGCATGGGCCAGACGGTGCTGACCCTGGAATATAGCGACCTGCCGCCTGTGCCGGGCACCAAGCCGCCGCCGAACCTGCTGCAGCGGGTCACCGACGCCAGCGGCCGCTCGCTGAGTTTCGCTTACGACAGCAACAACCGTTTGGCCACCGTCACGTTGCCGGACGGCGGCACTTTGACCTATGGCTACGACACCACCGGCAATCTGACCTCGGTGCAGTATCCGGACGGAAAGACGCGCCAATACGTCTACAACGAGGCCTCGCTCACCTCCAACAAGAGCCAGCCGACGGCGCTGACCGGCGTCATCGACGAAAAGGGCGTGCGCTTCGAAACTACGAGCTACGCCAGCAACGGCAAGGCGATCTCTTCCAGCTTCGCCGGCAATGTCGATGCAACCACGGTCGCCTATTCGGCCTCTACCTCCAACTGGGGCACCCCGGCCACGGTGACCTCACCACTCGGCACGCAGGTCTACCTGACCTACACCGACAGCGGCTACGGCTCGCTCAAGCCGACCGGCGCAGGTAGCGACTGTGGCCAACAGTGCAACCAGCCGTGGAAGGCACTGACTTACGACGATAACGGGTATCCGGCATCGAGGACCGACTTCAAAGGCACGGTCACCAAGACCACCTATGCCGCCGGCGGCCTGCTGACCCAGCAGGTCGATGCATCCGGCACCGCGCAGCAGCGCACAACGAACACTACTTGGAATGCCAGCCTGCGCGTGCCGCTGACCCGCACGGTGCTTGATGCCGCTGGCAAGACCGTCGGCAAGACGGCTTGGGCCTACAATGCCCGCGGTCAGCAGACGGCGCGTTGCGACATCGATCCAGGCGTGTCCGCGGCCGCCAGTTACACCTGTGGCAGCGCCGCGAAGGCACCCACCGGTGTGCGCCAGTGGCTGACCAGCTACTGCGACACCGTGGACGGCACGCAGTGCCCACAAATCGGCCTGGTGCTGAGCAAGGACGGCCCGCGCACAGACGTGGCGGATACCATCACCTACCGCTACTACCTGACCGCCGACGAATCCGGCTGTGCCACTGTCGGCGGCGCCTGCCATCGCGCTGGGGACCTGTATCAGGTCATCGATGCCCTGGGTCGGGCCACGACCTATGTGGCCTATGACCGCAATGGGCGCCCGACGCGCGCCCAGGATGCCAACGGCCTGATCCGAGACCTGACCTACACGCCGCGTGGCTGGGCGGCATCGAGCACGCTGCGTGCGAACGCGGATGGCACGCCGTCCGACCAGGACCAGACGACGGTCGTGGCCTACGATGAGGTAGGGAATGTCAAAAAGGTGACCGACCCCGACGGCACGTTCGTCACCTACGATTACGACGCTGCGCATCGCTTGACCGACGTGACCGATGGCGCTGGTAACAACATCCATTACACGCTGGATCCGTCGGGCAACCGAGCCAAGGAAGACACCAAGGACGCGTCCGGCACGCTGAAGCGCACGCTGTCGCGGATCTACAACAAGCTTGGCCAGTTGGCGACGCAGGCCACTGCCGAATCCGATCCGACCGATTTCAGCTATGACGTCAACGGCAACGTGCAACTGGTGACCGACGCGCTCAAGCGCAAGACTCAGGCCGACTACGACCCGCTCAACCGGGTCAAGCAGACGATTCAGGATGTGGGCGGCATCGCTGCCAAGACCCAGTTCGACTACGACGCGCTGGACCGCATCGCGAAGGTCACCGATCCCAAGGGCCTGGCTACGGTCTACCAATACAACGGCCTGGGCGACCTGCTGAAGCTCACCAGCCCAGACACGGGCGTGACCAGCTACACCTACAACAGCGCCGGCAACATGGTCACGCAGACCGACGCGCGTGGAACCAAGACCAGTTACCTCTACGATGCGCTGGGGCGATTGGCCAAGGCCACTTATGCCGACAAGGCGCTGATCGCCACCTACACCTACGATGCCAGCCAGAACGTGTGCGCGGCCGGGGAAACGTTCGCGCTGGGCCGTTTGAGCAGGCTGCAGGACGGCAGCGGCACGACCCAGTATTGCTATGACTGGTTTGGGCGCGTGGTGCGCAAGGTGCAGACCACCAACGGAAAGGCGTTCGCGCTGCGCTACGCCTACACCAAGGGCGACCGCCTCAGCCGGGTGACCTATCCGGACGGCGCGGTGGTGGATTACGTGCGCAACGCGCTGGGGCAGGCGACGGAAGTGGGCGTCACGCCCGCCGGCGGCGCGCGTCAAAAACTGTTGAGCGGCGCGACTTACTACCCGTTCGGCCCCAGCGCTGGCTGGGCCTATGGCAATGGCAGGCCATTGCAGCGCGTGCTGGACAAGAACTACCGCCCGCTGGCGATCCAGGACGGTCGCAAGGATGGCCTGAACATCGGGTTCGGCTTCGACCCGGCAGGCAACCTCACTGCGCTGACCACGCCCGGCAACACCGCACCCGTGGTGAAGTTGGGCTACGACAACCTGGGCCGGCTGACCGCCTTCAAGGATGGTCCGACCGGCACGCTGATCGACGGCTACAGCTACGACGCCACCGGCAACCGGCTCAGCGCCCAGGTCAACGGCACCACGCAGACCTACAGCTATCCGACCGACAGCCACCGCCTTGCGAGCGTGGCCGGCACCACGCGCAGCTACGACGCTATCGGCAATACCACGGCCATCGATGGCACGGCCCGCACGTTCGCCTACGACGCGACGGGGCGCCTGAGCCAAGCCACGCGCAACGGCACGTTGGCGATGGAGTATCGCTACAACGAGTGGGCCGAGCAGGTGCGGCGCTTCCTCGGCACCACCAATACCTACACCGTCTACGATGAAGCCGGCCACTGGATCGGCGACTACGACACCAACGGCAAGGCGCTGCAGCAGGCGATCTGGCTAGATGGCCTGCCGGTGGGCGTGCTGGTGGGGGCCGCGCTGAACTACGTGCAGCCGGACCATCTGGGTGCGCCACGGGCGGTGATCGACCCGGCGCGCGACGTCGCAGTCTGGACCTGGGACATCAAGGGCGAAGCGTTCGGCAACACGCCGCCGGACCAAGATGCGGATCGCGACGGCGCGGCGTTCGTGTTCGGGATGCGTTTTCCGGGGCAGCGGTATGACAGCGCTACGGGGCTCAACCAGAACTACTTCCGGGACTATGACACGAGCACTGGACGATATGCGCAGAGTGATCCGATCGGCCTGAGTGGCGGCGCCAGCACTTGGGCATATGTTGAATCCAGCCCATTGATGTTTTCTGATCATATGGGGCTTGAGAAGGACCAAGCGTGCGTGGCTAGCTATACGACTACTGGTGCTATCTGCGGAGGGGTTGTTGGTTACTACGGCAGCGGTGTAGCTGGGGCGATTGGCGGTGGATTTGTATGTGCACCAGCAGGTCCTGGCGCCGCGGCATGTGCAGCAGGTGGAGCAATGGCCGTTAGTCCTGCTGGAGGAGCACTTGGCTCCATCGTTGGTGGTGTCACCGGGCATGCCATCGGCAATGCAATGTGTCCGGATGAACCCGAGGATAGAGAAAACGTTTGTGAAGAAAATCTGCAGCGAGATCTGGTGACGTGCAAAGCTCTCGGACGACGCGGAGGAAGGTCCTCCTATGCAATATGTGAACGCCAAGCAATGCTTCGCTATGGAAACTGCTTAAGCGGGCGCGACGAAGGGATTGACGCACCTTTGCCACCTTGGAGAATGTAATGGATAATTCAAATAATGTTAAAAAACGTCGTGCGTTATTGATTTCAATTTTTGATAATGATGACTCCCTTCGCGTGGATTTGGATGATGTTGTAAGTGACGGAACATTAGGTGAGATTTGGAAGAAAAAAGAGCATGTGACGAACAAGGATATTTCCGTCGGTGAGTTCGATAGCCTGTCTTTTGACGAAAAGGAGTTGGCTGATTTCGGATATTTCGTGATGGCGCGATTGTATGCATATAGGTCTCGTGGTGAGAACTAGTCGTCACATCATTGCTGTCGTTTTGCTTTTTTGGTGACTGTAAAGAAACGAGGTCGATTCGCTGGTGGGAGTGGTTTGGGCTCGCGGGGTTTTCCGACAAAGTGGCTAAGAAAACAGAATTTCAGCGGGCCGCGGGCAAGCTTATCTCTGCCATTCAAAAGGAATGGGGCGAGGAGCTTGGTGAGAAAAATGCGGATTTCTCGGAAGATGTTATGAATGCTGCGCACGACATCCTGCAATGTAGGAGCTCTGAAAAATTAAGAGACATGTTGGGTGGGAAGAACGTTAGACAGCATCTGGGGGATGTTTGGGTGCAGCGGCATCCCAGTGTGAAGCCCGCCATTGCGGAATTGGAACGAGTCGTTGCTGCTGACTTGGGGGCATAACAGGGCGGGGGGCTGACACTGCGATGGGCGCGCTTACCGCCCGGCAAGCTGCTGGTCACGGGCGATCATCGCGGCGACAGTTTCGATGGCCGCTATTTCGGCTTCGTCGATGCTGACAGCGTCTATGGCAAGGCGCTGGCGGTGCTTTACCGCCGCGGTGAGGGATTCGAGTGGGCGCGGCTGTAGGGCGCGGCTAACGACGAGGGAACATGCTCCGTAGGAGCGGCTTCAGCCGCGACGGGCATTCCTTGTAACGCCTGTCGCGGCTGAAGCCGCTCCTACGGAGGCAACCTGCTGGTGCCGCTGTGCAGTCAGAACGCCACGCCAGCCAGCGTGCTTGCCACCTCCCACAACCGCGCGGCCACCTGCGGGTCGCGCGCCTGCCGGGCGATCCTGGCCGGAGCCGGGTCGCCTTTCAGCTCGAACATGCCGTCGGGCCCGTAGTACCCGCCTGGTTGGGTGCTTGGCGAGGTGGCTGCGTAGAGCGTGGGCAGCGCACCGGCGGCGGCGGAATGGCTGATCCATGCGCCCAGCCACTGGGTCGCCGCGCCGATCGCGGTGCGGCGCCCGCCGACCGCCGGCCCATTGGCGACCAGCGCAGTCTGGGCGATGCCGGGATGCGCGGCGATCGCACGTACGCCCCAGCCCTGCGCGTCGCTGCGCCGCTGCAGTTCCAGCGAAAACATCAGCATCGCCAGCTTGGACTGCCCATAGGCCTTCCACGGCCGATACGGGCGTTCGCACTGCAGGTCGTCGAAGTCGATGCGGGCGTAACGGTGCGCCAGGCTCGACAGGTTCACCACGCGCGCGGCCGGCGCGGCGCGCAGCAGCGGCAACAGCTGTGCGGTCAGCGCGAAGTGGCCGAGGTAGTTGCTGCCGAACTGCAGTTCCAGGCCGTCGGCGGTGGTCTGCCGCTGCGGCGGCGCCATCACGCCGGCGTTGTTGATCAGCAGGTCCAGCCGCGGGTAGCGCGCCGCGATGCGCGCGGCAAAGGCGGCCACCGAGGCCAGCTGCGCCAGGTCCAGGGCTTCCACGCGCACGTCGGCCGCCGGATGCGCGGCTAGGATCGCCTGCCGCGCGGTCTCGGCCTTGCCCGGGTTACGCGTCGCCAGCACCACGCTGGCGCCCGCGCCGGCCAGCGCCAGCGCGGTCTCGTAGCCCAGTCCGCCAGGGCTGGCGCCGGTGACGATGGCGATCTTGTCGCGCTGCGACGGCAGGTCGGCCAGGGTCCAGCGGCTCACGGCGCCACCGCCTGCGTCAGTGCGCGCCACCAGCGCTCGCCGCTTGCCGGCTGCGTCAGGTCCACGCGCTCGCCCATGCGCGGCGTGGCCAGCGCCACGCCGGCGGCATCGGCCAGCGCCGCCAGGCGTTCGAAGGGTTCGTGCCAGGCATGCATGGCCAGGTCGAAGGTGCCGTTGTGGATCGGCAGCAGCGTGCGTCCGCCGATGTCCAGGTGCGCCTGCAGGGTCTGCTCCGGCTGCATGTGCACGTGCGGCCAGTCCACGTCGTAGGCGCCGTTCTCGATCAGGCTCACGTCGAAGGGCCCCAGCCGCTCGCCGATCGCCTTGAAGCCTGCGGAGTAGCCGCCGTCGCCGCTGAAGAACAGCTTCAGTTCCCGCGTCTCGATCGCCCACGAGCACCACAGCCGGCGCCCGCGGTCGAACATGCCGCGGCCGGAGAAGTGTTGCGCCGGGGTGGCAGTCAGCGTGACTCCATCCACGGTGGTCGACTGCCACCAATCGAGTTGCCGGATCTTGGCCGGATCCACGCCCCAGCGCCGCAGCAGGTCGCCCACGCCCAGCGGGGTGACGAACGTTCCGACACGCTCGGCCAGGCGGCGGATGCTGGCGCGATCCAGGTGGTCGTAGTGGTCGTGCGAGAGGATCACCCCGGCGATCGGCGGCAAGGCGTCCAGCGCGATCGGCGGGGCGTGGAAGCGCCGCGGGCCGGCGAACGGGAACGGTGAGACGCGTTCGGAAAACACCGGGTCGGTCAGCCACAAGCGCTCGCGCAGCTTGAGCAGCACCGTGGAATGGCCGAGCCGGTACAGGCTGCGGTCGGGCGCCGCCAGCAGCTGGGCGGCGGTCAGCGGCAGCACCGGCAGCGGCTGCGACGGCACCGACTCGGCCGACTTGCGGGTCAGCAGATCCCACATGATCCGCAGCGTCCCGGCCATGCCGGGCGCACCGCTGGTGCCCGGGGTGGCGTTGCGGAAGCGGCCCCGCCGGTACTGCGGCGACGCCAGATGCGAGAACGGGACACGGAACAGTGGGGAAGCGGACGCGGACATGGCGGCAATCCTTGGAGGGCGATCTGGCGTGCTAATTACACTGCACAGTGTAGTTTTCTTTGCGTGAAAGTAAACTGGTCGGTGTAACATCTGCCCATGGTTTCTCTTTCCACGCCCGCTCCGGCACGGCTGACCGAGCGCAAGCGCCAGGCGATCCTGGAGGCGGCGACCGCCGAGTTCCGTGGCCATGGCTTCGAGGCCACCAGCATGGACCGCATCGCGGCCAGCGCCGGCGTGTCCAAGCGCACCGTCTACAACCATTTCCCCAGCAAGGACGCGCTGTTCGACGCGATCCTGCTGCAGCTATGGCAGCGCAGCCTGGACACGGTCGGCGTGCCTTACGCCCCGCAGCAGCCGCTGCGCCCGCAACTGCTGCAGTTGCTGGAGCAGAAGTTGCGGCTGTTCGACGATCCGGCCTTCGTCGACCTGTCGCGGATGGCGATGGTCGAAGGCATGCGCGCCCCCGCGCGCGCGCGCGACCTGGTCGCGCGCCTGGGCAGCAAGGAGGAGGGCACGCTGGTATGGCTGCGCGCGGCGCTGGCCGATGGCCGGCTCAAGCCCATGCAGCCGGAGTTCGCCGCGCAGCAGCTGCAGGCGCTGATCAAGGGCATGGCGTTCTGGCCGCAGGTGAGCATGGGCCAGCCGCCGCTCAGCGCGGCGCAGCAGGCCCAGGTAGCCGCGTCGGCGGCCGACATGTTCCTCGGGCATTACGCGCGCGATCCCGGCTAGCGATCGCGTCCCGGTGCGTGCCGCGGGCGACGCCGCTGGCACGGCCGCGGTGCGTCAGTCCTCGCACCACACCGCCAGTTCGTAGCCGTCGCGGTCGGCGAAGTGGAAGCGGCGGCCGCCCGGAAAGGCGAACACCGGGCGCACGATGCGGCCGCCGGCGGCTTCGATGCGCGCCTGGGTGCTGGCCAGGTCGTTGGAGTACAGCACCACCAGCGCGCCGCCGGGCTGCGGCGTGCCGTGGAAGAAGCCGCCGCTCAGGCGGCCATCGCGGAACTCGCAGTAGTCCGGGCCGTAGTCCTGGAAGGTCCAGTCGAAGGCCTGGCCGTAGAAGGCCTTGGCCGCGGCGATCGAGGCGACGGCGAATTCGAGATAGTCGATGCGGTGATGCTGCTCGGCGCGGGACATGGGCGACTCCTGTGGAAGAGCCGGCAGTCTCCCTCATCCGGGCGGCGCCGGCTTGGCGAAAACGGCCAGCGGGTTTGCTGCCGCGTTCGACGCATCCCGAGCGGCAGTGGATCGGCGTCGGCGGCACGACATGCCAGCCGCGTGCGGGGAGGTTCGCGTGGGTTCTTCGAGAATCGCGGCACGGACATCCGGTGATCGACGCGACGGATCTCAGACGCATGGTCCGTCGGTGCCCGATTGGCACCCGATCGGTGCTGGTCGAAGTCGACCCTGGTCAGCGCTACGTCGGCGGAGATCGCGGTCGACCTGCGCGAAGATCTGGACGGCCTTGCTTCGCCGGCAGCGTGCGCACGAAGGCGCTGGCCTCGCGCAGCAGGCGCGCGGCCAGCGCGTCGTCGGCGAAGGTCTCCGGTGCGACCCGAACCCAGCCAGCCATTGCCCGGCCGCGCGACAGCATCGGCACGATCCCGGGCATCGCCAACGCCCATGCGTCGTTGCCCTTGCCGAGCCGCACCAGCACACCATCGTCGCGCGCGCCGCACAGCAGATGGCCGTGCAGCAGCCAGGCCCATCCACCGAATATCGCTTTCTCGGTCAGCTCCGGGTGCGCGCCGAGCACGTCGCGCAGCATGTGTTCCAAGCCTGCATCTCTGGCCATGTGCCACCCCGGTCTTCGCGCCTGGCGGCACGGTAGCAAACGGCGCCACACGGTGCTCTGCACACGACGCATCGTCGCATCGGGGCGTCGGTGTGGCGGGCGTGCGGCCGCACGGTACCGGCGGCTTTCGCCGCAATGCGATCCCGTAGAGCGGCTTCAGCCGCGACGGTGCACAGAACCCGTCAGCGCGCGTGCCGCTGCACCAGTTCGCGCGGGCTCAGGCCGGTCAGTTGCCGGCTGTCGCGCACCAGGTGCGGGGCGTCGCCGTAGCCGGCCTCCAGGGCCGCCGCGGTCAGGCTGGGATGCTGCCGCACCAGGCCCAGGAAGCGCTGCAGGCGCAGGATGCGTTCCAGGGTCTTGGCGCCGTAGCCGAACGCGTCGTGGCTGCGGCGGCGCAGCGTGCGTTCGCTGACGCCCAGCGTGCGGGTCAGCGCGGCCAGCCGCGGCGGCGTCGCATCGGCGAGCTGCGCGAACAGCCAGGCCATGCCGCGGTCGCTGTGCAGCGGGCGGCTGGCGCACAGCGCGTGCAGCACTGCCAGCGGCTCGGCGCCGTCCTCCAGCCGCGCCTGCCAGTCGCGGCCGTGTCTGCCCCACAGCGCGTCCAGTGGCACGCGTTGGTCGGCGATGGCATGCAGTGGCACGCCGAGCAGGCTGGGCCCGGCCCCCGCCGCCAGCCGCACCGCGGTGAGCACGCTGCCCGGCGCCACCATGGCGTCGGTGGCGCGGCGATCCGGCCCGGCCACGAACAGCGCGCGGCCGTCCCAGATCAGGTCGACGCAGCCGTCGGGCAGCATCTGCGTGGGCGCGGTATCCGCCTCGCCCTGGCGGAAGCGCCAACTGCAGCGCACCCGGTCGCGCAGGGCCGCTGGCGCATCGCATTCGGCATAGCGGGAGGGCAGGGACATGCGGCGCTGGCCTGCGGCGGGATCAGCCGCCACGGTAGCAGGCGGCGTCGCCGCACGGGCGCCGTCGCGTCGCGCCAGCGCCAGCACCGCCGCCGCGCAGGCGGATCAGGTCCCGACGCGTGGCGTCGGCGCCAGGTGTGCGACGAACCAGTCGCGTGCGGCGCCGCTGGAGGCCTCGAACTGTTCGACGTACGGCACGAAGTGGCCGCCGCGCAGCATCAGCAGCCGCTTCGGTTCCAGTGCCTGCGCATAGGCCTGCAACTGGAAGTCGGTGCCGGAGATGTAGTCGCGGTCGGCCACGATCATCAGCAGTGGCGTCGGGCTGATCGCCGCGGCGAAGCTCGCCGGCTCGTAGCCGCGGCTCCACTCGGCCGAGCGCAGCGTGGTCCAGTTGCGCCAGTTCGGTGCAATCGCGCCGGCGCCCTCGAAGAACGCGCGTGCATCTTCGCTGGGAAAGAGCGCGTCGGCGGTGCCGACCACGGCCTTGCGCGCGGGTTCGCCGCCGCGCAGTACCGCCATGCGGTCGGCGGCGAATGCGGCCTGCAGCGCCTCGGCACGTTCGTAGCTGCCGCGGCGCAGCCCGTTGCGGTAGCCGGCCAGGCCCGGCACCTGCGCGACCACGGCCTTGACGCGCCGATCGGTGGCGGCCACCTGCATGGCATGCGCGCCGCTGTAGCTGGTGCCCCACACGCCGATGCGCGTGGGGTCGATGCCGTCCAGGCTGCCGGCGAAGGTGATCGCGTGGCGGCAGTCCTCGATCTGGCGCCAGGGGTCGATCTCCTGCCGCGGCGTGCCGTCGCTGTCGCCGAAGCCGCGGTGGTCGTACACCAGCACGGCCAGGCCGGCGGCGGCGAACACCTCGGCATAGCGGTCCAGGTATGCCTCCTTGACCAGCGACCAGCCGTGCGCCATCACCACGATCGGCGCCGGGCTGGCCACGGCCGGGCGATACAGCCAGCCGCGCAAGGTGGTGCCATCGGCGGCGAACGCAATGTCGTCTCGGGTAACGGACTGCATGGGGGAACTCCTCGGGAAGCGGCCGCGCAGCGGCGGCGGGGCGCCCACGATGCGCGCGCAACGGTGCAATCCGGCTTTGCGTAAACTGCAACGATGGACGATTTCCAGCGCTTGTTCGGCCAACTGCAGCTGTTTCTGGACGTGGTCGAGGCCGGCAGCCTGTCCGCCGCGGCCCGCCATCGCGGCGTGGCCGTGTCCTCGCTCAGCCGCGGGCTGGATGCGCTGGAACAGGCGTTGGGCGCGCAGGTGCTGATCCGGTCCACCCGCAGCCTGATCCTCACCGACGCCGGGCGCGTCCTGCAGGGGCGTGCCGCGCAACTGCTCGGCGGCCTGGCCGAGACCCGCGCGGAATTGGCGCAGCTGCAAGGAGAGGTCGCGGGGACGCTGCGGTTGAGCTGCCTGCCGTCGTTCGGCCGGACGCAGCTGATGCCGTTGCTGGCGGACCTGTCGCGGCGGCACCCGCAACTGCACGTCGATCTGGATCTGGTGGAGCGGTTCGACATCCCGCTGCGCCGGCGCCTGGATGCGGTGATCCGGCTCGGCCCGGATCCGGCGCCGGCCGGCGCGCTGCGGCTGGCGCCGTTGCGGCGGGTGGTCTGCGCCAGTCCCGCCTACCTGCATGACGCCGGGCCGGTCGAGCGCTTGCCGGCGCTGGCCACGCACGCGTTGCTGGACAAGCGCCACGACGACACGGTCATCAGCTGGCGGCATGTGCTCGGCGCGGACGTGGCGCTGCCGCCGCGGCGGCTGCGCTGCGACGATCTGGAGACCCTGCGCCTGGCCGCGCTGGATGGGCTGGGCGTGGCCTGCCTGCCGACCTGGCTGGTCGGCGAGGACCTGCGCCGGCATCGCCTGCGCGCGCTGTTCCACGAGGCGGCGTTGCCGTCGGGGCCGCAGCAGTGGTTGTGGCTGGTGCCGAGCCAGACGCCGTTGCCGGCGCGGGTGGCGCGGCTGGCGCAGGTGCTGCGCCAGGCGATCGGGCAGCCGCCGCACTGGGATCGCCCGGGCTGAGCCGCGCGCGCGGCCGGGAGGCGCGTGGCGCTGCGCTCAGCGCTCCGACGGCCCGCTCTCGTCGTAGCCGCGCGGGGTGAACAGGTCCGGCCGGATCAGTTCGATGAAGGCGCGTGCCTGCGGCGACAGGTACTTGCCCTTGCGCACCACCACGCCGTAGCTGCGCGCGGGAAAGTAATCGCCCAGGGCGCGGGTGGCCAGGCGCGCGCGGTCGGCGTCGGTGAGGCAGATCGAACTGACGATGGACACGCCCATGCCCATCGCCACGTACTGCTTGATCACCTCCCAGCCGCCGACCTCCAGCGCCACGGTGTAGGGCACGCGCGCCTGCTGGAACACCAGGTCGACCAGGCGATAGGTGACCTGGCGCCGCGGCGGCAGGATCAACGGGTACGGCGACAGGTCTTCCAGGGTCAGCGTCGGCTTGCGCGCCAGCGGGTGGTCGCGCGGGGTGATCAGCAACTGGTCGAAGCGGTACACCGGGGCGTAGCTGAGGTCGGCCGGCACGTCGAGCATCGAGCCGACCGCCAGGTCCACCGCGTCCTCGCGCAGCAGGTCGGTGCCGTCGGCGCTGATCGCGTTGTGCAGGGTCAGCCGCACCTGCGGGTGGCGGGCGCGGAAGGCCTCCACGATCTTCGGCAGCAGGTACAGGATGGTGGAGCTGTTGGCGGCGACGTTCAGTTCGCCAGCGTCCAGCCCGCGCGCCTTCTCGCGGAAGTCCGCTTCCAGCCGGTCCAGGCTCTCCACCAGCGGCTGCGCCATCTCGTACAGCAACTGGCCCTCGCGGCTGGGCACCAGGCGGCGGCCGCTGCGTTCGAACAGCACCACGCCCAGCTCCCGTTCCAGCGCCTGCAACTGCAGGGTCACCGCCGGCTGGCTGACGAACAAGGCTTCCGCGGCCCGCGACACCGCGCCCAGGCGCACCGTCTGGCAGAACGCGCGCAGCGGCTTGAGCCGGTCGGATTTGTAAGGAAATCGCGGGGTTGCGGCGCTACCGGTGGCCATGGCGTGATGAATATAAGGCTGACTTATATAAAGCATTGACAAAACTGCTTTGTCAAATACATGCGCTGGCAGCACGGTGGAGCCCCGGAAACATCGAGGAATCCCCACATGTCCGCCCCTGCTTTCGCTGTCGCCTCAGACCCCACGCGTTCAACGCCGGGCATCGCCCTGACCACCTCGCTGGCCGGCCAGGACGCCCTGCTGCCGCCGCCGCTGCTGGCCCTGCTGGTGTCGCTGCACCGGGCGATCGAGCCGGAGCGTCAGGCGCGGCTGGCGGCGCGGCGCGAGCGCCAGGCGTTCTTCGACGCCGGCGGCCTGCCGGATTTCCGCGCCGACACCCGCGCAATCCGCGACGGCGACTGGCAGGTGGCGCCGCTGCCGGCGGCGCTGCAGGACCGCCGCGTCGAGATCACCGGCCCGACCGACCCGAAGATGGTCATCAACGCGCTGAACTCCGGCGCCAAGGTGTATATGGCCGACTTCGAGGACTCGACCGCGCCGACCTGGCGCAACCTGGTCGCCGGCCAGCGCGCCCTGGCCGAGGCGGTGGCCGGCACCCTGACCTTCACCGCGCCGGCCGCGCGCGACGGCAGCCCGGGCAAGCGCTATGCGCTGCGTCCCTATGAAGAGCAGGCGGTGCTGATCGTGCGCCCGCGCGGCTGGCACCTGGACGAGAAGCACGTGCTGGTCGACGGCCAGCCGCTGGCCGGCGGCCTGTTCGACGCGGCGCTGTTCGCCTTCCACAACGGCCGCGCGCTGCAGGCCAAGGACCGCGGCCCGTACCTGTACCTGCCCAAGCTGCAGTCGATGGAAGAGGCCGCGCTGTGGGAGACCGCGCTGGCCCACATCGAGGACATGCTCGGCCTGCCGCAGGGCCAGATCAAGGTCACCGTGCTGATCGAGACGCTGCCGGCGGTGTTCGAGATGGACGAGATCCTGCACGCGCTGCGCGGGCGCATCGTTGGCCTGAACTGCGGCCGCTGGGACTACATCTTTTCCTACCTGAAGACCTTCCGCCGGCATCCGGACCGGGTGCTGCCCGAGCGCGGCCAGGTGACCATGACCCAGCCGTTCCTGAAGGCGTATTCGGAACTGCTGATCCGCACCTGCCACCGCCGCGGCGCGCACGCGATGGGCGGCATGGCCGCGCAGATCCCGATCGGCCACGACGAGGCGGCCAACGAGCAGGCGATGGCGCGGGTGCGCGCGGACAAGCTGCGCGAAGTCACCGCCGGCCACGACGGCACCTGGGTGGCGCACCCGGCGCTGATCCCGATCGCCCGCGCGGTGTTCGACGAGCACATGCGCACGCCGAACCAGCACGCGGTGCGCCGCGAGGACGTGCAGGCCGACCGTGACACGCTGATCGCCCCGTCCGCCGGCACCATCACCCGCGCCGGCTTCGAGGGCAACATCGAAGTGTGCGTGCGCTACCTGGCGGCGTGGCTGGACGGCAACGGCTGCGTGCCGATCCACCACCTGATGGAGGACGCCGCCACCGCCGAGATCAGCCGCAGCCAGCTGTGGCAGTGGCTGCACGTGGGCGGCCTGCACCTGGACGACGGCACCGCCATCGACTTCGCCCTGTTCGAGGCCTGCCTGCGGCAGTTGCCGGCGCGGTTGGGCGAGCGTGCGCTGCTGCCGGGCGGGGCGCGCGTGGACGAGGCCATCGCCTTGCTCGACCGCCTGACCCGCGACGAAGAGTTGGCCGATTTCCTGACCTTGCCGGCCTATCAGTTGATCGATTGATGGGAGGCCGGGAGTGGGGACTCGGGAATGGGGAATCGTGAAAGCGGTGTCCCTGCATCGGATCCCTGCCGTGCCGGCCAAGCCTTATCCGACCACTGCCCCACCGTTTCATCGCTGCATCCATTTTCGAGGAGAACGCCAGATGAGCACCACCACGCTGCAGACCGCCGAACAGATTCAGCGCGACTGGGACACCGATCCGCGCTGGGCCGGGATCACCCGCAACTACACCGCCGCCGACGTGGTGCGCCTGCGCGGCACGGTGCACGTGGAGCATTCGCTGGCCCGGCTCGGCGCCGAGAAGCTGTGGAAGTACCTGCACGAGAAGGACTTCGTCAACGCGCTGGGCGCGCTGACCGGCAACCAGGCGATGCAGCAGGTCAAGGCCGGGCTCAACGCCATCTACCTGTCCGGCTGGCAGGTGGCCGCCGACGCCAACCTGGCCGGGCAGATGTATCCGGACCAGTCGCTGTACCCGGCCGACTCGGTGCCGGCGGTGGTCAAGCGCATCAACAACACCCTGCTGCGCGCCGACCAGCTGCACCATGCCGAAGGCAAGGACGAGATCGACTTCCTGCAGCCGATCGTGGCCGACGCCGAGGCCGGCTTCGGCGGCGTGCTCAACGCCTTCGAGCTGATGAAGGCGATGATCGAGGCCGGCGCGGCCGGCGTGCACTTCGAGGACCAGCTCGCCGCGGTGAAGAAGTGCGGGCACATGGGCGGCAAGGTGCTGGTGCCGACCCGCGAGGCGATCGAGAAGTTGAACGCCGCGCGCCTGGCCGCCGACGTGATGGGCGTGCCGACCCTGCTGGTGGCGCGCACCGACGCCGAGGCCGCCGACCTGGTGACCAGCGACATCGACGCCAACGACCGCCCGTTCACCACCGGCGAGCGCACCGTCGAAGGCTTCTTCCGCACCCGCAAGGGCCTGGACCAGGCGATCAGCCGCGGCCTGGCCTACGCACCTTACGCCGACCTAATCTGGTGCGAGACCGGCAAGCCGGACCTGGAGTTCGCGCGCAAGTTCGCCGAGGCCATCCACGCCAAGTTCCCCGGCAAGCTGCTGGCCTACAACTGCTCGCCCAGCTTCAACTGGAAGAAGAACCTGGACGACGCCACCATCGCCAGGTTCCAGCGCGAGATCGCCAGCTACGGCTACAAGTTCCAGTTCATCACCCTGGCCGGCTTCCATGCGCTGAACTACTCGATGTTCAACCTGGCGCACGGCTATGCGCGCCGGCAGATGAGCGCCTTCGTCGAACTGCAGGAGGCCGAGTTCGCCGCCGCCGACCGCGGCTTCACCGCGGTCAAGCACCAGCGCGAGGTCGGCACCGGCTACTTCGACGCGGTGACCCAGGCGATCCAGCAGGGCCAGTCCTCGACCACCGCGCTGACCGGGTCGACCGAGGAAGAACAGTTCCATGGCGAGAAAGCGGCCTGACCTGCAGCCAGGCACCGATCGCCCCTCCCTGGCAGGAGGTGGGAAGCCCGGGTTCGCCCGGGCTTTTTTTTTGACGTTGGGGGCTTCAGCCCCCTTTTTGCTACGCCTGCTGGTGCATCACGCCAGCCGCTGGCAGACGCTGCCAGCGGGCATCTCGACACATCGAGAACCTGCGAATGGCGAGGCACAGCCTCCCGACCATGATGGCTCGGCGGTCATTCAAGCGGCGATAATGCGCGTGATTCAGATGCACTTCACTTGCACTGAGCGACAGCCGTCACCTTGTACTTCTCGGTGAAGCTGCGAGGGTTAGGATTTTCCATGGCCCCTACGCTCAATATGTCGAACCCATTCGGGCAATGCCGTCTAATACTGCGTTCACACGGCGGAGCGGTCGTATCGTCAAACGTGTTGCCAGGCTCGTAGCAGGTGGCCACATACCGTCCATCATGCGTGCCTCGCTCGCCCAGCCAATCATCGAAGCGATCTAAGCCACCCTGGATCGACGTGCAACCAATAAGTGTCAACATAACAACGGTCGCTGATAACACGCGGAGAATGCGGGATGGATTTAGCATTTCTAAGCACAGTGGCAATGAATGAACGCCCCTAATCAACCAACGCTGGAGGCGCTTCACCATGGCATATCAATTACTTTTAAGTGTGAAGTTGGTGTTAATAGACCGGCTAACTCCAGTTGAGCCAAGACCCAATGAAGTTTGAAATCCGCCTATTGTGAGTGAAGACCAATTCTCGTTCCACGACCCATCGAAACCTCTACCAATAGAGGCACTGGCGCCACTATCGAAGCTGAATGTCGTGCCAATCTAACTGTTTGAAAACTCGTAAGAAACGGCACCGACAGTGACCTTGCTCTAACCGTTGAGTTCGCCACCAGGCGTGAACGATGCACTGAACTCAAAATGGTCTTGTGTGGTCCTGAAGCCCACGCTGCCATTCGTTGATGTGCCGTTGTAGAGGCTGTCCCAAACGCGTTTCCTTGCTCGACAGTGACCTAGCATGACCGGTCTTGACCTTTCCATTGAAGGTGGCGGTGTCGACCTGCCACTTTGAAAGTGGCGCCAATGACGCGCCCATTTTCTTTCCATGCATCTGCTTGGAAAAGAATTTCATCTTCAGGCATGGGTAGTCCTGGCCCATTCGGATTTCTGGCAGTTGGGAACGCGTCCCGATCAGTGTGGGTGCGATCCTTATCCGAAGAAGTCATCGCAATCTCCATGTCTTTTACAAGCATAACAAGCGTGGCAAGCCGTCATAGGCAGGTCGCGCTGTCTTGCTGGTCCCATAAGTGGCTCAGCACGCGCCAAGGGTTCACCCTCCAAAGGGGCCAGCCTTGATAGGAAGAACAGTTCCATGGCGAGAAAGCGGCCTGACCTGCAGCCAGGCACCGATCGCCCCTCCCTGGCAGGAGGTGGGAAGCCCGGGCTCGCCCGGGCTTTTTTTGCGCGCGCGCTGGCGCCGATGGCGGGCGGTGTCTACCGCATGCGACAGCTTGATTCAGCGTCTCCCTGCGAGGCGAGATTGGCTGTGAAACGTATCGTGAGCGCCGCGTGTAGGTGATATGCTCCGTGCACAGGGCCAGCGACGTCACACTAGGGGGCCGGATGAGCTGCGACAGCGCCGCATCCACCGCACGCGGCACAATTTCCAACGCTGCTGCGGTCGCTCCGAAGCCGAATGAGCTGGCGGTGCTGACCGCCGCGGAACTGCGCTTGTTTTCCGAGTTCGGCAGCGCCCGCGCGGTGCGCGCCGGCGACGTGTTGTTCCGTCGCGGCGACGGCGGCAGCGCCATGTTCGTGATCACCAGCGGCGTGATCGACCTGGATTTCGGCGAGGATCTGCTGGTGAAGCATCTCGGTCATGGCGAATTCTTCGGCGAACTGGGCCTGCTGATCGGCAACCACATGCGCAGCGCCGACGCCATCGCCGCCAGCGACGGCGCCCTGGTGGAACTGGACCACGACGACTTCCAGCGCCTGGTCGAGCGCGACCCCGGCGTGGTCGCCTACTTCCTCCGTCGCACCATCATGCGCGTGGTGATGAGCGAGCAGGCCCTGATCCACCAGCTGCGCCGTCGCAACCGCGACCTGGAAGCGGCGCTGGACAACCTCTACACCACCACCCACCAGCTCAGCCAGACCGAAGAGCTGGTGCGCACCGACGAACTCACCGGCCTGCACAACCGCCGCGGGCTGATCCTGCGCCTGCAGGAATGCAGCCGCGACGGCCGCTCGCCCGGACCGGGCCTGCTGCTGATCGACTGCGACCGCTTCAAGCACATCAACGACGCCCACGGCCACCTGGCCGGCGACCGCGTGCTGCAGAACGTCGCCAACATCCTGCGCTCGGTGGCCGGGCCGGACGACACCGCCTGCCGTCTGGGCGGCGACGAGTTCTGCCTGCTGGTCGCCGCCGGCACCGTCGAGGACCTGCGCCGCATCGGCGAGTTCGTGCTCGCCACCGTGCAGAACCTGCTGGGCGTGCCGCATCCGGCGCCGCACATCTGTCCGGTCAGCATCGGCATCAGCCGGGTCGATCCGCAGTCGGACTGGAACGACTGGTACGCCAACGCCGATGCGGCGCTGTACGAGGCCAAGCGCCTGGGCGGCAACCGCCTGTACTGGCACGACCTCGCCTCCGTTTCCTGCTGAGCCAGCGC
This sequence comes from Xanthomonas sacchari, assembly GCF_024266585.1. Taxonomy (NCBI): domain Bacteria; kingdom Pseudomonadati; phylum Pseudomonadota; class Gammaproteobacteria; order Lysobacterales; family Lysobacteraceae; genus Xanthomonas; species Xanthomonas sacchari. The sequence goes on from NZ_CP100647.1 coordinate 521,371, forward strand.
GTCCCCGCCAAGCCGCCGCCATGACCGACGCCCCGCCCGCCCAGCCCGAGGTCCCGCAGCTCCGCACGCTGCTGTTGACCGACCTGTGCGACTCGGTGGCGCTGGTGGAAAAGCTCGGCGACGCCAACGCCGCCGAGCTGTTCAAGCTGCACGACGCGCTGGTGCTGGAGCTGCAGCAGCGCTGGCGCGGGCGCCTGATCGACCGCTCCGACGGCCTGTTGCTGCTGTTCGAACGGCCGATCGACGGCCTCGGCTTCGCCCTGGACTACGGCCGTGGCCTGCGCGACCTGGGCGCGCAGCGCAAGCTCGACCTGAAAGTGCGCGCCGGCCTGCACGTGGGCGAAGTGCTGACCTGGCGCAACAGCGACGCGGCGGTGCGGGTGGGCGCCAAGCCGCTGGAAGTGGAAGGCCTGGCCAAGCCCACCGCGGCACGGCTGATGACCCTGGCCCGGCCCGGGCAGATCCTGCTTTCGGCGGTGGCCGAGTCGCTGACCCACCGCGCCGCGCGCGAACTGGGCGAGCGCGGCGAACGCCTGCTGTGGAAATCGCACGGCCGCTGGCGCTTCAAGGGCGTGCCGACCCCGCTGGAGATCTACGAAGTCGGCGAGATCGGCCACACCCCGCTGCGCGCGCCCAGGCCCACGCCCAAGGCCTGGCGCGACATCCCGCTATGGCGCCGGCCGGCGGCGCTGGCCGCCGAGGTCGCGCTGATCGCCGCCTGCGCAGTCGGCATCTGGTTCGTCACCCGCCCGCAGCCGGCCATCGCCTTCGCCGAGCGCGACTGGGTGGTGGTGGGGGACCTGCACAATCTGACCGGCGACACCGTGTACGACGACACCATCGATGCGGCGTTGCGGGTCGCTCTGGAGCAGTCGCGCTACGTCAACGTGCTGGCCGATGCGCGGGTGCGCGAGGCGTTGAAGATGATGGGCCGTGACGCCAACGTCCCGGTGGACCGCAAGCTCGGTGCCGAAGTCGCGCAGCGCACGGGGGCGCGCGCGCTGCTGCTGCCGACGGTGTCCGATGCCGATGGCAAGATCCGCATCAGTATCGAAGTGGTCGATCCGAACACCGAAGCCACGGTGGTCACCGAATCGGCGACCGCGCGCGGCTCCGGCTCGGCGGTCGCGGCGCTGGGCGAGGCCAGCGACGCGCTGCGCAAGGCCTTCGGCGAGAGCGTGGCCTCGATCGAGAAGAGTTCGGCGCCGCTGGAGCGCGTCACCACCGACAACCTGGATGCGTTGCGCGCGTTCTCGCTGGGGCAGAAGGCCTACGCCGAACAGGATCTGCAGGCGGCGGAACTGCAGTTCCGGCAGGCGCTGGACATCGACCCGGATTTCGCCATGGCCAAGATCGGCCTGGCGCGCGTCGCCTACAGCAAGACCGACGTGCGCGCCGCGCAGCAACAGATGAGCAAAGCGATCGCCGACGTCGGCAGGCTGACCGATCGCGAACGTCTGTACGCCTTGGCGCAGGTGGCGTTCTTCGGATGGCAGAAGGACTATCCGGAAAAATGGGTCGCGTTGTCGCAGCTGTACCCGGACTATCACGTCGCCGCGTTCAATGCGGCGACGAGCATGCGCGACGGCAATCGGTTCAGGGAAATGTTCGAGTACGCCGATCGCGCTGCGGCGCCGCAGGCGGTGACCCGTCCGGTCGCGATCAACTTCCGCGCCATCGCCGGTTCGGCGCTGGGCCGGGTGGCCGAGGCCGAGCGCGACTATCGGCAGGCCGAGGCCTTGGGGTTCCGCAAGAACTCGGTCCAGTTCGCATTGGTCGAGGCCGCCGAGTTCAAGTTCAAGGACGCCGTCGCCATGCTGCATCCGGTGTCCGGAGAGCCGCCGTTCGCGGCCAACGAACGGGCCGCGGCGTACCTCAATGTCCTGGCCGATCAGGGCGAGTGGGACGCGGCCGCACGCCAGGCTGCCGCGCTCAGGGCCGCGGTCGGCGCCCCGGACCTGCCGTTCGACTGGGGCGCACGCACTTCCGCGCTGGCGATCATGCGCCGCACCGCGGACAGGAAGGCGGTGCTGCAGGAAGCGCAGACACTGGTGGCGCAGGCGGAAAGCGGCTTGAAGAACAGTGCCGGTCGGGCCCAGGCGGCGGTGGCGAACGCGGCGCTCTATGCGGGCTACGTGGCGGCCATCAACGGCGATGTGCAGATCGCCCGGCATGCCTTGAGCGTGGCCCAGCCGATCATCGACATCGCCCCCTATCCCTTGCTCAAGAATCTGTCGACCATCGTCCAAGCCCGGATCGCCCTGCAGGCCGGCAAGCCACAGGCAGCGCTGGACCTGTTGAAGCCTTTCGACCAGCCATGGGCGCTGACCCTGACCAGGATCGAGCGGCTGGCGGCGGAAGCGGCGCTGGGCCGCGATGTGGGCGATGCGCTGGCAGCGCTGAAGACGGTCGACTGGCGCGGTCGGGTCTATGCAGAATGGGCGGCCGAACGGCCGCCCTCGATCGAGTCGCTGGGGTTGCCGCAGCGGCTCAACGACAAAATACCACCCAGCCCAAGCTCCCCTCAAATTGCTTCGCCAGCAGTTCCAGATTCGCTTCGATCTCTTCCTTGCTCGGGAGATTCACCGCGCCCGGCAAAATGCTCGGGTCAAGGGTAAATCCATATTCGGCGAACGCCGCGACGGGATCTTGTTCCACTGCGGCGCGAAAGGCGTCGTCGCTGGCGAGGCGTTGCATTAAGGACCGTGCATTATCGAGAGTGGTCATTGGTATGCGCTCATGGGTGGGTTATTGCCCAGGCGAATGATTCGTTGCGTGCAACGGCCTGGGATTCAAGTGTAGCGTACTTTTCGTGGCATCCAGGTTGCCGACGCCGTTGGCGCCGATCACCATCGTGGCAAGCGGATCCAGCGCCAGCAGGCGCCCGGCATCGGTGTCGTTGATGGCGGCGGTATAGAATGCGCCGAGCCCGCTTTCTGCCGCCAGTAAATAGAATGTCTGGCTCAGATGTCCCGAGTCCAGTAACACGGCCTTGTACGCCTTCGGATGGCGCCGGTATTTCCAATGGTGGCGATCCAGTCGCGCGACATGGAAGACGAGCGCGCTGGAATCTGCGAAGTAATGCTGGCCGATGGTCAGATCCGAGGCCATGGTGCGTGCTTGGGACGCGCTCAGGTCGATTATCTTCGCAAGCCGGTGCGTATCGGATTCATAATGGTAGAAACCTGGCGCCACGCCTTCCACGTCCATGATCAAGGGATAGGCCTCGATCGGGTGCAGCGCTCCGCCGGAAGGGCTGGTTCGGCGGACTGCGACGTGCCCGGGCGCGATTTCCTCCACGCCCATCGCGCCGAAGGTGCCGAACAGCACGCGCGCCAGCGCTGCCATGGGCAGGGGCCGGGTGCGGTCGAAATGGCGCGTGGTACGCCTGCGCTGCAGGACGTCGGCCAGGTCGCCCTGCAGTGGCGACGCGGGCAATTGCAGATGCGCCAGCGCGTCGTGCCGCTTGGGAAAATGCGGCGGTAGCGCGCCATGCGCCGCGATGTGCTTGTCGAGCCGGGCGCGCTCTGCGTCGTTGCCGTGCTCCCGGCTGCCTTCATCGCCGGTGATGCCCGACCAGGCGGTCATGCGATGGTAGACGCTGGCCAGCGGATGCCAGCCGATGGCGTCGAGCGTGGCCTGGCCGTCGAGCAAGGCGGCGCTGGCGCCGTCCGGCGCATCGCAAAGGACGATGCCGTCCTCGATCATCTTGCCGAGGAGCGCAGCGTTGCAGCCCGCGCGCTGTTCGAGATCGCCTACGTCGGTCCAGGCGTCTCCCGGAAGCGCGGCCATGAGGGCCAGCGCCTCGGGCGTCAGGGGAATCCGCCTGCCGCTGATCTGGCACAGCAACGTGATGGCGACGCTGCGCGTGAGCGTCACCGATCCGTTGAGCAGCGCCGACAGGTCGGGGAGCAGCAGGTCCCCGATTTCGATGATGCAGTGCTGCCTTCGGCGGACTTTCATGTTCGCGGATCGGGTAGGGATGGAAGTTTCGTGGGACCGCTGCCGTCGCCCCGCGCCGTTGCGGAAAGCGACACAACGGCGACCCCCGGGACGCGCTCGGCGACGCCGCAGTATGCCGGAGTTCGTCGCCCTATCGCGCGGCCTTCTCTTTCAGCCAATGCTCCAGCAACGGCCCCTCCGCCCCGAGCAGCGGATCGCTGCGTGGGAACGGCACGTTGGCGATCCGTTGCAGCATTTCGGCCGTGGGCGCGTCCCGGCAGATGTCCCAGTCCTGCCCATCGGGATAGGCGCCGACGACCAGGAAGTCGGCGCTGGCCGACAGCCGGCAATGGCCGGTACCGGCCGGCAACAGCAGTGCGTCGCCGGCCGCGAGTGCGACCTCGAGGCCGCCCGGGCCGCCGAGCAGCACGCGGGCGGTTCCGCGGGCGATGCCCAGCACCTCGTGCGCGGTGGAATGGTAGTGGTGGTAGGCGTAGATGCCGTCGCGCCATTGCGGCGGCCAGCCATGCGTGCCGAAGCGGCGTTCGAAGCCGTCGGCATCCAGGGCGCCGACGCACTGCCGGTAATGCAGCACCGGCAGGAACGGGTGGTTGGGCACCCAGGCGTGCGGCGGCAGTTGCCAGTGGTCCAGCAGCATCGCGGGTCTCCTGCGCAGGCGGTCGGCAGGCCGATGCTAATCGGGCAATGTCGTCGCCGTGTCGCCGTGTCGCCGTGTCGCCGTGTCGCCGCGGGAGGCGAGTGCGACAGGGCATCGCGCGGCGCTCGGCCGAGTGGCGTGTTGGCCGCGCGATGGGGCGTGTCGCCGCGGCGACACGACGGTCCTGGTCCGTCGTCAGTGCAGGGGAACGCTGTCCACGTCGCCGCGCTGGTGCGTGCCCAGCCGCCCGACCATTGCCGCGCTGCTCGGATTCAGTCCCACCACCTGGACCTGTGCGCCGTGGCGGCGGAACTTCAGCACCACCTGGTCCAGCGCGCCGATGGCGCTGATGTCCCAGACGTGCGCGTGGCTCAGGTCCAGGGTGACCCGTGCCGGGGCCTGGGTGAAGTCGAAGGCGCCGGCGAAGCTCGCGGCCGAGGCGAAGAACAGCTGGCCGCGAATGCGGTAGGTGTGGCCGCCGTCCGCGTCCTGGCTTCGGTCGATGTGGAGCAGGCGCCCGACCTTGCGTGCGAAGAACAGCGCCGACAGCAACACACCAGTGAGCACGCCGCGTGCCAGGTCGTGGGTGGCCACGGTCACCGCGACGGTGCCGAGCATCACCACGCTGGAACTGGCCGGATGGGTGCGCAGCTGCGCCAGCGAGCGCCAGCTGAAGGTGCCGACCGAGACCATGATCATCACCGCTACCAAGGCGGCCATCGGGATCTGCCGCACCCAGGCGCCGGCGAACACCACCAGCAGCAACAGCACGCTGCCGGCGACCAGCGCGGACAGGCGGCCGCGGCCGCCGGACTTCACGTTGATCACCGACTGCCCGATCATCGCGCAGCCGGCCATGCCGCCGAACAGGCCGCTGACCAGGTTGGCCACGCCCTGGCCCACGCATTCGCGGTTCTTGTCGCTGGGCGTGTCGGTCATGTCGTCGACGATCTGCGCGGTCATCATCGACTCGAGCAGGCCGACCACCGCCATCGTCGCGGCGACCGGGAACACGATCCGCAGCGTCTCCAGCGTCCACGGCACCGCCGGCAGCACCAGGCTGGGCAGGCGATCGGGCAGCTGTCCCTTGTCGCCGACGGTGGGCACGTGGATGCCGAAGTACAGGGCCAGCCCGGTCAGCAGCACGATCGCCACCAGCGGCGACGGCACGGCCAGGCCGCGCGTCCAGCGGTGCCCGAGCAGCAGCGCCGCCGCGCCGCCCGCGGCCACCGGCAGCAGCGTCCACGGCGCCATGCTGCCCGCGGTCAACGCCGCGCCCAGCACCAGCAGCCACAGGCCGATGCCGGGGAAGCTGCGCTGCGACAGCCACGGCAGGCCGTAGATCAGCAGCAGGCCCAGCGCCACCAGCGGATACACCGGCGCGGGCACGCCGATCAGTTCGGGCAGTTGCGCCATCAAGATCAGGATCGCCAGCGCGTTGACGAAGCCGGTGATCACCGAGCGCGAGACGAAGCGCATCAGCGCGCCGAGCTTGAACAGCCCGGCCAGGATCTGCAGCACGCCGGTCAGCAGCGTGGCCGCCAGCAGGTAGGGCAGGCCGTGCTGCTTGACCAGGCCGATCATCAGCAGCGCCATCGCGCCGGTGGCCGCGGAGATCATCCCGGGGCGCCCGCCGGCGAAGGCGATGGTCACGCAGATGCAGAAGGCGGCATACAGGCCGATCTTGGGATCGACCCCGGCGATGATCGAGAACGCGATCGCCTCGGGAATCAGCGCCAGTGCCACGACCAGGCCGGCGAGGACGTCGCCGCGGAGATTGCCGCACCAGGACTGGTGCAGGGAAGAGGTGAATTTCAAGGTAAACGCTCCTGACACCGCCCCTGGCGTGGGGCAGCGCTGTGTTCGACGGACGAATCAGTAACCCGCGGCCTGCCGTGGAAGGCGGACCGATGCGAGGCGCGGGTGTCAGGGTGGCGTCATGAGCGACAACGTGGGAGCGGGCACGCGCACAGCGGCGCGGTGGGCCAGTATACGCAAGGCCCGCCGCCCGGCCCGGCCGCGTTGCGCACGCTGTGACCGCAGGCACGCCGGCCGCGCCGCACGGCTCACGTTACGCTCACTTTCGCCGCGCAGAATGGGCGGACCGTAGCGCTGTGTCCGTGGAGTCGGCCATGCAGGATCTTCGTCTCGACCATGTCGATGGCGCCTTGTCCGCCCTGGACCAGGCCGACCCCCAGCACAAGGCCGCGCTGTGGCAGTGGGCGTGCCTGGAAATGCTGCACGAGACGCTCAGCGCCATGCATCAGCTCTCGCACCGCGCCGGTGTCGCCGACCTGGTCGCCGACGCGTGGCTGGCGCCGGTGGACGTGATCGCGCCGGAGCAGCCGTTCCTGCAGCGCGCCGCGCTGGCCGATCCGCGCGTGCAGGTCTTCGCGCTGGCGCTGAATGCGGCCCCGTCGCGGCAGTCGCGTGCCGAGTTGTGGCGCAGCGGCTACGCCAGTGCGATCCGGGCGACGCTGCAGGGCATGCAGGCCCTGGCCGGCAAGCACCGGATCGACGCGCAACTGCCCGCGCACGCCGCGGTCGCCTGAGACACGGCGGGGGCGCCGCCACGCCCGCATCGTCGCAACGGCCGAACGCTGCCGGCATCCCCCCATCGTGCGCGATCCTTGCGGCGGCATCGCCACGGCACGCGCGTCCTGCACACGCGCTGACGCGCGCACCACGCTGCGTTCACCCGCATACCACGGCATGCGCCACAGCCTGGGCGCATGGCTCACGACGATCGTCCCTCCGCCGCGCCGCCGGCCTCGCGCCGCCGCGACCCGACGCCCGGTCCCACCGCCAGCGGCGCGTCCGAAGCGGCGGCATGGTGGCGGCAACTGCGCCTGGGCCGCTGGTTGGCGGTGGCGGCCCTGCTGCTGGGCCTGGCCCTGGCCATCGTCCTGCTGCTGCGTGGGGTGGGACATGGGTGAGGCGCCCCGGCCTGCCGATATGCCGCAGGGGGGCGCGCAGGCGGCGGCTCCCGCCGCGCACAGCAACGTGCGCGCCTTCCACCTGCGTGGGTCTTCGCCCGAGGGCCACGAGGCCGCCACCCATGCCTGGGTGGTCGCCGAGGTGGCGCGGCTGATGCGCCTGCCGCTGCACGACGACCACGTTGCCGCCGGCGTCGGCGGGTTCTACGTGCCGGACGAGACCCTGACCGCCGCGCATGCCGCGCACCTGGGCGTGCGCAGCGCCGCCGACCTGCTCGGCGGCGTGGTGCCGCATGCCTTCGTCGCCACCAAGGCGATCAGCCATCCCCTGGTGGACGCCGACGCGCAGGCGCCGGCCGGGTGGCAACCGGCGCTGGGCGCGGCGCTGGCGGCGGTGACGCTGCCCGGCTACACCGCCTTCAACGCGGCCGATGCGCGGCGTGCGTATGCGCGCCTGTGCCAGGGCGGGCCGGTGCGGCTGAAGCTGTCGCACGGGGTCGGCGGCATGGGGCAGGTGCTGCTCGACGACGCATCGGCGCTGGAGGCGGCGCTGGCGCGGCTGCCCGCGGCGGAATTGACGCGGCACGGCGCGGTGCTGGAGCGGCATCTGCAGCAGCCCACCACCTTCAGCATCGGTGAGATGCACTGCGCCGGCGTGACCATCGCCTATTGCGGCACGCAGACGGTCACCCGCGACGGCCGCGGCCGCGAGGCGTATGGCGGCTCGGAACTGCAGGTGATCCGCGGCACCCTCGCGACGTTGCTGGAGCAGGCATTGCCGCCCCGGCAGCGCACCGCGGTCATGAAGGCGCGCGACTACGACCGCCTGGTGGCCGCGGCCTATCCGGACTTCTTCGCGTCGCGGCGCAACTACGATGTGATCGACGGAGTCGTGCAGGACGCCACCTCCGTCTGCGGTGTGCTGGAGCAGTCCTGGCGCGTCGGCGGCGCCACGCCGGCGGAACTGGCCGCGGTCGCCGCGTTCCAGCAGGCGCCGACGCTGCAGCGGGTGATCGCGGCCACCGTCGAACGCTACGGCGCGCCGCCGCCGCCCCCGGCCGGGGCCCAGGTCTATTATGTCGGCGAGGCGCCGCAGATCGGCCTGCTGACCAAATACCGCTACATGCGCAGCGCGCAATGACGATGGAAGCAGAACTCTCCAGCATCGACATCCCGGTCGACGGCACGGCGCTGAGCGGCACCCTGCTGACCCCGACCGATCGCCTGCCCGGCGTGCTGTTCGTGCATGGCTGGGGCGGCAACCAGCACCACAACCTGGTGCGCGCGCGCGAGGCGGCCGGCCTGGGCTGCGTGTGTCTGACCTTCGACCTGCGCGGCCACGAGGGCTTGGCGTCGATGCGCGAGACGGTGACGCGCGCGCAGAACCTGGACGACATCAAGGCCGCCTACGACCGCCTGGCGGCGTCGCCGCAGGTGGATCCGGAGGCGATCGCGGTGGTGGGTCTGAGCTACGGCGGCTACCTTGCTGCATTGCTGACGCTGGAGCGGCCGGTGGAATGGCTGGCGCTGCGCTCGCCGGCGCTGTACATGGACGCGCACTGGGACGGGCCGAAGGTGGCGCTGAACCGCGATCCGGAGCTGATGCCGTACCGGCACCGCGCGGTGGCGCCCGCCGACAACCGCGCCCTGGCCGCCTGCGCGCGCTTCGGCGGCGATGTGCTGCTGGTGGAGGCCGAGCGCGACGTGATCGTGCCGGGGCAGGTGCTGCGCAACTACGCGGCGGCGTTCTCCCGCGCGCGCTCGTTGACCACGCGCACGATCGCCGGCGCCGATCACGCGCTGACCGACAAGGCGCATCAGGCCGCCTACACGCGCTACCTGATCGACTGGCTGACCGACATGGTGATCGGGCGTCGCGTGGCCCTGGCCAGCCGCCTGGTCGAACAGCGCAAGCAGCGTCTCAAGCACAGCGAGGGCCAGGCGGCGACCGCGCCGGGCAAGGGCTCGAACGCGTTCCATGGCCGCCTGACAGCGAAGGAGCGCAGCGCTTCGCCGCCGCCGCCGCCGCCGCGTTGAGCGCAGCACGCATGAGGCGTGCAACCGTTGCGCGTGCAGCGCAGGTGCTGCGCACGCGCGACGCCGCGCTGTCCGGTTGTCGCGCGCTGCGCCAACAGACGGCGTCTTGCACGCGCATCCCGTCACTACGGAAGCCCTCGCTGCAGGAGCGGCTTCAGCCGCGACGGACTTCACCGGGAACGCTCGGTCGCGGCTGAAGCCGCTCCTAAGGGAGTGGCGCCGCGCGCCGCAAGACCTGTCCTCAGTGACGCCGGCTCGAATGCGCCAGGTGCTGCCAGGCATGCCGCACCAGCCAGCGCGCCTCGTCCCATGGCACCGACAGCATCGGCACGCACTGGTGGTAGGCATCCTGCAGTACCCGATACAGCTGCGCCTCGTTGGCGCGCGGGTAGGCCAGATAGACGTCGTAGCCGATCTTCAGCAACTGCGCGTAGTCGGCGAAACCCTGGTGGCCGAGGCGGCCCTCGGCATGGGCCTGCCGCCAGTACGCCATCTCGGCGTCCAGATCGATGCTGGCGCGAGCGCGGGTCGGTTGGTCAAGCGCGGAGACGGTGTGCATGACATCACCCCGGTGTCGACGATCCCCTGTGCCCCGGATGCTAACCCGGGACTGAACGCCGGCCGTGAGGATTGCGTTCGCCGCGCGTGAAGCCACGCGCAGACACCTCCGCGGATCTAGCGTCATGGGATGGCCTGCACCCTTCTCGATGCTCCGCGGATCGTGGTCTTGCGGTTGCCGCGGCGCCGCCCCACGGGCATGCCGACACGGTCCTGCCACCGCGCCGCGCCATGCTGCACTGCAGCTTGCGCCGAAATGGTGATGATCTATAACTATTGTCAGACATAAGTGATCCGCTCCTCCCCCCTCCCCATGCAGGCCTATCCATGAGCAGCTACCAAGACCGCTGGCAGACCGTCCAAGTCGAGATCGACGCAGGCATCGCCTGGGTCACCCTGAACCGCCCGGACAAGCGCAACGCGATGAGCCCCACGCTCAACCGCGAGATGATCGACGTGCTGGAGACCCTGGAGCTGGACAGCAGCGCCGAAGTGCTGGTGCTGACCGGCGCCGGCGAATCCTGGTCGGCCGGCATGGACCTGAAGGAATACTTCCGCGAGACCGACGGCAAGGAAGAGATCGTGCAGGAGCGCATGCGCCGCGATTGTTCGCAGTGGCAGTGGCGCCTGCTGCGCTTCTACAGCAAGCCGACCATCGCCGCGGTCAACGGCTGGTGCTTCGGCGGCGCGTTCTCGCCGCTGGTGGCCTGCGACCTGGCCATCGCCGCCGATGAGGCGGTGTTCGGCTTGTCGGAGATCAACTGGGGCATTCCCCCGGGCAACCTGGTCAGCAAGGCCGTCGCCGACACCATGGGCCACCGCAACGCCCTGCTCTACATCATGACCGGACGCACCTTCACCGGCCCCGAGGCGGCGCAGATGGGCCTGGTCAACGCCAGCGTGCCGCGCGCGCAGCTGCGCGCCGAGGTGACCAAGCTGGCGCAGGAACTGCAGCAGAAGAACCCGGTGGTGCTGCGCTTCGCCAAGCACGGCTTCAAGCGCTGCCGCGAACTGACCTGGGAGCAGAACGAGGACTACCTGTACGCCAAGGTCGACCAGTCCAATCACCGCGATCCCGAGAAGGGCCGGCAACAGGGCCTGAAGCAGTTCCTGGACGACAAAACCATCAAGCCCGGTCTGCAGACCTACAAGCGCTGACCCGTCGCGTCGCCTGCGGCCCCGCGGGGCCGCAGGCGACGCTGCCGCTGGCCGTGCCGTCTCTCTCCTCCGGATGGTTCCGATGAATGCCGCTGAGTCTGTTGCCACCGCCGCGCGCTACCGTCCTGTCGGACTGAGCCACGCGGATACCGAGGTCCACCGCGATGCCGACGGCGTGCTGCGCTTGCGCGCGCGCGAACCGCTGGCGCCGCTGCCACGGCACCTGCTGCAGCGCCTGCAGCACTGGGCGCTGCACACCCCCGATGCGACCTTCGTGGCGCAGCGCGACGAAGATGGGCAGTGGCGACGCCTGAGCTATGCGCAGATGCTCGAGCGCACCCGCCGCATCGCCGCGCACCTGCTGGACATGGGGCTGTCGGCGCAACGGCCGCTGGCGATCCTGTCCGGCAACGATCTGGAGCACCTGCAGCTGGCGTTCGCGGCGATGTACGCCGGCATCCCGTACTGCCCGGTGTCGCCGGGCTATGCGTTGCTGTCGCGCGATTTCGCCAAGCTGCGGCATGTGGCCGAGGTGCTGCGCCCGGGCCTGCTGTTCTCCAGCGACGGCGACGCGTTCGCCCCGGCGATCGCTGCCGTGTTCCCCGCCGACGTACCGGCAGTGTGCGTGCGCGGAACCGTGCGCGACCGCGCCTGCCTGCGCTTCGAGGACCTGTTGGCGCCGCGCGCGCTGGACGCCGCCGATGCCGCCTTCGCCGCCTGCGGCCCGGACAGCATCGCCAAGTTCCTGTTCACCTCCGGCTCCACCCTGTTGCCCAAGGCGGTGATCACCACCCAGCGCATGCTGTGCGCGAACCAGCAGATGCTGCTGCAGACCTTCCCGGTGCTCGGCGAGACGCCGGTGCTGGTCGACTGGTTGCCGTGGAACCACACCTTCGGCGGCAGCCACAACATCGGCATCGCCCTGTACAACGGCGGCAGCTTCTACCTCGACGACGGCAAGCCGACCCCGGCGCTGTTCGAGCAGACCCTGCGCAACCTGCGCGAGATCGCGCCCACCGTGTACCTGAGCGTACCGCGCGGCTGGGAGCAGCTGGCGCAGGCGCTGGAACAGGATGCGGCGCTGCGCGAGACCTTCCTGTCGCGCATGCGCATGTTCTTCTTCGCCGCCGCGGCGCTGTCGCAGGAGGTCTGGGACCGCCTGGAGCGCATCGCCGAGGCGCATTGCGGCGAGCGCATCCGCATGCTTGCCGGCCTGGGCATGACCGAGTGCGCGCCCTCGTGCACCTTCACCCACGGCACCAGCAACACGCCCGGTGACGTCGGCGTGCCGGCGCCGGGCTGCGAGGTCAAGCTGGTGCCGGTCGGCGACAAGCTGGAAGCGCGCTTCCGCGGCCCGCACGTGATGCCCGGCTACTGGAACGCGCCGCTGCAGAGCGCCGAGGCCTTCGACGAGGAAGGCTTCTACCGCTCCGGCGACGCGCTCAAGCCGATCGATCCGCAGCATCCCGAGCGCGGCCTGCTGTTCGACGGGCGCCTGGCCGAGGACTTCAAGCTGTCCTCCGGCGTGTTCGTCAGCGTCGGTCCGTTGCGCACGCGGGTGCTGATGGAAGGCGCCGCCTACGTGCAGGACGTGGTGGTCACCGGCGCCGACCGCGACGCCATCGGCCTGCTGCTGTTCCCGCGGCTGGACGCGCTGCAGGCGCTGTCCGGGCTGCCGGCACAGGCCGCGCCGGCGCAGGTGCTGCAGGCGCCGCCGGTGCGCGCCTGGCTGCAGCGCCTGCTCGACACGCTCAACCGCAGCGCCACCGGCAGCGCCAGCCAGGTCGCGCGCGTGGCCTGGCTGGAGCAGCCGCCGAGCCTGGAGGCCGGCGAAATCACCGACAAGGGCTCGATCAACCAGCGCAACGTGCTACGTACCCGTGCGGCGCTGGTCGAACAGCTCTACGCCGGGACCGCGCCGGGCGCGGTCGCGGCGCCGCCGTCATGACCAGGCCGCCCGGCCGCGGTACCGGATAGCCGGATCGCGCTTCTTCGCACCACTGGCTTCGAGACTTGGGAGGGAATCGATGACTGTGTCTCATGCGCGCGCCCGGCGTGCGCCCCGTACCGTGTGCCTGGCCGTGTTGTGCAGCGTCGGCTGCGCCCAGGCCGATGCCGAACCCAACGGCCCGCAGGGCAAGTTGCTGGCCGATCAGGAAGACTATTCGGCGCTGGCCGAGCGTCCGCGTGAGGGCTGGGAGAAGTGGAAGTACATCCCGCTCGACGACGGCTGGCTCAGCCTCGGCGGCGAGAGCCGCACGCTGTACGACTACCGCGAGCACGCCGGCTTCGGCCGCTTCGCCACCGATCCGCACGGCTACGCGCAGCAGCGCCTGCGGCTGTGGGCCGACTATCGGCCCTCGGCGTACGTGCGCCTGTTCGGCGAACTGGCCGACAGCCGCGTCGCCGGTCTGCAGACGCGGCCGGTGCAGGCCACCGACCGCAATCCGCTGGACCTGGCGCAGGGCTTCGTCGAACTGTCCGACGGGCAGAAGGCGCCGGCCTGGCGCCTGCGCGCCGGCCGCCAGCAGATCGCCTACGCCTGGCAGCGCCTGCTCGACCCGCGCGATCCGGCCAATTCGCGCATGCCCTTCGACGCGGTGCGCCTGCTGACCCGGCAGCCGCGCTGGAGCGGCGGCCTGCTGTGGGGGCGGCCGGTGCTGACCCGCACCGGCAGCTTCGACGACCGCAGCAACCGCGACCAGCGCCTGTGGGGCGCGCACGCCGAAGTGCCGTTGTCCACGCGGCAGCCGAAGGCGGCGCTGCTGGAAACGCTGTACCTGGATACCGTGCAGGACGGGCGCCGCTATGGCGGCGTGGTCGGCGAGGAGCATCGGCACACCCTGTCCACACGGCTGAGCGGCGCCGTGCAGGGCTGGGACTACGACCTGGAACTGATCGGCCAGCGCGGCCGGTTCGCCGGCCAGCGCGTGCGCGCCTGGCAGGGCACGCTGTTCGGCGGCTACACCTTCGCCACGACGGCGTGGACGCCGCGCCTGGGTTGGCGCATGGAGGTCTCTTCCGGCGACCGCGATCCGCGCGATGGCGAACTGAACACCTTCAACGGCCTGTACGCGCGCGCCTCGGTGTTCGACGGCAGCATGATCAGCAGCAACGTGCGTGCGGTGGGCCCGGAGCTGGTGCTGCGTCCCAGCGAGCGGCTGTGGATCGACATGTACGTGCTCAAGCTGCAGCGGCAGAGCCTGCACGACGGCGTGTACGCGGCCGGCTGGCGGGTGCTGCAACCGGGCGACGCCAACGCCGCGCGCGACATCGGCACGCGCTCGGTGCTGTGGGTGAAGTACCGCTTCAATGCCTTCGCCAGCCTGGACGTGTACGCCCACTACACCCAGGCCGGGCCGTTCCTGCGCGAGGGACCCGTCCGCGGCCGCGACTACTTCTACACCGCCCCCTTCCTGACCTTGCGTTTCTGAGCCGGAGCCTTCCCATGCGCGATCCGCTGCCATCGCCTGCGCCGTACCGCCCGCTGTATGCGTGGTACGTCACCATCGTGCTGTTGCTGGCCTACACGCTGTCATTCGTCGACCGACAGATCCTCGGACTGCTGGTGCAGCCGATCAAGCGCGACCTGCAGTTGTCCGACTCGGCCTTCAGCCTGGTCCACGGCTTCGCCTTCGCGGTGTTCTACACGCTGATCGGGGTGATGCTGGGGCGCGTCGCCGACCGCCGCAACCGCCGCAACCTGATCGTGCTGGGCGTGGTGGTGTGGATCGCGGCGACCGCGGCCGGCGCCTACGTCACCAGCTTCTTCACCCTTTTCCTGGCGCGGGTGTTCGTCGGCGTCGGCGAGGCCTCGCTGTCGCCGGCGGCGTACTCGATGCTGGCCGACTACTTCCCGCCGGAAAAGCGCGCGCGGGCGATGAGCGTGTACACCTCCGGCGTCTACATCGGCTCGGCGGCGGCGTTCATCGTCGGCGGCCTGGTGATTGCGGCCACCAGCAAGGAGAGCACGGTGGTGTTGCCGTTGCTGGGCAGCTTCCGGCCCTGGCAAGCGGCCTTCATCCTGGTCGCGCTGCCCGGGCTGGCGGTGATCGCGTTGATGGCCACGGTGCGCGAGCCGGCGCGGCGCGAGCAGGCCGCGGCGGTGCCGAGCGTGCGCCCTGACCTGGGCCATCTGCGCGACAACGCGCGGGTGTACGTGGCGCTGTTCCTGGCCAATGGCGTGATCGCGATGATCACCTTCGGCATCACCGCCTGGCTGCCGGCCACCTTCATCCGCCGCTGGCAGTGGACCCCGGGCGAGATCGGCCCGGCCTACGGCATCATCATCCTCACCTTCGGCATCGCCGGCATGCTGTTCAGCGGTTTCCTCGCCGACCGCCTGGCCGCGCGCGGCAGCCGCGACGCGGCGCTGAAGATCTCGCTGGTCGGGGCCTTGCTGCTGGTGGTCAGCAGTGGGCTGTTCGCGGTCGCGCCGGGGCCGTGGCCGGCGCTGGCGGCGATCGCGCTGACCACGTTCCTGTTGGGCATGCCGGTGGCGCTGGCGCCGGCGATCCTGCAGGCGGTCACCCCCAACCGCCTGCGCGGCCAGGTCACCTCGATCTACCTGCTGCTGGTCAACCTGATCGGGCTGGGCCTGGGCCCGTACCTGGTGGCGCTGGGCACCGATCACGTGCTCGGCGACGAGCGCCAGGTCGGTTTGTCGCTGGGCGTGGTGTGCATGGGCGCGGCGCTGCTCGGCGCGTTGTGCCTGTGGAGCGCGGCCGCGCCGTACCGGGCGCTGCTGCGGCGCGTGGACGCGGCGTTGTGACCATGCGCGGCCATGCCCCTACAATGCAACGGCGACGGCGCTGCCGGCCGGCGCCGATGGATGCGCGCGCATCCGCCGTGGCCTGTTCGCAGGAAGCCCCTTGCAGGAAGCGCAGTGAGTTCGAAACCCAGTCCCGAGATGTCCAGCACCGCGTTGCCCGCCGATCCGCACACGGTGGACAGCGTGGACCAGCGACGCCTGACCAGCCTGATCGGCTACCGCATCACCCGCACCGAACTGCAGGTGCGGCGCCTGTTCCAGGAGTGCGTGCGCGCCTTCGAGCTGAAACCGGTGGAGTATTCGCTGCTGGTGCTGGTGGACGCCAACCCGGGCATCAATCAGCGCCAGTTGGGCGAAGTGCTGAGCGTGTCGCCGCCGAACCTGGCCATCGTCGTGGCGCGCCTGGTCAAGCGCAAACTGCTGCGGCAGGTGCGCGGGCGCCAGGATCGGCGCATGCAGCACCTGCACCTGACCGCGCCCGGCACGGCGCTGCTGGCGCAGGCCGAAGCCGAGGTGGTGCGCATGGAGCAGCAGCTCGGTGGCGCGCTGGGGGCGACCTCGGCACGCGCGCTGCTGCAGGCGCTGGACCGGTTGGACCAGGTGGACGCGCTCGAGCGTCTGTAGCGGTCGCCCACGGCGCGGCTGGCCCCTGCCGTCCGTCCTTTTTCCTTGCTGATTCCCGACCCGCCGCCAGCAGCCCGCTGACCGCGCGCGTCGCCGCGTGGCCGCGCCCCGCGCACGGCGGCGCCTGTCCGCGTTCCTGTCCCCCCGCACCCCGCCGTTCCCCTTTTGCTTGGAGTGCCTGCCCGTGAAGCGTGCCCGTTTTCGTGTTCCGTCGTCGCCGCGTGCCCGCGCTCGCGCGTCCCTGCTCGCCCTGTCGGCCATCGCCTGGGTCGCGCCGGCCGCGGCGCAATCGGTGCCGCAGAGCGCCACCCTGCCGACCGGCATCAACACCGGAGGGACCAGTTTCTTCGATGGCTTCAGCAAGCCCAATCCGGGCTGGACCGCGATCCAGTACCTGCGCCGCTACGACTTCGATGCGATCAAGGACGCGCACGGCGACGACGTGCCGGTGTTCCGCGATCCGCACATCGGTTCCTCGGTCTGGGTCACCCAGGTCGCCTACCTCAGCGACTACAAGTTGTTCGGCGGCTCCCTCGGCATCACCGCGCTGGCCGCGCTGGTCGATCTGGACACCTCGTTCGCGTACGACAGCCCGGTGGCGCTGCGCGACAACGGCCTCGGCCTGGGCGACCTGACCATCGGCCCGTACCTGCAGATGGCGCCGGTGATCCGCGACGGCCGCCCGGTGTTCTCGCAGCGTTTCGAACTGGATGCGCTGGTGCCGATCGGCAAGTTCGACCGCAACCGCGACGTCAACCAGGGCGCGGGCTACTGGTCGGTGCTGCCGAGCTGGGCCTTCAGCATCCTGCCCACGCCGCGCTGGGAGATCAGCGGGCGCCTGAACTACATCTACAACTTCCGCGCCGACAAGGCCTCCAACGTGCCGCAGGGCGACGGCTTCGTGTTCCGCAACGGCCAGGCCGGCGACGCCGCCTGGCTCAACTTCGCCAGCTCGCTGGAAGTGGTCAATGGCCTGCACCTGGGCATCAACGGCTACTACCTCAAGCAGCTGCGCGACAACCGCACCAACGGCCAGCGCGTGGCCGACAGCAAGCAGACCCAGTTCTACCTGGGGCCGGGCCTGTCGTGGCGGATCGACCAGAAGAACATCTTCAACGCCAACTTCTACATGCCGGTGGAGGTCAAGAACGCGCCCTCCGGCGACAACGTCAACCTGCAATACGTCCACGTCTTCTGACGCCCAACCCCGCAACGGAAACGCGCTGCCATGAACCTGCACAACAAGACCCTCCTCGTCACCGGCGTGGCCTCCGGCATCGGCGCCGAGGTCGCGCGCCTGGCGCGCTTCCACGGCGCCACGGTGATCGGCATCGATCGCCAGCCGGTCAACATGACCCTGCACGGCTTCCACCAGGCCGACTTGGGCGATCCGGCCTCGATCGACGCGCTGGTGGCGCAGTTGCCCGAGCGCATCGATGCGCTGGCCAACATCGCCGGCGTGCCCGGCACCGCGCCGGTGGACGTGGTGGCCAAGGTCAACTACCTGGGCCTGCGCCACCTCAGCCAGGCGCTGCTGCCGCGCATCGTGCCCGGCGGCAGCATCATCAACATCGCCTCGATCCTCGGCGCGGAGTGGCCGCAACGGCTGGACCTGCACAAGCAACTGGCCGCCACCGACAGCTACGCCGCCGGCCACGACTGGCTGGCGGCGCATCCGGTGCCGCAGGACACCTGTTACCAGTACTTCAAGGAGGCGCTGATCGTGTGGACGCTGCTGCGCTCGCGCGACTGGTTCGCCGAGCATTCGGTACGCGTCAACAGCGTCGCGCCGGGGCCGGTGTTCACGCCGATCCTGGGCGATTTCGTCACCATGCTCGGGCCCGAGCGGGTCCAGGCCGACGCCGGCAAGATGAAGCGTCCGGCCTATGCCGACGAAGTCGCCGAGGCGGTGGTGTTCCTGGCCTCCGATGCGGCGCGCTGGATCAACGGCGTCAACCTGCCGGTGGACGGCGGCCTGGCCGCCGCGTCCCTCTGAGCGCGCCCCTCTCTTCTTTCCTTTCCACGCGAGTACACAGCATGCACAGCACCGAACCCCTGGCCGCCGCGTCCACCTGGAGCGAGCGCATCTTCAATGGCGAGTGGATCGCCGCCCAGGGCGGCGTTCTCGAGGTAATCGAACCGGGCAGCGGCACGCCGCTGCATCGCGTCGGCCAGGCCAATGCGGCCGATGTGAGCGCGGCGGTGGCGCAGGCGCGCGAGGCGCAGCGCGCCTGGGCGGCCACGCCGCCGCGCGAGCGCGCGGCGGTGTTCCATCGCGCCGCGCAGGTGCTGCAGCAGCACGCGGCCGCCGCCGCGGCGCTGATCGCCCGCGAAACCGGCGGCATCCTGCCCAAGGGCGAGCACGAGGTGCGCGAGGCGATCGTGCTGCTGCAGCAGGCCGCGGCGATGCCGCTGCAGGCGCAGGGCCAGGTGCTGCCGACCGCACCGGGCCGGCTGAGCCTGGCGCGGCGCCTGCCGCTGGGCGTGGTCGGGGTGATCTCGCCGTTCAACTTCCCGCTGGTGCTGTCGCTGCGCTCGGTGGCGCCGGCGCTGGCGGTCGGCAATGCGGTGGTGCTCAAGCCCGATCCGCGCACGCCGTACGCCGGCGGCTTCGTCATCGCCGAAGTGCTGCAGCAGGCCGGCCTGCCGAAGGGCCTGCTGCACGTGCTGCCGGGCGGCGCGGACGCCGGCCAGGCGCTGGTCGAGGCGCCGGGCGTGCCGATGATCGCGTTCACCGGTTCCACCGCCGCCGGCCGCCGCATCGGCGAGCTGGCCGGCAAGCACCTGAAGAAGACCGCGCTGGAGCTGGGCGGCAAGAATTCGCTGATCGTGCTCGACGATGCCGACCTGGACAAGGCGGTGTCGGCGATCGCCTTCGGCGCGTACTTCCACCAGGGCCAGATCTGCATGGCCACCGGCCGCGTGCTGGTCCAGCGCCGCATCGCCGCCGAACTGACCCGGCGCCTTGCGGAGAAGGCGCGGCATCTGCCGGTCGGCGACCCGGCCACCGCGCACGTCGCGCTCGGCCCGATCATCGACCAGCGCCAGCTGCAGCACGTCAAGGAGGTGGTCGATGCCTCGGTGGCGGCGGGCGCGGTGGTCGAGGCCGGCGGTACCCACGACGGCCTGTTCTACGCGGCCACGGTGCTGTCGAACGTGCAGCCGGGCATGCCGGCGTTCGAGGAGGAAGTGTTCGGCCCGGTGGCCAACGTGATCGCCTTCGACAGCGACGACGAGGCGGTGGCGCTGGCCAACCAGACCGAGTACGGCCTGTCGGCCGGCATCCTGTCGGCCTCGGTGGGCCGCGCGATGGCGCTAGGCGAACGCCTGCACACCGGCCTGCTGCACATCAACGACCAGACCGTGGCCGACGAAGTCACCAACCCGTTCGGCGGCACCGGCGCTTCCGGCAACGGCACCAGCATGGGCGGCCCGGCCGACTGGGGCCAGTACACGCACTGGCAATGGGTGACGATCCAGGACAGCGCGCCGCAGTATCCGTTCTGAGTGTGGGTTCGCCGGGCGTCGGTGTGGCGCCCGGCGATGCGTCTGGCCGACCAGCACAGGAATCAAGCAAAGGAATCGCGCTTGGCCGGTTCGCGTGTGGGTTGGAATCCCTGGTCGCGGCTGAAGCCGCTCCTACGACATGCGACGGCGTCTTACGCTGCAGCGCAGATGTAGGAGCGGCTTCAGCCGCGACGCGGGAGGTATGAAGATGCGGGGCGGGGCCGGCGCGTCGGGACTGAAGTCCCTCCCACAGTGCAGTGCCCCGACAGTGCTGGTGCTGCGGATGTGGGAGCGGCTTCAGCCGCGACGCGGGGAGGTATGAAGATGCGGAGCGGGGTCGGCGCGTCGGGACTGAAGTCCCTCCCACAGTGCAGTGCCCCGACAGTGCTGGTGCTGCGGATGTGGGAGCGGCTTCAGCCGCGACGCGGTGAGGTATGAAGATGCGGGGCGGGGTCAGCGCGTCGGGACTGAAGTCCCTCCCACAGTCAGTGCCCCGACAGTGCTGGTGCTGCGGATGTGGGAGCGGCTTCAGCCGCGACGCGGGGAGATGGAAGGTGCAGTACGAGCCAATGGGTAGAGAGTGAAGCCTTTCCCGCAGGTGCGCTACCGCGCCTGCGACGACGGGTTCCCGCTCTGTTGGCTTCGCTGCCGGAACTGGATCGGCGAACACCCGGCGTGCCGGCGGAAGCAGCGGCTGAAATACGCCGCATCCGCATAACCCAGCACCGTGGCCAGTTGTTGCACGGTCAACGTGGTGTAGACCAGGCTGCGCCGCGCTTCGAGCATGATCCGGCGCTGCAGCAGTTCCAGTGCCGAGGCGCCGGCCAGGCGCCGGCACAGAGCGTTGAGATGGCTGCGGCTCAGCCCGAGCCGGTCCGCATAGCGGGCCAGCGGCCAGTGTTCGCGGTAATGCGCGTCGATCAGCGCGGTGTAGGCGCGCAGGTGGCGCGTGCCGCGGTCGGCGTCGTGCGGATCGGCGTGGACCTGCGCCAGCGCGCCGCGCGCCGCCCAGAGCAAGACCTGCGTCGCCAGCGCCTGCAGCATCGGCTCGCGGCCGGGGCGGCGTTGCGCGTGTTCGCTGGCGATGGCGGCGAAGCAGGCGTCCAGCATCGGGTGTTGGTCGCCCGCGGGCAGGCAGGCCGGCCGCGCCAGCGCTTCGTCCAGGCTCGGCCACTGCGCCGCCAGGCGCTGCCGCAGCGGCGCCGACACGGTCACGATATGGCCGCGCACGTTGCGCTGGAAGCGGAAGCCGTGCACGCACAGCGGCGGCAGCAGCAACAGGCACGGCCCGCGCAGGCGCTGCTGCGTTCCGTCCAAGTGCAGACCGGCGCTGCCGCGCTGCAGGTACAGCAATTGCAGCAGGTCGTCGTGGCGGTGCGGGCGGATGTGCCAGTCGTGCAGGCGGCTGCGCGCGGCGATGGATTCCCAATGCAACAGGTCTGGCGTCTCGCGATCGCCGGTCTCGCCGTACAGGCGGAAGGCCGGGACCGTGACCGGTGACGTGACGGCAGCTGAAGCGGTACGGGGCATCGGCGAAAAGTACCGGAATCGGTCGCAATGATCCATGTCCTCGACGCACCGCAGCCGGAACACTGTGCATCGGTTCCATCCTTCGGAGGACGCATGCGTACCCAGGTCGCCATCGTCGGCGCCGGCCCGGCCGGACTGCTGCTCGGGCAGTTGCTGCACGGCCACGGCATCGACACCGTCATCGTCGAGCGGCAGACGCCGGAGCATGTGCTGTCGCGGATCCGCGCCGGCGTGCTGGAGCAGGGCACCGCCGACCTGCTGTGCGCCGCCGGCGCCGGTGCGCGCATGCAGCGCGAGGGCATCGTCCACCATGGCTTCGAGCTGGCGCTGGAGCAGCGCCGCGAACGCATCGCGCTGAGTGCGGCCAGCGGCGGCCGCGCGGTCACCATCTACGGCCAGACCGAAGTGACCCGCGACCTGATGGATGCGCGCCGGGCCGCCGGCGCGACCACGCTCTATTCGGTCGAGGATGTGCATTTGCACGACATCGACGGGCCGCAGCCGTGGCTGAGTTTCGTGCAGGACGGCGCCGCGCGGCGGCTGGACTGCGACTACGTGGTCGGCTGCGACGGGTTCCACGGGGTCAGCCGCCGCGCGATCCCGGCCGAGGTGCTGCGCGTGTACGAGCGGGTCTATCCGTTCGGCTGGCTGGGCGTTCTGGCCGATACCCCGCCGGTGGCCGACGAACTGATCTACGCGCGCCATGCGCGCGGTTTCGCCCTGTGCAGCATGCGCTCGCCCACCCGTACCCGCTACTACGTGCAGGTGCCGGCGCAGGAGCGGGTGGAGGACTGGTCGGACGATCGCTTCTGGGACGAACTGCGCCGGCGCCTGCCCGACGACGTGGCGCAGGCGCTGGTCACCGGCCCGTCGCTGGAGAAAAGCATCGCGCCGCTGCGCAGCTACGTCGCCGAGCCCATGCAGTACGGCCGCCTGTTCCTTGCCGGCGATGCCGCGCACATCGTGCCGCCGACCGGCGCCAAGGGCCTGAACCTGGCCGCCGGCGACGTCGGTTTGCTCGCGCACCTGTTCGCGCTGGCGCAGCAGGAGCGCAGCGACGCACCGCTGCAACGCTATTCGGAGTTGGCGCTGCAGCGCGTGTGGAAGGCCGAGCGTTTCTCGTGGTGGATGACCACGATGCTGCACCGCTTCCCGGACGAGGACGCGTTCAGCCGCCGCCTGCACGATGCGGAGCTGGACTACCTGCTCGGCAGCGCCGCTGGTCGCGCGACCATCGCCGAGAACTATGCGGGTTTGCCGTTGGCGGTTTGAGGGAGGGGGATTGGGGAGTCGGGATTGGGGATTCGCTAAAGCCGCGCCCCAGTCCATTTGCGGGCGCTGATCGTCTTCGTTTCGGCTTTCCTCCAATCCCTAATCCCTAATCCCTAATCCCGATCAAAGCGCCAGCGATCGTCGCTGTCGATGACCGCGATTGGGCGAGCCGATCGCCGACGAGGCAGCTCGCCAGCGCGTCGCTGCGCCAGGCCATGTGCACGCACGTTGAGGTGCGTGCTGCCGCGCCATTTCTGATGTCGAGGTAACTGTGGCGATTCTCCCAGACCCGGAAGAAAGCCGGTAAATCCGCCGGTTTTTCGCGATTTCCTGCGTCGCGCGGGCACTGCGCGTTGCTACGCTGCAGCCGCGCAAGTGCCCTCGTTGCCTTGTATCGCGGCGGCGCATCGTCATTGCGCATTTCCCTGTTCCCCCATCGGAGCGTCTTCCATGAAGATCCGTTTTCAGGCCTGTCTGCTGGCGCTGCTGCTTGCGCTTCCCGCCGCGTCCGCGTTCGCGCAGACCGCGGTCACCGCCAATCCCGACCATGCGCAGCTGCTGCACGGCGAGGACTGGCGCACTACTGCCAACAAGCGGCTGGTTTACGATTTCTGGCGCATCGTGTTCGAAGCCGGACACACCGAATATGCGCCGCTGTACATGGCCAAGGACTACATCCAGCACAACCCGAACGTGGCCAACGGCCGCGACGCGTTCCTGGCGTTCCTGACCTCCTTCGTCAAGCCGACGCCGATCCAGCCGCGGGTGCAGTTGCCGTTGGTGGCGATCCTGGCCGAAGGCGACTACGTGACCCTGGTGTCGGTGCGCACGCTGCCCGATCCCAAGGACGCCAGCAAGACCTACACCACCACCTGGTTCGACATGTTCCGCATCCAGAACGGCAAGATCCAGGAGCACTGGGACGCGGCGACCAAGTGATGCCGCACGGTTGACGTTGCACGCCCGCCGGTGCCGCCCGCTGCTGTGGGCGGCACCGGCGGTGCGTGCGTACAGCGCCGTGCGTGCGGGTCAGAACGCGTCGGCGCGGTAGCCGGTGTCGATGCTGAGGCTGCCGCCGAGCGCGCGCGAGACGCAGGCGCACAGCTTGCGGTTGCTGTGGCGCTGTTCGTCGCTGAGGAACACGTCGCGATGGTCCAGCGGTGCGGCGGCCTCCAGCACCTCGACCACGCACAGGCCGCATTCGCCGCGGCGGCAATCGGCCATGACCTCCACGCCGGCCGCGCTCAGCGCATCCAGCAGCGACTGGTTCTCGGCGACCTGCACGGTCTTGCCCAGTGCCGGCACCTGCACCACGAACGGTTGCGCCGGCGCGCTGCCGCTGTTGCCGAAGGTCTCGAAGTGCAGGCGCGCGCGGGCACGGCCGTCGTCGCGCCAACGCTGCCGCAGTTCGTCCAGCAGCGGCAGCGGGCCGCAGGCGTAGACGTCGGCGTTGCGCGGCCACTGCGCGATCTGCGCGGCCAGGTCGAGCTGGCCCAGATGTTCCGGGCAGAACAGCTGCAGGCGCTCGCCGAGCAGGTCCTGCAGGTGGTCCAGGTAGGCCATGCTGGCGCGGCTGCGGCCGGCGTAGAGCAGGCGGAACGGAATGCGTCCGCGCGCCAGCCGCTGCGCCATGCCCAGGATCGGGGTGATGCCGATGCCGCCGGCGACCAGGACGATGTGCTCGGCGGTTTCGTCCAGCGCGAAGTGGTTGTTGGGTGCGGAGATCTCCAGGTCCGCGCCCGGCGCCAGCGCCCACATCGCCCGCGAACCGCCGCGGCTGTCGGGCACCGCGCGCACCGCGATGCGGTAGTGGCCGTCGGCCGCGGGTTCGCCGACCAGCGAATAGGAGCGTTCGTCCCAGGCGTCGCCGATACGCACGCGCACGCCGAGGTGGCTGCCCACGGTGAACGGGCGGCCGGCGTTGCCCGGGTCGAGCACGATCTCGCGCACGTCCTGGCAGGGCGTGGCGATGGCGACGACGCGGGCGGTGGTCCACTGGGTGTCTTTGCGCATGGCGGGGTCCGGCAGGCGGGAAGGGGAGGCGGAGGCAGGATGCGGGCGGCCGCGACGCTTAGGCGGGTGGGTGTCGCCGCAGCAGGCGGATGCCGGGGATCTGTCCCAGCGCGTTGTGGTCGTGCAGGGCATGGTGGGCGTTGCGCTGCGCCAGCCGCGCGTGCTCGCGCATCAACGCTTCGGCGCGCGCGCCTTCGCGGCGCACGATCGCGTCCAGCACCTGGCGGTGCTGGTCCTGCGCGATCGACAGCACGGTGGCGGCCTGGCCGCGCTCGAGCACGAAGCTGCTGGGCGAGGCGAACGGCAGTTGCGTCACCCGCGCGAACTCGCGCGACAGCAGTGCGCTGCCGGCCATCTCGAACAGCAGCGCGTGCAGCTGCGCGTTGCAGTCAACGTAGCCGGCGAAGGCGTCCTCGCTCAGCGGTCGCGTCGCCAGCACCGCGTCGATCCGCGCCAGCAGCGCCTGCGCCTGCGCCAGCAAGGCCGGCTCGGCGCCACGCTCGGCGGCGCGGCGCGCGGCCAGGCCCTCGAGAGTGCCGCGCAATTCGATGGCGTCGTCCACATCGGCCTCGTCGAATGCCTGGACCGCGTAGCCGCCGCCGCGCAACGGCTGCACCAGGCCTTCCTCGGCCAGCCGCTGCAGGGCGGCGCGCACCGGCGTGCGCGAGGCGCCCAGGCGCTCCACCAGGGCGATCTCGGACAGGCGTTCGCCGGCGGGCAGCGCGCCGGCCAGGATCAGCTCGCGCAATTCCAGCAGGGCGCGGGTGGTCTGCGCGGCGCTGGAGCGGAACGGATGCGCGGCGGACATGGCGGTGGCTCCCGGAACCTGGCGGCGGCTCATCCGACCATGCGCAGGTGCAGGTCCTGGCTGCGCTGCTCGGCGGCGATCATGCGCTCGATCAGGCGTCGCGCCCACATGCCGCCGGCATCGACATTGAGGTTGTAGAACACGTGGTCCGGATGCGCGTCGATGGCGCGCTGCTGCGCTTCCAGCACCAGCTCGTCCTCGCCGAACACGCCGGTGACGCCGTCGCGCAGGCGCGTGGTGATCGATTGCTCGTGCAGCGAGTGGTTGCGCGCGAACGCCCAGAAGTAGTGGCAGGTGCGGTCGGTTTCCGGGGTGATGGTGTTGAGCACGTAGCCGTTGACTCCGCGCGAGCGGTCGCCCTGCGGCGCGCCGCTGCCGGCCACCGCCACGCCGACGTCGATGGCGATGGTGCACGGCGCCTCGAAGCGGATGATCTGCCAGCGGTCGACCTTGCCGCGGTAGCCGTGCGCGTGTTCGATCTGCCAGGCCCAGAACGGCGGCGGGTCGATGTCGAGCATCCAGCGCGAGACCACCGTGCTGCGTTCGCCGTGGACCACGTCGAACGGCGCCTCGGCGACCTCGTCCTGGCCGATGCTGGAGCCGTGCACGAAGGTCTCGTGGGTCAGGTCCATCAGGTTGTCCAGCACCAGCCGGTAGTCGCACTTGACGTGGATGGTGCGGCCGTCGCCGGCCCAGGCCGGATCGTCGTTCCAGTGCAGGTCCGGCACCAGCGCCGGATCGGCCAGCGCCGCATCGCCCGGCCACACCCAGACGTAGCGGTGCCGTTCCACGGTAGGGAAGCGGCGCACGCAGGCGGAGGGATTGATGGTGTCCTGCGAGGGCATGTGCACGCAGCGCCCGTTCGCGTCGTAGACCAGGCCGTGGTAGCCGCAGACCACGTCGTCGCCGCGCAGCCGGCCCATCGACAGCGGCACCAGGCGGTGCCAGCAGGCGTCCTCGAGCGCGGCGACGCGGCCGCTGCTGGTGCGGTACAGCACGATGTCCAGGTTGCACACCTTGCGCGGCAGCAGCGCGTGCTTGACCTCGTGGTCCCAGGCGATGGCGTACCAGGCATTGAGCGGAAAAGCCGGAGCGGACGACTGCATGGCGGCGACCTCGATTGTGTATACAACAGGCTGGGGAAGAACCTTGCGTGTTGCTGGCGGACGGCGGCTTAACACCGCATTCACGCCGTCGCCCCCTGTGTGGCGATGAGCGAATGTATACAACAGGGCGGGATCGGCATGCCGTTGCCATGCCGTTAAATTGTTCGTTTATCGAACTGCGCATCCGATAATCGGATTGACCGCCCGCCGGAGCGGGCCTAACGTGGCCTCCCGGAGCGACCTGGAGGAGGATGTCGTGGCAGACCCCGTAATGCGCCTGCGCCGCCGTGCGCTGCGCCCCCGGCCGGCGACGGCGGAGCGGCGCCGATGATCGACAAGACCCTGGCCTCGTGCGCCGCCGCGGTGGCCGACATCCCCGATGGCGCCACGGTGATGATCGGCGGCTTCGGCACCGCGGGCATGCCCGATGCGCTGATCGACGCGCTGATCGCGCAAGGCGCGCGCGAGCTCACCATCGTCAACAACAACGCCGGCAACGGCGAGACCGGGCTGGCCGCGCTGATCAAGCACAAGCGCGTGCGCAAGATCGTGTGTTCGTTCCCGCGGCAGAGCGACTCGCAGCACTTCGACGCGGCCTACCGCGCCGGCGAGCTGGAACTGGAACTGGTGCCGCAGGGCAACCTGGCCGCGCGCATCCACGCCGCCGGCAACGGCCTGGGCGCGATCTTCACCCCCACCGGTTACGGCACCGAGCTGGCCGCCGGCAAGGAGACCCGCGAGATCGACGGCCGCCACTACGTGCTGGAGTATCCGATCCGCGCCGATTTCGCGCTGATCAAGGCGCACCATGGCGACCGCTGGGGCAACCTGGTGTACCGCAAGACCGCGCGCAACTTCGGCCCGCTGATGGCGATGGCCGCGACCTGCGCGATCGTGCAGGTGGAGAAGGTGGTGGAACTGGGCGCGCTGGACCCCGAAGCGGTGGTGACCCCGGGCATCTTCGTGCAACGGCTGGTGGCGGTGAGCGCCACGCAGGAGGACGCATGCACGCATTGAGCGGCCGCGGCATCGACCGCAACGCGCTGGCCGCGCGGGTGGCGCGCGACATCCCCGAGGGCGCCTACGTCAACCTCGGCATCGGCCTGCCGACCGCGGTGGCCAACTTCCTGCCGGCGGACAAGGAGATCTTCCTGCACAGCGAGAACGGCCTGCTCGGCATGGGGCCGGCGCCACCGCCGGGGCAGGAGGACCTGGACCTGATCAATGCCGGCAAGCAGCCGGTGACGCTGCTGACCGGCGGCTGCTATTTCCACCACGCCGACTCGTTCGCGATGATGCGCAGCGGGCGCCTGGACGTGTGCGTGCTCGGCGCGTTCCAGGTGTCGGTGCACGGCGACCTGGCCAACTGGAGTACCGGCGCGGCCGATGCCATCCCCGCGGTCGGCGGCGCGATGGACCTGGCGATCGGCGCCAAGCAGGTCTACGTGATGATGGAACTGCTGACCAAGCGCGGCGAGCCCAAGCTGGTGAGCGCGTGCAGCTACCCGCTGACCGGGTTGCGCTGCGTCTCGCGCGTGTACACCGACCTGGGCGTGTTCGCGCTGGGGCCGGACGGCGCGCGCGTGCTCGAACTGGTCGAGGGCGTGAGCCTGGACGAGTTGCGCCAGGCCACCGGGCTGGCGCTGACCCTGGCCGATTCCACGGAGGCGGCATGAACGAGGCCTACATCATCGACGGCATCCGCACGCCGATCGGCCGCTACGGCGGCGCCCTGGCCGGGGTGCGTGCGGACGATCTCGGCGCGGTGCCGCTGCAGGCGTTGCTGGCGCGGCATCCGCAACTGGATCCTGCGCACATCGACGACGTCTACCTGGGCTGCGCCAACCAGGCCGGCGAGGACAACCGCAACGTCGCGCGCATGAGCCTGCTGCTGGCGGGCCTGCCGTTCAGCGTGCCGGGCAGCACGGTCAACCGCCTGTGCGGTTCGGGCCTGGACGCCATCGGCACGGTCGCGCGCGGCCTGCGCGCCGGCGAACTCGGCCTGGCCATCGCCGGCGGCGTGGAGTCGATGTCGCGCGCGCCGTGGGTGATGGGCAAGGCGGAGAGCGCCTTCGCCCGCAACCAGCAGCTCGAGGACACCACCATGGGCTGGCGCTTCGTCAATCCGAAGATGCAGCAGCGCTATGGCGTGGAGCTGATGGGCGAGACCGCCGAGAACGTGGCCGCGCGCTACGGGATCTCGCGCGAAGACCAGGACGCCTTTGCGCTGCGCAGCCAGCAGCGCACCGCCGCCGCGCAGGCCGCCGGTTTCTTCGACGGCGAGATCACCCCGGTGACCGCCCCGGGCAGGAAGCGCGGCGAGACCGTCGAGGTCCGCGTCGACGAGCATCCGCGTGCCGACACCACGCTGGAGGCCCTGGCCAGGCTCAAGCCGATCTTCCGCCAGCCCGGCACGGTCACCGCCGGCAATGCCTCGGGCATCAACGACGGCGCCGCCGCCCTGCTGCTGGCCAACGCCGAGCAGGTGCAGGCGCTGGGCCTGACCCCGCGTGCGCGCGTGCTGGGCTTGGCCAGTGCCGGCGTGGAGCCGGCCTACATGGGCATCGGCCCGGTGCCGGCCACGCGCAAGCTGCTGGCGCGGCTGGGGCTGTCCATCGGCGACTTCGATGCGATCGAACTCAACGAGGCGTTCGCCGCCCAGGGCCTGGCCTGCCTGCGCGAGCTGGGCGTCGCCGACGATGCCGCCCACGTCAACGCCAACGGCGGCGCGATCGCGCTCGGCCATCCGCTGGGCATGAGCGGTGCGCGCCTGGTCCTGACTTTGCTGCGCCAGCTCGAGGCCAGCGGTGGCCGCCGCGGGCTTGCGACCATGTGCATCGGCGTCGGCCAGGGCGTGGCGCTGGCGATCGAGCGGCTGTAGCCGCTCGCCCCATCGACGCTGCGCCCCGCCCGCCTGCATCATTCTTCCAGCCAACCGGCTCCGCGCGGAGCCAGCGAGACCGCACGATGCGCGACGACACCCCCATCGATCCCCTGCTCGGCTATCGCCGCCCGTACCCGGGCACGCAACCGGCCTACCTGCATCCGCCGTACGCCTCCACCGGCGCGCGCGGCCCGACCCGCGATCCGATCGCGATCCCGCTGACCCTGTCCGAGGCGACCGGTCCGACCCTGGACCGCACCACCCTGGGCGCGCACGCCGCCGATCTCACCGCCGGCTTTCCCGGCGCGCCGCTGGGCGAGCGCATCATCGTCAGCGGGCGCCTGCTCGACGAGAACGGCAAGCCGGTGCGCAACAGCGTGGTCGAGGTCTGGCAGTGCAATGCCGCCGGCCGCTACCTGCATGCCGGCGACCAGCACGACGCGCCGCTGGATCCCAACTTCACCGGTACCGGCCAGGTGCTGACCGACGATCACGGCCGCTACCGCTTCACCACCATCAAGCCGGGCGCGTATCCGTGGCGCAACCACTACAACGCCTGGCGCCCGGCCCACATCCATTTCTCGCTGCACGGCGACGGCATCGGCCAGCGCCTGGTCACGCAGATGTACTTCCCCGGCGATCCGCTGCTGGCGTTCGACCCGATCTTCAACTGCGTCGAGGACCCCAAGGCGCGCGAGCGCATGGTGTCGGCGTTCGACTGGGAGAACACCGCCAACGAGTTCGCGCTGGGCTACCGTTTCGACATCGTCCTGCGCGGACGCAAGCAGACCCCTTGGGAGTGAGGCGATGAGTTTCCAGGCAACCCCCTCGCAGACGGTCGGCCCCTACTACCGGATCGGGCTGGAACCGCTGTACCGCACCGAGATCGCACCGGCGCAGGCGCAAGGCACCCACGTGGAGATCGCCGGCAGCGTGTTCGACGGCAACGGCGCGCCGGTCGGCGATGCGCTGCTGGAGATCTGGCAGGCCGACGCCGCCGGCATCTACGACCATGCCGCCGATCCGCGCCGCGGCGACCACGATCCGGCCTTCCACGGCTGGGGCCGGGTACCGACCGACGCGCAGGGCCGCTTCGCCTTCCGCACGGTCAAGCCCGGCCGCGTCGCCGGGCCCAAGGGCCTGCAGGCGCCGCACCTGGTGGTGCTGGTGTTCATGCGCGGCCTGCTGCGCGCCGCGCCGACGCGGGTGTACTTCGGCGACGACGACCTGGACGGCGACGCGATCCTGGCGCAGGTGCCGGCCGAGCGCCGCGCCACCCTGGTCGCGCAACCGCTGGCGCCCAACCGCTACCAATGGGACGTGCGCATGCAGGGCGAGCACGAGACCGTGTTCTTCCGCTACTGAGTGCGGCAGACATTGCGCACAGGCCGCAGCGGTTACCCTGCGTGATCTTCCTCCCGCGTACGAACCGATGAGCGTTTCCGAATCCCTGTTGCGTCCGCTGTTCGGCGATCCGGCCGTCGACGCGCTGTTCGACGACCGCGCGCGCCTGCAGGCCATGCTCGACGTGGAAGCGGCGCTCGCACGCGCGCAGGCGCGTTGCGGGGTGATCCCGGCCAGCGCCGCGGAACCGATCGCCGCCGCCTGCGAGGCCGCGCGCTACGACGTGCCCGCGCTCGCCGACGCCACCGCGCTGGCTGGCAATCCGGCGATCCCGCTGGTCAAGGCGCTCACCGCCCAGGTCGCCGCCACCGATGACGCGGCTGCGCGCTGGGTGCACTGGGGCGCGACCAGCCAGGACATCATCGACAGCGGTGCGGTGCTGCAGCTGCGCGCCGCGCTCGACCATGTGGAGGCGCAACTGGACGCGCTGTGCGCGGCGCTGGCGGCACTGGCGCAGCGCGAGCGCGACACCGGCCTGCCCGGCCGCACCCTGTTGCAGCAGGCGGTGCCGGTGACCTTCGGGCTGAAGGCCGCCGGCTGGCTGGACGCGCTGCAGCGCAGTCGTCGGCGCCTGCAGGCGCTGCGCGAGGACGCCCTGGTGCTGCAGTTCGGCGGCGCCGCCGGCACCCTGGCCGCGTTGCAGTCGCAGGGCCTGGCCGTGGCCGAGGTGCTGGCCGCGGAGCTGCGCCTGCCGTTGCCGGCGCTGCCCTGGCATGCGGCGCGCGACCGCATCGGCGAGATCGGCGCAGCGTTCGCGCTGCTGGCCGGCAGCCTCGGCAAGATCGGCCGCGACGTCACGCTGCTGATGCAGTCGGAAGTGGCCGAGGCGTTCGAGCCAGCGGCAGCGGGCAAGGGCGGCTCCTCGGCGATGCCGCACAAGCGCAATCCGGTCGGTTGCGTGGTCGCGATCGCCGCCGCCACGCGCGCGCCGGGCCTGCTGGCGACGCTGTTCGCGGCGCTGCCGCAGGAGCACGAACGTGCGGTCGGCGGCTGGCATGCCGAATGGGAGACCCTGCCGGACCTGGTGCGCCTGAGCGCCGGCAGCCTGGCGCAGGTGCGCGTGCTGATCGAGGGCCTGGAACTGGACCGCGCGCGCATGGCCGCGCACCTGGACAGCCACGGCGGTCTGCTCTACGCGGAAGCCGTGGCGGTGACCCTGGCCGCGCAGCTGGGCAAGGCCGCCGCGCACGCGCTGGTGGAGGCGGCGGTGCGCCGTGCGCTGGCTACGCGGCAGCACCTGCGCGCGGTCCTGGCCGAGGAGCCGCAGGTGACCGCGGTGCTGGCGCCTGCGGACCTGGACGCGCTGTTCGCCGGCGACAGCTGGCGCGGCATGGCCGCGGTGTGGATCGCGCGCGTGCTCGCCGCGCAGGCGCATCCGTGAGCCGCTGCGCGGTGCGGGTCTGCCGCAGCGCGGGCGACCCGGTCTAGACTTGCCGGCGCCGCCCGGTCCCGTGCCGCGCCGGCCCCTTCCACCTTTCCAGCGAGCGCCTCGCCCATGCCGATCCTCGACCTGCCCACGCATCGTCTGCATTACCGCATCGACGGCAGCGAAGGCCGTCCGTGGCTGACCCTGTGCAATTCGCTCGGCACCGACCTGCACATGTGGGACGCGCAGATCGCGGCGCTGGCGCCGCATTTCCGCGTGCTGCGCTACGACCGCCGCGGCCACGGCGCCTCCACCGCCGCGCCGGCGCCGTACGCCATGGCCGATCTCGGCGGCGACGTGCTGGCGCTGCTGGACGCGCTGTCGATCGAGCGCAGCCATTTCTGCGGCCTGTCGATCGGCGGGCTGACCGGACAATGGCTGGGCCTGCACGCGGGCGAGCGCCTGCTCAGCCTGACCCTGTGCGCGACCGCGGCCAGGATCGGCAGCGCCGAGAGCTGGCAGGCGCGCATCGACCAGGTCCGCGCCGAGGGCCTGGCGCCGCTGTGCGAGGGCACCCGCACGCGCTGGTTCACCCCGGCCTTCGCCGAGGCGCAGCCGGCGGCGGTCGAGGCGATCCTGGACAGCTTCCGCGCCACCGATGCGCAGGCCTACATCGGCTGCTGCCAGGCGCTGGCCGAGGCCGACTTCCGCGCACGCCTGGGCGAGATTCGCATGCCGGTGCTGGCGGTGGCCGGGCACGACGATCCGGTGTGCCCGCCGGCCGATCTGCAGGCCATCGCCACCCAGGTGGCGCAGGGCGGCTACACCGAGGTGCACGGGCGCCACCTGTGCAACGTCGAATCGCCGCACGCCTTCAACGACGCGCTGCTGCGCTTCCTGCTGCAGTAACCGCGCCCGCCTTTTTCCACACTCAGGAGTCGACCCGATGGACGAGAACGAACGCTACGCCGCCGGCCTGCAGGTGCGCCGCGCCGTGCTCGGCGATGCCCACGTCGACCGCTCGCTGGCCGCGCGAACCCCGTTCACCGAAGAGTTCCAGGAGTTCATCACCCGCACCGCCTGGGGCACGGTGTGGACCCGCGAGGGCCTGCCGCGGCATACGCGTTCGCTGCTGACCCTGGCGATGATGGTGGCGCGCGGCCACGACGAGGAATTCAAGCTGCACGTGCGCGCGGCGCGCAACAACGGCGTCAGCGCCGACGAGATCAAGGAAGTGCTGCTGCAGGCGGCGATCTATTGCGGCGTGCCCGCGGCCAACCACGCCTTCGCCCTGGCCGCGCCGATCCTGGCCGAGCAGGCCGCCGAAGGCGGCGCCTAGGGCGCCCCACGCGCGCTCAGCGCACCTTCCGCACGACGGTGACCGCCGGGCTCAGCCGCGTGCCGTCGGCGGCGCGCGGCAGCATGCGCGCGACCGGCTTGCCGTTGCGCGTGTCGATCAGCACCGAATGGCGCTCGCCGTGCTCGAACAGATGCCGTTCGCCCCACTGCCGCAGCGCCAGCACCACCGCGAACAGGTCCTCGCCCTTGGCGCTCAGCGCGTACTCGCGGTAGGCGCTGCCGTCGGAGGCCTCGCGCGTTTCCAGGATGCCGGCCTCGACCAGCTTGCGCAGCCGGTCGGCCAGGATGTTGCGCGCCATGCCCAGGCTGCGCTGGAAGTCGCCGAAGCGGCGCACCCCATCGAAGGCATCGCGCACGATCAGCAGCGACCAGCGGTCGCCGATCAGGTCGGCGCTGCGCGCCACCGGGCAGGGCGACGCGGGCATGGCGGGGCGGGGCGGCATCGGCGTTCCTGGTAGGCGCTCGGCGGAAGTGGTTGCATTTTAAAACCCATCGACCTAGCCTGGAACAAGTTTCGTTTTGAAACTGGAACGGGCGAGCCTTCGATCATGCAATCCGTCACCGCTGCGCCCTGCATGCCGCGTCGCCTGGTCTGGCTGTTCGCTGTCGCCAGCGGCTTGAGCGTGGCCAACGTGTACTACGCGCAGCCGTTGCTGGACGCGCTGGCGGCGGATTTCGGCATCCGCCCGGCGGCGGTGGGCGGGGTGGTCAGCGCCGCGCAGGTCGGCTGCGCGCTGGCCCTGTTGCTGCTGGTGCCGCTGGGCGACCTGCTGGAGCGTCGCCGCCTGATGGCGGTGCAGGCGTTGGGGTTGGTGGTGGCACTGGCGACGGTGAGCGTGGCGCGGTCGGCGCCGGCCTTGCTGGTCGGCATGCTCGCGGTCGGCATGCTGGGCACGGCGATGACCCAGGGCTTGATCGCCTACGCGGCCAGCGCGGCGGCGCCGCAGGAGCAGGGACGGGTGGTCGGCGCGGCGCAGGGCGGGGTGTTCATCGGCCTGTTGCTGGCGCGGGTGGTCGCCGGCGGCGTCAGCGAACTGGCCGGCTGGCGCGGGGTCTATGCCGGCGCGGCGGCGCTGATGCTGGCCCTCGCGCTGCCGCTGTGGCGCTGGTTGCCGGCGCTGCCGGTGCCGTCGCAGCCGCTGCGCTATGCGCGCCTGATCGCGTCCATGCTGACCCTGCTGCGGCAAGAGCGGGTGCTGCAGGTACGCGGCGTGCTGGCGCTGTTGATGTTCGCGGCGTTCAACATCTTCTGGAGCGCGCTGGTGCTGCCGTTGCGCGCGCCGCCCTATGCGTTCTCGCACACCGTCATCGGCGCGTTCGGCCTGGCCGGCGTGGTCGGCGCGCTGGCGGCCGCGCGCGCCGGGCACTGGGCCGACCGCGGCCATGCCCAGCGCACCAGCGCCGCAGCGCTGGTGCTGTTGGTGCTGGCCTGGTGGCCGCTGTCGCGGCTGCAGCAGTCGCTCGCCGCGCTGGTGTTGGGGATCGTCCTGCTCGACCTGGCCGGGCAGGCGCTGCACGTGACCAGCCAGAGCATGATCCTGCGCCGCCACCCGCAGGCGCACGGCCGGCTGATCGGCCTGTACATGCTGTTCTACGCGGTGGGCAGCGGACTGGGCGCGATCGCCACGACCGCGACCTATGCCCAGGCCGGGTGGACCGGCGTGTGCCGCCTGGGGGCGGCGGTCAGTCTGCTGGCGCTGCTGTTCTGGTGGGCGACGCGGCGGGTCGGTGCGGCGCCGGCGGCGCTCAGTCCAGCACCCGGCTCAGGCGCTGCGCCGCCTGCCGCAGCGCCGGCAACACCGTGCCCTGCAGGCTGCCCAGGGTCATCCGCGCCACCGAGCTGCCGACATTGAGCGCGGCCACCACGCGGTCCTGGCGGTTGCGCACCGGCACCGCCACCGAGCGCAGGCCGATCTCCAGTTCCTGGTCCACCACCGCATAGCCGTCGCGCTGCACGCGTTCGAGCAAGGCCTGGAACTGCGCGCGGTCGGTGACGGTGCGCTCGGTCCGCGGGCGCAGCGGGTTGCGCTCCAGGTAGCTGTTCAAGGTGTCGCCCGGCTGCGCCGCCAGCAGCACCCGGCCCATCGAGGTGCAGTAGGCCGGCAGGCGGCTGCCGGCGCGCAGGCCGATCGACATGATCCGCACCGTCTCCGCGCGCGCCACGTACAGCAGGTCGTCGCCGTCGAGCACGCCCAGCGAGCAGGACTCGTGCAGGTCGTCGCGCAGCCCGTCCAGCACCGGCTGCGCCGCCACCGACAGCGCGGCGGTGGACAGGTAGCCGCTGCCGATGCCCAGCGCGCGCGGCAGCAGCACGTAGCCGCGGCCGTGGGTGCCGGCGTAGCCCAGCTTCTCCAGGGTGTAGAGCACGCGCCGCACCGCCGCACGCGGGATGCCGGTGTCGGCGCTGAGCTGGGCCATGCTGACGTCGCGGCTGTGCTGGCCGAAGGCGCTGAGCACGGCCAGGCCGCGCGCCAGCGAGGTCATGAAGTTCGGGTCGCCTTCGCATTCGCCGATGCGCCGCATCAGTTCCGCGGCCAGGCCGCGCTCGGGCGGGGTGGGGGCAGTGGCGGCGCGCGCGGTGCGGCGCGCGCGAGGGGGACGCGAGGAGTCTGACATGGAAGCGGCGGCGGCGGCGATGCGTCCGATGGTAGTGGCTGCATCCGCGGGCGTCGATGCCGTGGCGAGGGCCGTCGTCCTGCGCCAGGAAAAACATGGAGGAGGGCTGCAGCCGCGACGCGCGGGATTGGGATGCTGTACGAGCAGGAGGATGCGTCGCGTCGGGACTGAAGTCCCTCCCACAGGTCAGCTCCCGACAGTGCCGGTGCCGCACGTATGGGAGCGGCTTCGGCCGCGACGCGCGAAGGTTGGAATGCGGTACGAGAGGGAGGATTCGTCGCGTCGGGACTGAAGTCCCTCCCACAGGTCAGGTTCCGACAGTGCCGGTGCCGTAGGTGTGAGAGCGGCTTCGGCCGCGACGCGCGGAGGTTGGGGGGCGGTACGAGAGGGAGGATTCGTCGCGTCGGGACTGAAGTTCCTCCCATAGGTCAACTTCCGACAGTGCCGGTGCCGTCGGTGTGAGAGCGGCTTCGGCCGCGACGCGCGGAGGTTGGAATGCGGTACGGGAGGGAGGATTGGTCGCGTCGGGACTGAAGTCCCTCCCACAGGTCAACTTCCGACAGTGCCGGTGCCGTAGGTGTGAGAGCGGCTTCGGCCGCGACGCGCGGAGGTTGGGGGCGGTACGAGAGGGAGGATTCGTCGCGTCGGGACTGACGTCCCTCCCACAGGTCAGCTTCCGACAGTGCCGGTGCCGCAGGTGTGGGAGCGGCTTCAGCCGCGACGCGCCGAAGTTGGGGTGCGGTACGCGTAGGAGGATTCGGCGGGTCGAATCGGAGGTCCTTCACCGAAGACACCGCCTCAGGCCTGCCGCCTCAGTCGCCCAGCCGCACCACCAGCTTGCCGAAGTTGCCGCCGCTCAGCATGTCGATGAAGGCCTGCGGCGCGTTCTCCAGCCCATCCACCACGTGTTCGCGGTAGCGCACGCGGCCGTCGGCCAGCCAGGCGCCCATCTCGCGCAGGAACTCCGGATACAGCTTGATGAAGTCGCTGACGATGAAGCCGCGCAGGGTCAGGCGCTGGCGCAGCACCTGGCCCATCAGCGCCGGCAGCCGGTCCGGCCCCGGCGGCAACGCGCCGTTGGCGTTGTAGGTGGCGATGGTGCCGCAGACCGGCACGCGCGCGAAATCGTTGAGCAGCGGCAGCACCGCATCGAACACGTGGCCGCCGACGTTCTCGAAATACACGTCGATGCCGTCGGTCGCGGCGGCGCGCAGTTGCGCGGCGAAGTCGTCGGCGCGGTGGTCCAGGGCCACGTCCACGCCCAGTTCCTCGCGCAGGTAGCGGCACTTCTCCGCGCCGCCGGCGATGGCGATCACCTTCGCCCCGCGCAGCTTGGCGATCTGCGCCACGGTGGCGCCGACCGGCCCGGTCGCCGCGGCCACCGCCACGGTCTCGCCCGGCTGCGGCTTGCCGATCTCGTGCAGGCCGGCATAGGCGGTGAAGCCGGGCATGCCGTACACGCCGAGCGCGGTGCTCGGCGGCAGCGGCGAGGCGGGGTCGAGCTTGCGCCGCAGGTCGGCGCCGTCGACGACCAGATGGGTTTGCCAGCCGCCGTTCTGCACCAGCACCAGATCGCCCGGCGCGTGGTCGGGGGAATTGGATTGCAGCACCTCGGCCACGGTGCTGCCGACCATGGTCTGGCCCAGTTGCACCGGCGGCGCGTAGGAGGGCGCATCGCTCATGCGCCCGCGCATGTACGGGTCCAGCGACAGCCAGCGGTTGCGCAGCAACACCTGGCCGGGGCCGGGCGGCGCCAGCGGCGCCTGTTCGATGCGGAAGTTGTCCGTGCCCGGCGCGCCTTGCGGGCGCGAGGCGAGCACGATGCGGGTGGTCTGGGTGGGAGCGGTCATGCGGTTTCCTCGCTTGCGGTATTCAATTGCGCGATGTCCTCGGTGGACAGCTGCAGGCGTGCGGCGGCGAGCAGGTCCTGCAGCTGTTCCAGGCTGGTTGCGCTGGCGATCGGCGCGACGATGCCGGGCCGCGCCATCAACCAGGCCAGCGCCACCTGGGTCGGCGTGGCGGCATGCTTGCCGGCGATGTCGTCGAGCGCGGCGAGGATGCGCAGGCCGCGCGCGTTGAGGTAGCGCGCGACCACGCTGGCGCCGCGCGCCTGGCTCTTGCCGGCGTCTTCGGTGCGGCGGTACTTGCCGCTGAGGAAGCCGCTGGCCAGCGCGTAGTAGCACAGCACGCCCAGGCCCTGTTCGCGCACCAGCGGCTCCAGTTCGGCCTCGTAGCCGGCACGGTCGTACAGGTTGTACTCCGGCTGCAGCGTCTCGTAGCGGGGCAGGCCGTATTGCGCGGACACTTTCAGCGCTTCGGACAGGCGCGCAGCGCTGTAGTTGGAGGCGCCGATCGCGCGCACCTTGCCTTGTTCGATCAGCCGGCCGAAGGCCGCCAGCGAGGCTTCCAGCGGCACCGCGTCGTCGTCCTCGTGCGCCTGGTACAGGTCGATGACGTCGGTCTGCAGGCGCTGCAGCGAATCCTCCGCGGCGGCGGCGATGTTGTCGGCGGACAGGCCGGGACGTTCGGCCCACTTGCCGACCTTGGTCGCGATCAGCACCTTGTCGCGCTTGCCGCTGCGCTTGAGCCACTGCCCGATCAGCGTTTCCGATTCGCCGCCATGGTTGCCGGGCACCCAGGCCGAGTAGATGTCGGCGGTGTCGATGAGGTTGCAGCCGGCCTCGACGAAGGCATCGAGCAGGGCGAAGGAGGTCTTGGCGTCGGCGCTCCAGCCGAACACGTTGCCGCCGAACGCCAGCGGTGCCGCATGCAG
Source organism: Xanthomonas sacchari (assembly GCF_024266585.1). NCBI lineage: Bacteria > Pseudomonadati > Pseudomonadota > Gammaproteobacteria > Lysobacterales > Lysobacteraceae > Xanthomonas > Xanthomonas sacchari. Next base: position 560,693 of record NZ_CP100647.1, read on the forward strand.
GCCGGAGCGGCCGAGTTCGCGCGTGTGCAGCATGGAAAACGCTCCACTGTAGGGAAAGAGGAAAGGATAGTCGCGGTGGATCGACCGATCGGCCAATGCTCGCGAAAACAGCGTTCCGTCGGCGTGATTCGCGCTAACGGGAGCGCAACATCCGGCCTTGCCGGGGTGCGTGCTAGGCTCGCGCCACTTCCTATTACGGATGCCTTCCATGACGCTTCGAACCTCGCTCGCCTGCGCCTGCACCCTGGCCGTCGTCACCGCGTTGCTCGCGCCCGCCGCACAGGCGATCAAGCCCGCCGACACCGCCACGCTGCCGGCACCCGACGCGGCGCTGCAGGCGGCGGTCGACGGCAGCTGGCGCGATCGCGCCAACGTCGCGCGCGACGCCTATCGCCATCCCGGCCAGACCCTGGCGTTCTTCGGCATCACCCCGACCCAGACGGTGATCGAGGTCACTCCGGGGAGTGGCTGGTACGCGGAGATCCTGGCGCCGTACCTGCGCGCGCGCGGCCAGTACATCGCCGCGGTGGTCGATCCGGCGGCCGTGCCGGAAGGCCGCGGCCGCGACTACCAGCAGAAGGCGCGTGCCGGCCTGGAGCAGAAATTCGCCGCGGCGCCGGCGCAGTACGACCACGCGCGCATCGTGGCGTATGCGCCGAACGCGCCGGTGTTCGGCCCGCCCGGCTCGGCCGACCTGGTGCTGACCTTCCGCAACGTGCACAACTGGCGCATGGCCGGCCAGGCCGAGGGCATGTTCAAGGGCTTCTACCAGGTGCTCAAGCCCGGCGGCGTGCTCGGCGTGGTCGAACACCGCGCCAAGGCCGATGTGCCGGCCGACGACAAGAGCGGCTATGTCGGCCAGGCGCAGGTGATCGCCATGGCCGAGGCGGCCGGCTTCAAGCTGGCCGGCAAGAGCGAGGTCAACGCCAATCCGCGCGATACCAAGGACTATCCGGGCGGCGTGTGGACGCTGCCGCCGAGCAACCAGCACGACGCCGCCGACGCCGCCAAGTACCAGGCGATCGGCGAGAGCGACCGAATGACCCTGAAGTTCGTCAAGCGCTGAGCCGGCACGCGGGCGGGGCGGCGCGGGCGCATGGGACAATGCCCGCGCCGCGCCGTGCGGCGCAGGTCCCGCCGCCGTTCCCGCCGATGCTGATCGCCTTCAACAAGCCCTTCAACGTGCTGTGCCAGTTCACCGATCGCAGCGACCCGCCGCGGCGCACCCTGGCCGAGTTCGGCCTGCCCGCCGACGTATACGCGGCCGGACGCCTGGACTACGACAGCGAAGGCCTGCTGCTGCTGACCGACGACGGCGCGCTGGCGCACCGTCTCACCGATCCGCGGCACAAGCAGCCCAAGACCTACTGGGTACAGGTGGAGGGCGCGCCGCAAGCGGAGCAGTTGCAGCGCCTGCGCGACGGCGTGCTGTTGAACGACGGCCCGACCGCGCCGGCCGAGGTGCGCCTGCTGGAGACGGCGCCGGCGCTGTGGCCGCGCGATCCGCCGGTGCGCTTCCGCAAGCGCGTGCCCGATGCCTGGTTGCAGGTGGTGCTGCGCGAAGGCCGCAACCGCCAGGTGCGGCGGATGACCGCGGCGGTGGGCTTGCCGACCCTGCGCCTGGTGCGCGCGGCGATGGGCGCGCACCGGTTGGATGGATTGGCGCCGGGCGCGTGGCGCGCGCTGTAGCGTGCGAGGTGCATGGGCGCGCATGCACAGGCGTGCGCGCGTAGGAGCGGCTGCAGCCGCGACGGTTGACCGGGAACGTCGTGTCGCGGCTGAAGCCGCTCCTACAAGATGCGTCCCGGAGTTACTGGAAGTGCCGTGAAACCGCGCCTACGTGGGAAGCGACGCGCAGCCAGCCCATAAAAAAGCGACCGGGATCTCTCCCGGTCGCTGCGTCTTGCCCCGCGGCTGCCGTCGCTGGCAGCCGGCGCATCTCACTCTTCGGTGGCGGCATCCTGCGCGGCCGCATTGCGGCGCGTGTTGCGGGTGCTGGCAGCGCTGCGGCGGGCACCGGAGTTGCCGCGCTTGCTGGCGGCTTCGATGCGCTGCGCATTGCCTTCGATCGGCGCACCCTTGTCGCGCTGGCGCTTGCGGTAGATGGCATAGCCGAGCAGGCCGATGCCCACCGCGGCGGCGGCGATGGCCACGGCCGGGTTACGGCGCACCGCGGAGCGCGCGACCTTGGTACCGGTCTTCACCGCACCCAGCGCGGCGCCGGCCTTGAGCGCGCCCACCGCCTTGCCCGACTGCAGCCACTTGTTCGCCTGCGGGCCGAGATGCTTGAGGCTGTCGCCGGCGTGGCTGGCGAGATCCAGGGCGCGGTCGGTGATGATGGTCAGCTTGCTCATGGGCGTCCCTTCTGGCAGGAATGAAGGAGTGCAGTGTCGCCCGCGCACCGTATACGGGGCGTTAGCGCTGCGCCGCGGATTCGTCTGCGGGCTGAATGCCGGCCGTGCGCGTGCGCTGCGCCATCAGGCCCGGGCACGCCGCTGTGGACGTGCCGGGCGCACCGTCGTCAGTGCGTGGCGCAGTGCCCGACCGGCCGTCGGGTCGAGCCGCGGCGCCGGCCGCGCGCGCCTGCCAGGCGCAACCCGACGGGCCGCTTGCGCACACCCATGGCCGCGTTGTCGCTCGGGCGTGCACGGGCGTTCGCTGCCTGCCTGGTCTCTGCCGCAGGCGCGCGCCATCACCGCGCGGCCTGCGCGGGATCGATGGCACGCCCTAGGTGCCGCGCGGCTTGGCGCGGTGGCTGGCGGTGGCGGTCCAGGGGTCGTCCGGCCACGGGTGGCGCGGGTAGCGGCCCTTCATTTCCTTCTTCACTTCCGGGTAGGTGCTTGACCAGAAGTTGCGCAGGTCCTGGGTGACCTGCAGCGGCCGTCCGCCCGGCGAGAGCAGATGCAGCAGCAGCGGCACGCGGCCATCGGCGATGCGCGGCGTATCGGCCAGGCCGAACAGCTCCTGCAGCTTGACCGCCAGCACCGGCGGCTGCGGCTGCCCGGCGTGGTCCAGGCTGTAGTCGATGCGCCGCTCCATGCCCGAGGGCACGGCGATGCGCACCGGTGCATGGCGGTCGATGGCCTGGCGGCGGTCCCACGGCAGCCGCGTCTTCAGCGCCTCGCCCAACTCGTCTTCGCCGAGCGCGTCGAGCCGGGTCTTGCCGGCGAAGGCGGGGCGCAGCCAGTCGTCGAGGCTGTCCAGCAGCGCGGCGTCGCCCAGGTCCGGCAGGTCCAGTTCCGGCATCCACTGGCGCAGTCCGGCCACCCGCGCGCGCCACTGCGACAGGCTCTCGCTCCAGGGCAGCGCCTGCAGCCCCAGTTCGCGCACCGCCTCGGTGAGCGCCGCGGCCGCCTGCGCCGGCTCGACCCGGCCAGCGGGGCGGCTGTCGAGCACGATGCGATCGAAGCGGGTCTCGCGCAGCGCGCTCAGCGCGCGCCGCTCGGGGTCCCAGCGCACCACGTCGTCCTGCACGAAGCGTTGCGGAAACTGTGCGCGCAGGTAGGTCTCGTCCACCGGCGCGGCGCGCAGCAGCAGCGCGTCCTTGGCGTCGTGGCGCAGTTCGGTGGCGACCAGCCAGGGCTCGCCGCGCAGGTCGCTGTGCTCGAACAGACGCAGGCTGCGGCCGTTGGCCAACTGGTAGCGCAGCGGATCGCTGGGGTGGCGGGTGCCGATGCGGTCGGGAAAGGCGTGGGCCAGCAGATCGCCGAGCGCATGCGCCTCCACGCTGTCCGGCGCGGCGGCATCGCTGCGCAGGCGCCGCCGCCACTGCCTGGCGGCCGCGTCGATCGCCGCCAGCGCGCCGCGGTTGGCGTCGTGCGGGACGCGGCCGCGACGGAACGCGGCCAGGGCGCGCCAGCGTGCGGCCAGCGCATCGCCACCCTGGCGCAGCGGGTCGCGCGCTTCGATCAGGGCGGCGAGGTCGCAGGCCAGCGCCTGCGCGCGCGCATCGTGGGCAGCCAGCAGCATCGCCGCCAGGCGTGGATGGGTGCCCAGCGCGAGCATGCGCCGGCCGCTGGCGGTGATGGTGCCGTTCGCGCCGAGCGCGCCCAGCCGCTGCAGCAACTCGCGGGCGGCGGCCAGCGCGCCGGGCGGCGGCGGATCGACGAAGCGCAGGCCATCGCTGCCCCAGGCGGCCAGTTCCAGTGCCAGCCCGGCCAGTTCCACCTGCAGGATCTCGGCGCGGCGCTGCGCCTCCAGGCGCTGCGACTGCGGCCACAGCCGATAGGCCCAGCCGCTGGCGACGCGCCCGGCGCGCCCGGCGCGCTGGTCGGCCGAGGCCTGGGCGATGGCGGCCACGTCCAGTCGCGAGAAGCCGCTGTTGGGATCGTAGTGCGGCTCGCGCGCCAACCCGGCGTCGATCACCACGCGCACTCCGGGCAGCGTCACCGAGGACTCGGCCACATTGGTCGCCAGCACCACCCGCCGCCGGCCCTGCGGATCGGGCTGCAGCACCTTGCTCTGCTGCTCCACCGGCAACTCGCCATGCAGCGGCAACACCTCGACCCCGCTCCCTTCTCCTTGCGGGAGAAGGTGGCGCGTAGCGCCGGATGCGGGTGCGCCGGAAGCGGTGTCTGCTGGGGTCGGGCCCGATGCACCGTCTGCTGGCGCTGCGCCGCCGCCCACACCGGCCGCCTCCAGCGCCGCCTGCAACCGCCCGATCTCGCGCTGCCCGGGCAGGAACACCAGCACGTCGCCCGGATGCTGCTGCAGCGCGTGCTCGACCGCGCGCCGGGTCTGCGCTTCCAGCGACTCCTCGCGTCGCGCCGGGAAGTGCGCGATCTCCACCGGGAAGCTGCGCCCGGCGCTGGACAGCCGCGGTGCGTCGAGGAATTGCGCCAGCCGCTCGCCATCGAGCGTTGCCGACATCACCACGATGCGCAGGTCCTCGCGCACCTGCGCCTGCACGTCCAGTGCCAGTGCCAGGCCCAGGTCCGCGGCCAGGTGGCGCTCGTGGAATTCGTCGAACAGCAGCGCGCCGACTCCGTCGAGCATCGGGTCGTCCTGCAGCATGCGGGTCAGGATGCCCTCGGTGACGACCTCGATGCGGGTGCGCGCGGAGACCTTGTTCTCGAAGCGGATGCGGTAGCCCACGGTCTCGCCCGGCGCTTCGCCGCGCTGCCGGGCCATGAAGGTGGCGGCACTGCGCGCGGCAACCCGGCGCGGTTCCAGCATCACGATGCGCCGGCCCTGCAGCCAGGGTGCATCGAGCAGCGCCGGCGGCACCTGGGTGGTCTTGCCGGCGCCGGGCGGGGCTTCCAGCACCAGGCGCGGATGGGCGGCGAGGCTGTCGCGGATCTGCGGCAGCAACGGATCGATCGGAAACACGGCGGACGTCATCGGCCAAGGATACGGGGCCGCCGCGCCGCTGTAGAGCGGCGGCAGGGGCGTGGCCCGTACAATCGGCGGCGTTCCCGACGGATTTCCGCGCAACCGCATGACCCTGATCGACATCGGCGCCAACCTTACCCACGAGTCCTTCGACCGCGACCGCGACGCGGTGCTGCAGCGCGCCCATGCCGCCGGCGTCGCGCAGCTGGTGGTCACCGGCGCCAGCCGCGAACACTCGCCGCTGGCGCTGCAGCTGGCGCAGCAGCACCCGGGCGTGCTGTACGCCACCGCAGGCGTGCATCCGCACCACGCGGTGGAGTACACCGCCGAGTGCGACGCCGAACTGCGCGCGCTGCACCTGCATGCCGAAGTGGTGGCGGTGGGCGAGTGCGGCCTGGATTATTTCCGTGACTTTTCGCCGCGCCCGGCGCAGCACCGTGCGTTCGAGCGGCAGCTGCAGCTGGCGGTGGACACCGGCAAGCCGCTGTTCCTGCACCAGCGCGACGCGCATGCCGACTTCATGGCGCTGATGCGCCAGTTCGACGGCAAGCTCGGCCCGGCGGTGGTGCATTGCTTCACCGGCAGCCGCGAGGACCTGTTCGACTACCTGGACCGCGACTGGTACATCGGCATCACCGGCTGGCTGTGCGACGAACGCCGCGGCGCGCACCTGCGCGAGCTGGTCAAGCACATTCCTACCGAGCGGCTGATGATCGAGACCGACGCGCCGTACCTGCTGCCGCGCACGCTCAAGCCGACGCCGAAGGACCGCCGCAACGAACCGGCCTTCCTCGCACACATCGTCGAAGAGCTGGCGCGCGACCGTGGCGAGGACGTGGCCACTGTCGCTGCTTCCAGCACTGCCGCCGCGCGGACGTTCTTCCGTTTGCCGACGCCGGGCTGAGCAAGTCGGCGCGGCGGGATTCGGGAGTCGGGAGTCGTAAAAACGGGCGCTGCCCGCATCTTTTGTAGGAACGGCTTCAGCCGCGACCGGGCACCTCGTCGCGGCTGATGGCACGGCAGCCGCCGACCCTTTGCGCGACCCTGCTGGCCGATGCGCCGGTGGCGAGCCTGCACGGAGTGGGTCGGGATTTTCGTGTGGGAGGGACTTCAGTCCCGACGCCTGATGGCGTCAGTCGGCGTTGGGCGTCATTCGTCGTGGCTGATGCCGTTCCTACGCGGGTAACGTGAGTCGGCCTGACCGGGCGCACTCACCGGCGTCAATCGACCTGCGCGTCCTCGCGCTTGGCTTCGGCCATGGCTTCCGGCTCCAGTTCCTCGGCACTGCGGTTGAGCTTGACGAACACGCCCCAGGCGATCAGCAGCAGCGCCGCGCACAGGCCGATCGCCGAGGCGTAGGGCAGCTTGGACGGATCGTCGTGCATCAGTTCGAAGATCGACACCAGGGTCTCGATCGCCAGGGCGATGACGATGACCACGAAGAACCGCGACAGGTAGCGGCGCACCCGGGTCGGTCCGCTGACCTTGACGTCGCGCTGCACCTCTTCCTCGTAGATGGTCTGGCCCAGCTCCAGGGTCACCAACGCCACGGTGAGCAGCCCGATCGCTTCCAGCACCACGTTGAAGCGGTCGCGCACCACCAGTTCGCCGCCCGGGGTCAGGCCGTGCCACAGCTCCAGCACGGCCATGCAGACCAGTCCGGCCGCGCACAGCAGGAACAGTACGATGATCAGGAAATGCCCGCCGCGGAACAGTTTTTCCATGCGCGTGCCCGTCGCTCGCCCCTGTGTGGTGGGCGAGCATAGGCGTGGAGCGCGTCAGCGGCGCGCGAAGACGCGTGGCGGCCTTGGCGTAGCAAGCGGGCACGATGGTCTCGCACGCCGCCCGCCGCGGCGGGCGCGACGGACGCGCCCGTGCCGCGCACCGCTCTCTCCCCATGCGCGTCAGCGTGCGGGGAGGCCGACCTGATACGCCTGCAGGTGGCAGTACGCGGCCATCAGCAGCGGCGCCACGTGGCCGGCGGCGCGGGCGCGGGCCAGCATGTCGCCGACGATCTGCTGCGCTTCCACCTGTTGCCCGGCTTCCAGGTCGCGCAGCATCGACGCCTTCATCGGCGAGCCGGGCTGGGTCAGCAGGTGCAGCGCGCTGGCCTGCGCCGCCTCGGGCACCGGTTCGCCGGCGGCCGCGGCCACCGCGGTGCATTCGGCGTACAGGCCGCGGACCAGCGCCACGCCGTCGTCGCTGGCGACGATGCGCCCGATCGGCGCGCGCATCAGGCAGGTGGCCGCGGCCAGCGCGGTGAGGAAGGTGTACTTGATCCATTGCTCCTGCGCGATCCGCGGCGCGGCCAGATGATCCACGCCGGCCTGCGCGCAGGCATCGGCCAGGGCACGCACGCGCGCGCTGTCGGCGCCGCGCCCGTCGCGCTCGCCGAAGGTCAGCGAGGCCGGCTTGGCCAGGTGCTGGATCGCGCCGTCGGCGTCGAGCACCGCGCTGATGAAGCACAGACCGCCGACGACCCGCTCCGCGCCGAAGCGCGCATCCAGCGCCGGGTAGTGGCGCAGGCCGTTGAGGATCGGCAACACGCTGGTACCGTTGTGCACGGCCGGCGCCACCGCGTCCAGCGCACTGTCCAGGTCGTAGGCCTTGCAACTGAGCAGCACCAGATCGAACGGCCGCGCCTGCGCGGCGCCAGGCAGCGTCTCGGCGGTGAGCGTGGTCACCGCGATCGCCGCATCGCCGCGCGGACTGCGGATGCGCAGGCCGTCGCGTTGCAGGCGCGCGGCCCGCGACGGCCGCACCAGGAAGCTGACGTCGACCCCGGCCTGGGCCAGGCGTCCGCCGAAATAACCGCCGGTCGCGCCGGCACCGAGAATCAGGATACGCATGAGATGTGGATCGCGAAGGGGGACAGGCGCTCAGTGCAGCGGCCTGGAGGCTTCCGGTGTACGCAAGCCCTCGGGGGGCGTGACGACCTCGGCGGGAACGGCCTCGAAACTTACCGCATCCACGCGCAAGCTGCGCTCCTCGCGACGGTTGCCGACCTTGCCGCGATAACCAAGCAGCAGGCCGCTGCGATCGAGCCATAGCGTACCGGATGTCGTGCCGTCCGGGCCTTGCGCAGCATCGTAGCGCCATCCCGCAGCCAGACGGCCGGCGATGAATTCGCCGGGTGCCGGCGCGCAGCGCCCGCCGATCCTGGCACAAGGATCGGCGGGATCGTACCAATAGGGGCCGCTGGCGTCTGCGACGGGCAGGCGATAGTCGCCGGATTGGCTGACAAGCCAGCCGCGGCCGCGCGTCCCCGGGTTGATCAGATAGGCATCGGGCGCCTGCGCGCCGACGAAGTCGATGCGGATGGCATCGCCACGCAAGCGCACCTCCAGCTGGACCGCATCGCCCGCCTGCTTCGGGCCCAGCGGGCCGACGCCGTAGGCGCGCGCCTGCAGGCGCGCCTGTAGCGGCTCCGCTGCGTCTTCCTGCGCCTGCGCGGATGCGGCGGCTGTAGCCGCAAGCAGCAAGCTGGCCAGCAAGACCGAGAGCGGCCGCTCAATGATCAAGATTGCCGGCTTCGTAGATGGGGGACTGCATGCGCACCACGGCATAGGATTCGATGGGCAGGCGGCGATGGCCGCTGATCGGCTCTTCGAACAGCATCGAGGCAGGCGTGTAGCTTTCGCCGCCGCTGACCAAATCCGACAGGCCGACGATGACGCGGTCGACGAAGGGGACGATCAATGGCATGTTGTAGGTGACCTTGATCTTGAGGATGTTGGCATCCTGCACATTGACCTGGCTGCCACCGACGTTGGCGTTGCGGAACGCTAGGCTGTCGTTGGGAAGCGCATAGTGGCCGTCATACTGGCGTTCGCGGAACTCATTGAAGGCGGCGCGGGTCGGCGCAATGACCTCGATCCTGGAAAATAACTGCACCTCGGTGTAGCGGATCTTCTGCTTGGTCACCAGCACATTGGCGACATCGGGGGACTGCACGAACAGCGGCGTCAAGCCGCCTGCCAGCGCATCTGCCATGTCGTTCTTTCTGGCCCCGTTGACGGCGCCGGCCCGGGCCGCTTGAAAGGCGGCATAGTCCAGCACGCTTTTGGTCCGGTAGATGAGCACGAACTGGAAGATCACCAGGACCAGGAAGAGGAAGGTTGGGACGACGACGCAGAATTCGATCAGGGATTGACCGCGTTGGTGCTGCGGTGAATAGCGCAATGCGATCATGAGCGTTCTCCTGCAGGAGCGACGATGCCGGTCGCGATGGACGATTCCGCCGGCCACCACACCAGATGCTCGCCACGCACAGGCTGCAGCGCCTGCATCGTACCGGGTGGCAGTTCAAGTGTGGCGTGGGCGCGCAGGCACAGGGCGCCGCGCCAAGGGCGCACGCCTTCGCGCCAGTCCAAGACGTTGCCGTCGCGATCGAAGAACAGCAGATCGAGCGGGTATGTCATGGCCAGGGTATGCACGCTGTTGCACGGCTCGATCAGCAGGCCTTCCCCCGGCCGCAGCGGTGCGCGTCCAAGCAGGCCGCGCAGCCGCAGCCACCAGGTGTCAGCGCGCCACACGCTGTCCAGCAGCACCTGTCCTTCGCGTCGGAGCGTGCCGCACTTCACAGGATCCCCTGCTGCTTCATCTGCAGGTAGATGAAGTACGCCAGCACCACGAAGATCAACGGAAAGAAGAACAGCACCAGCGGTAGCATCATCTTGACCGGCGCTTCCAGTGCCAGTTTCTCTGCGCGCAGGAAGCGCTCTTCGCGGCGTTGCATGGCCTGCGAGCGGAGGGTCTCGCTGAGGCTGGCGCCGACCCGGTCGGCCTGAATCAGGGCACTGGTGAAATTGGAGATCTGCGAGATATCCATGCGGTCGGCCATGCGCCGCAGCGCTTCGGCGCGCGGCAGGCCGGCCCGCAGATCGCGCAGCATGCGCGAGAACTCCTGCGCCAACGGACCCGGCGGGCCCTTCTGCACCGATTGCTCGATCGCGCCGGTGATGTTGAGGCCGGCCTCCACCGCCATGGTGATGAAATCCAGGAAGGTCGGCAGGTCGCGCACGACATGCTTGCTACGCTGCTTGCGCCGCTCGCCCAGCCACAAGGTCGGATACATCCAGCCCAATGGAATGCCGAACAACAGACACATGCACAACGCGCCGAGGCTGAGCTTGCCGAGCAGCATCACGAAAACGGCGAATACCGCACTGACGGTGCCGGCCGCGACGATGCGGGTGCCATAGAGCTCTTCGGGCGTCAGCACGAAGTCCTGCCCGGCCGATTGCAGGCTGCGATGGGCGCGCTCCAGCTGGGAGGACTTTAGGCGTGGCCCGACCACATGCGTGGCGGCGGTGACCAGCGGCCACAGCAGGCGCAGGACCGACGGCAGGGGATCCTGATAGTTGCGATCGTCCTGCGGGACCGCCTGCAATATGCCGCGCAGCGCGAACAGCACCAGACCGACGGCGGTGACGGCCAACAGGGCGACCAGGGCAAGCATCCAGTTCATATGTCGATCGTCATGATCTTGCGGCACATGCGGTAGCCCAGGTATTCGAGCACGCACATCAAGGCAATGACGCACCAGCCGAGCAGGGTGTGGAACATCGGGTTCATGGTTTCCGGATAGAACAGCACCAGGAACCCCACCAGTCCCGCCGGCAGCATGGCCATCACGATGCCCTGCAACCGACCCTGCGCGGTCAACGCCTTGACCTTGCCTTCCATGATCAGCTTGCGGCGCAGCGTCTCGGCAAGGGTGGACAGGCTTTCGGCGAGATTGCCGCCGACCTCGCGCGAGATGCCGACGGCGGCGACGAACAGCTTCACGTCCGGGATGGGGACGCGGTTGGCGAAGTTCTCCAGCGCTTCGTCGGTGCGCACGCCCATGTGCTGTTCGCGCAGGACCAGCGCCAGTTCCTGCGCCAGCGGCGGTTGCCCATCGTGCGCCAGTGCCTCCAGCGCAGGATTGAAACCGACACCGGCGCGCAGGCTGCCGGACATCATCAGCAGGCTGTCCGGAAGCTGCTGCTGGATCTGATCGAGCCGGCGCTGCTTGAGCCACAGATAGACCTTGCGTGGCGCGATCGCCAGTACGATCACCGCCACGATCGGCAGCAGCAGGTTGCCGCTGATCAGCCACAGCAACAACGGGATCAGCAGAAGCAGCACGCCATTGGCGACGAAGAGCATCTGCGGATCGACGAACAGGAACATGTCCGCCAGGTTCAGCCGCGCCTGGTCGACGAAGCGCTCATGGTAGCGCTGCATGAAGCTCGCACTGGCCCGGACCAGCAGCAGCCCGGAGACAGTGACGCAACTGAATGCGAGCAGGGCGACCAGCCAGATGTTATCCATTGCCCTGGCCGCCGTTGCGGAAGATCGACAGGTCTACCGGAACGCCGCGCTCGGAGAGCTCTTCGTAGAACTCCGGCACCGCGCCGGTGGCCATGAACTCTCCGCTGACCTTGCCGTCGCGGCCGCTATTGGACCTGGCCTTGAATAGGAAGACATCCTGCAACTGGATGGTGCCGCTTTCCACACCGGTGATTTCCGTGATGTGGCTGACCTTGCGTGACCCGCAAGGGAAGCGCTTCTGGTGCACGATCAGGTCGACGGCAGAGGCGATCTGTTCGCGAACCACCGTCATCGGCAGCTCCATGCCGGCCATCATCACCATCACTTCCAGGCGAGACAGCGCTTCGCGCGGATTGTTGGCGTGCGCTGTGGTCAGCGAGCCTTCGTGGCCGGTGTTCATCGCCTGCAACATGTCCAGCGCCTCGCCGCCGCGGCACTCGCCGACCACGATGCGATCCGGACGCATGCGCAGCGCATTGCGGACCAGGTCGCGAATGGAGATATGGCCCTTGCCTTCCATGTTCGGCGGGCGCGCCTCCAACGCGACCAGGTTCGGCTGGACCAGCTTCAACTCGGCTGCATCCTCGATGGTGACGATGCGGTCGGTGTCGGGAATGAAGTTGGACAGGATGTTCAGCAGTGTCGTCTTGCCGGAGCCGGTGCCGCCGGTCACGACGATATTGCGTCGCTCGCGCACCGCCATCGTGAGGAATTCCAGCATCGGCGCGTTGAGCGAGCCGAAGTCGATGAGATCCTTTCCTTCCAGCTTGCGCTTGGCGAACTTACGGATACTGATGCTGGGCCCGCGCAGGGCGATCGGAGGAATGATCGCGTTGACGCGCGAGCCGTCCTTCAGGCGCGCGTCGACCATCGGCGAGCTCTCGTCGATGCGGCGGCCGAGCGGGGTGACGATGCGTTCGATCGCCGACAGTACGGCGCGGTCGCTGGTGAAGCACACCGCGGACTGCTCGATGCGGCCGGCGCGCTCGATGAAGATCTGGTCGTAGGCGTTGACCATGATTTCGGTCACCGTGTTGTCCTCGATCAGGTCCTCCAGCGGCCCCAGGCCGATCGCCTCGTCCAGCACCTCCTTGGCCAAGCGCCGACGATTGACGGTCTTGGGCAGGTCGGCGAACTCCCGCTCCAGCACGTCGTCGATCAGGCTGATCGTGGTCGCGCGCAGCGTGTCGTCGCCCATGCTGCGCACGTCCAGGCGTCGCAGATCCATCTGCTTGACTAGCGCGGCATGGACCTTCGCGCGGTAGACCGCGATGTCCGGCGGCAGGTCCTGCGGCCGCGCCAGTTGCTGCTGCGGCTCGGCGATCGGCTGATTGGCTGCGGCGGCGACGTGCTCCTCGATCGGCGCCGCCGGCGCGTTGAAGGCGCCGGCATCCTGCCTGGCGGCCGGTGCCGCGTCGGGCTCGTCGCCGACGACTTGCAGGCGATAGTCGCCGATCTGCACCAGGTCGCGGCTGCTCAGCGGGCCACGGCTGCCGGTCACCTTTTCGCCGTTGACTAGCACCGATGCGCGGCCGCCCAGCGTCTCGATGAAGATGCCGGTGTCCTCGCGTTTCAACGCCGCATGTTGCTGCGCAATGCTCCAGCCCTGCAGGACGACCAGATTGCCATCGCCGCGGCCGATACCGCATTCGCGATGCAGGCAGCGGACGTGGCGGCGGTCGCGGTTGGGTGTGTCGATCAGGATATTGAACATGGCGTCTGTCTACGAGTCGGGACGATTACTGGACGTAGTCCTTGCTGCGCTTGGGCATCGCTTCCCTGCCACGCTCCTGGATGCGGCGTCCGCGCTCCAGGCCTTCCTGGTTCTCTGCCGAATCGGGGGTGAGGATGCGCGGGGTCACGAACATCACCAGTTCGGTCCGGTTGCCGCGGAAGCCGTCGGAGCGGAACAGCTTGCCCAGGATCGGAATCTCGCCCAGCAGGGGAAGCTTCTTGGCGTCTTGTTGCGCGCTGGAATCGATTAGGCCGGAAACGACGATGGTCTGGCCCGCCTTGACGTTCAGTTCGGACTCGGTACGGCGGGTGGTGAAGCCAGGCACGCCCTGTACGGTGACAGTGGGATCGACACGGCTGACTTCTGCCAGCAGACGGGTGGAGATCTCCTGGTTGCCATTGACCAGCGGCTCGATGTCCAGCTTGATGCCGTATTCCTTGAAATCCACGGTCACTTGACCGAATCCCTGCGGGATCGGGATCGGCACCTCGCCGCCGACCAGGAACTTGGCCTGGCCGCCGCTGCGCGCACTGAGTTGCGGCGACGCCAGCAGGAACGCCTTGCCCTTGTTCATCAGCAGGTTGATCGCCGAGCCGATCTGGGTGGCGATACCGAAGAAGGCTTGGGTGCCGGGCACGCGATTGGGCAGGACCACGCCCGCCGCCGGAGTGCCCGAAGGATTGATCCGGTAGTAATCGTTGGTGGTGAAGTCCTTCAGCAGTCCGCCGACCGGGCCCTGGATCACGTTGTCCCATTGGATGCCCAGTTCTTCCAGGGCATTGCTGTCGAACTCCATGATCTTCACGTCCATCAGCACCATCGGGCGCATCCCCACCGGATCGGCGGAGGTGAAGTTGAGCACGCTCGGATACAGCTTCATCAGTGCTTCGATGCGCTTAGCCACGCCAGGATTGATGTCCTGTCCGGTGATCACCACGCGGTCGGCGACCGCATGCACGCCCAGATTCGGTACGTCGGCCAGTAGCGTGCGGATGGTTTCCACCGTGGCGCTGGCATTGCCGTCCATGACTTCGACCGGTACATCGATCTGGCGCCCATCCTGCAACCACAGATGCACGCTGGTCGCACCTGGCTTCTGGCCGATGATGACCAACTCACGCTTGCCGATGTTGGTCACCTGGACCAATTCGCCATTGCCGACGGCCACCCGCTTCAATGCCTGCGGAAGGCTGTGCACGGCGGCCTGGCCGGCATAGATGCGGGCGCGCTCGGGCAGCGGTGTGACGTCGGCGTTGCCGGCGGCGCGCTGGTACGCAGGATTCGGGACAGGCGCAGGGAAATTGCCGTTCATCGGCACCGGCGACTGATTTCCCGTGGCCTGCGCTTGCGGCTGCGTTCTCGTGTCGGGCGCGACCCTGACCGGCACCGGCACGAGGCCGGATTGCTGCTGCGCCTGGACGTCGCTGTTCATGGTCATGGTCGCTGCGGCGAGCATGGGAAGGAAAGAAACACTCCATGTAGTCCTGCGCATGCGTCAGCCTTTGCCTCCGATGATGAATTCCACGCCGCTGCTGCCGCCGGGCTTGGCGGTGCCGAGCAACTCTTTCTGGGTCATGCCGTTGAGGCCGAACGAGTTCCGGTCCTCAACCTGGCGCAGCATCACTCGCATCGCCCCCGCCTTGGCCGCCACCGTCAGGCGCTCTGCCTGCTGCGGGCTCAGTTCCAGGGTGATGTTGGAGAAACCTTGCTGGTCTTCCTGTACGGGCGTGTCGCCGACACGGTTGCCGGTCGCTAGGACGTTGATGTTTTCCAGCAGCGGGATGACGCGCGAGCCGGCGTTTTCCTGTTCAACGGTCAGCAGGATATCGACATGGTCGCCAGGCGCGATCATGCCGGAGATCGAGTTGGTTTCGTCCACGGGTAGGGTGTAGCCGACGGCGCCCGGCTTGATCACGCGCGAGAACTGGTCGTACAGCGGCACCAACGCGCTGGCGCCCAGCGGAGCGCCCTGGCGGACGGGCGCGCGCAGCATGCGACCGCTGAACTGGTCCACGTTCTCCGGCGTCACCGCATCGGCGGGCTGCAGGTCGGCAGGCACCTCGCGGACGGCCAGATCGGACGTGGTGACCACCGTCCCCGGTGCCATGTCGGATTTGGGCACGGCCACCGCGACGGTCTGGCCGACATCCTTGGTTCGCGCGGCCACGGCGCTCTGGACGTAGCGCACCGCGACGAAGGCCGCCAGGGCGCCGAGGCCCAGGGCGACCACGATGAACAGCAGGTTGCGGTTCGGCTTGAATGCAGGCGCCTTCATAGCCACCCCAGCGACAGCGCATAGGTGAAGCTGGCGTACGCCTTGCGCAGCGAATCGATCAGTTCCAGGATGATGTTGGGCTGCGCCACGAGCACGATGACCGCCAGCATGGTGACGATGCTGTACTCGATCAGGGCCGCGCCGCGTTGTTGCCGGGCGGAGGGCGGGAAGGCGGATCTCACGGCGTTCGTCCTCATTGCTGTAGCTGATTGACCACGATCGAGGTGCCCTTCTCGCGGCGGTTGAAGGTCAGGGTCATCTGCTGCTTGCCCTTGCTGTAGCTGCTGACGCAACTGTTGGAAATCATCGAACAGGCCGTCGCCGAGGATTGCGCCGTCCAACCTTCGGCCGGTAGCCGATTGCGATAGAAGGCCTCGCTCTGATACGGCGATAACGTGCTTTCCATCGCGAGCGTACGTCCGGGGTTGTCCAGATACTGGATGTCGTTGACGACCGTGGTGCCGGACGGCTTCATGAAGTCCGCACCCGGCGCAGTCCGCGGCTTCTCCTTGAGCAGGCGCACGATGCCGACCTGCGCTTCGCTGCCCGTACCGGCGCCGTTGAGCTCGATGGTGATGTAATGCTCGCCCTGGGCGTGGCCGACAATGGTCTTGCTGCCGACGTCGTTGACCGTGACCTGCCCGGGCCACTGCTTCGAATAGAAGGCGATCAACTGCTGCGGCGACTGCTGGCTCGTATAGCGCGACGCGCGCATATGCAGACCGTTGTAGATCATGTGCTTGGACACCCACTCGCTCTTCGCGTCGTCGGGCTCGGGCACGTCGGGCCACTCCGCGGCGCATGCGGCCGCCGGCGCCAGCAGGACCAACAGCGCCAGGATCAGGCGAACCACGGGCTCAGCGCGGCGGGGCATACGGTTCCAGCTTGTCCACGGGCACAACGTCGGGGGCGATGTAGCCCGGCTCGAATCGACTGATGGTGCCGACGATCGGGATGATCTTGAGTGGATCGAACAGCTGCGCCGAGTCGCTCAGGTAAGAGCCGGGTACCAGCGTGCGTACCTGACCGATGACGGAACGCTTGGCCGGATTCTTGGCAGTGCCCGGTCCGGCTGCATTCCAGGGGTCGGTCAACAGGCTGTTGCTGCCCTGCATGCGCAGCCCAAGCTGGTCGAACGGTTCCAGGAACGCCGCACTGCCGCCGTTGGCGAGCTTGAGGTCCTGCACGCTGACGCTCAGGTTGGACGTCACCAGCCCTTTGTCGTTCGGCGGGAAGTTGCCGGGAATCTTGCTGATCAGACTGCTGAGGCGATCGAGGATGCCGGAGGACCGCTCGTTCTTGTAGGCGTTGACCCGGATGTCGCCGCGTTCCAGCAGCGGTTGGTTGGAGAAGGTGTTCAGCAGCGGGTTGTCCACACGATCGCGCGCAGCGCCGGTGCTGGCGCGGCTCACGATTGGTGTATCCGCCTTGCCGAAATGCCGGTCCACCGTCAGGTCGCGCATGCGCGTGGCGGATGGCAGGGTGTAGTCCTTCGCCACTGTGGCCTCCCAGGCGGCGGCGCGCGCCGCCTGCTGGGTGGCCTGGCGCAAATGGATGTACTTGCCCATGATCGGGATCAACAGGAACAGCGGAACCAGGACGGCGCACAGCACCGCGGCCTCGGTGAGGCTCTGGCCGTCCTGGCGTCCGCGCAATCGCGGTTGTCGACGCTGGCGCATGCTTGCGACCCTCCTAGTTGATCTTCCCCGGTGCGCGCGGTGCTTCGAGCGCGGCGGAGTCGAATGCCTTGCCGACGCTGATCACCTGGGTGGTGACCTTGTAGTCCGCATCGGCGCCGGGTGTTTGTTCCAGGACAATGAAGCCGCGGTTGGGGCGATGGTCGTTCAGAGGCTCGGAGGTGAATCCCCATTTCGTTCCGGCCGACCAGACGCACTGACGTAGTCCGGTCGGCTTGACCCATTCGTTGCAGGGCTGACCGGCAACGCTGCGTTGGGTCGGGCCTCGGAAGTCGGACAGCGCGGCGGGAGCGCTCTTCTCTACCGGCGTGCGGATCAGCGCGTCCTGCGGTGCCGCCTCGTCGGTTTTCTCGCCCGTCGCCAGATCCACCTGCTGGTAGCGGCTGGCAGTGGTGGTTTCCTGGTTGCCGGTCGTCTCCAGCCGGAACAGGCAGGTGCCACCGGCGCCGTCGTTTGCGACGTTCCAACTGGTCTCGCGGACGACCTCGGTATCACGATCGAACCAGAGTTCGTAGCGGGTCGTGCCGAGCAGTGCAACGTCCTGATCTGACAGCGGACGGCTTTGCAGTCCGCCCGCCTGGCAGTCGCGCAGCGTCGCCAAGTAGTTCTCTCGCGCTTCGTTGACGCCATTGCGGGTCATTTCCACGGTCTGCCGAACGTGGATCGGCGGCATCGAACTGCGGGTATCCTCCACGCCGTCGGCATCCACCGCCGTGGCGCTGCAGCTGCACAAGGTCAGGAGCAGTGCCCCCAAGGCACTCTTGCGGCAGCGGAGCAACGTCGACCTCATAGTGCACCGGTTCCTGCGACGACGGCCTTGATCGCGTTCGGCGTATCGACCAGGCGCGCTTGCCAGTACGGACTGAACAGATTGCCCGACTCGACCTTGTTGTCGCCGCGGCGGAACAATGCATAGTTGGGCGGCCGGTTGAAGTACACCTGCGCCGAGGACAGTGCGCTCAGCTTGCCGTTTTGCGCCTTGTTCTGCATGGCCATACGCGACCCCGCGGCGTTGCCGATGCCGACGGTCTCGCTGGTGCGCGCGTTGCGCATTTCGGTTTCCGCGTACACGCTGAACACCGGGCCGGCGTTCTCGTCGAAGATCTGGGTGCCATTGCCGGAATATGGACGCATGGCCATGTTTTTCTTGACGTCGTGATAGTCGCGAAGGCCGTTGTAGCTGGTGAAAAAAGCGTTCTTGTGCTGGCCCTTGGCGGCCCTGACGTTCGCATCGCCTTCGACCAGGCGGCTGACCAGGCGGTTCTTGCGCAGGCTGTCGCCGTAGGGGCGGTAGCGGCGCTTGTCCCAGTCGGAATACCAACCTTGACCATTGCCGAAGCCGTTGAGGAAGCGCTGGTTGCGATAGCGGTCGACTGCTTGCGCACCGCCCCAGCCCATCGGCAGATCGATGTCCACGATCGGCCAGATCTTGACGTCCATCGACATGGTGTCCAGCGCCGCCCAGCGGTTGTAGTCGACCATGTCGGTGCCGCCTGTGCTCTCGAAGTTGATCAGCCCGATGCCCACCCGATCGCCGCGGTCCTTGCTGAAATCGTCGCGCGACTGCATCACCACATTGCGGAAGCGATCGGCACCATTGCGCTGCGCCGCACTGCCTGTGCCGGTCGTGCGCGGAATCCTGTTGAAATCGAGGAACTTGCTTTCTGCGGTGAGCAACTGCTCGGCGAGCACACCTGTGCCTACTGTCCCCAGGCTCGCATTTGCCGAGTTTCGTTGCACGACATCCCTTGCGATCAGCATGCCGTCCACACGGGACACGCCTTCTATCACCGACGCCGCCGACGTGGCGAAGATGCCGTTGAGTTCGTCAAGCACGGCGATGATGCCTTGTGCGAACGGCTGAAAGGCGGTTCGAATGCCTTTCAAGATGTTTTCCGCGGTCTGGAAGGCGGTCGCGATCACTCTGAACACCGCGCCGACGTACGGGATCAGCGACAACACATTCATGGTGACGCGCATCGTGATCGTGGTCATCTGCAGCTGGTTCATCCACGAATACAGGCTGATCGTCTGTGCGATCGCCACTTCGTTGGCCACCCGCGCGCGATTCATGTAGGCAGCGAAATTGAGCGCACGCGCCTGCTGCACCGCGACGCTGTACGCGGCCGCATCGGCGGCGTTGGTGAGCTCGACTTTCTTGTTGACCGACTGCCCGCTGTCGAACAGCACGATGGCGCCGACGCATAGCACGAGGATCAGGACCAACCCCAGCACCATGGCCTGGCCGGCCATGCTGCGCTTCCCGTCCAGGCGGGGCGGCACACGTGATTTGGCAATCGCGATCGCTGCACGCATCTGCAGTTCCTTTGCCGAATGCACTTCCTACAGCGGCGTCACCGGCATGTCGGAAAATAGAGGAAGGGCCTGGGCAGCGTGACTGCCCAGGTACCTAGGACATCAAGAAACAACAGAATTACTTGTTGTTGTACGCGTCCATGCCCTTGGTCTTGTCAGCTTCCTGCTGTGCGCTGTTGGACTGGTTCTTGGCGCGGTTGATCGACTGCGTGGCGCTCTGGCCCGCCAGTTCCTTCGACATGCCCGCGACCTGGCTGCGAACGGTGCCGCCGAAGAAGGTGACAGCGGCAATCGCGGCGATCGCGATCAGGGCGGTGATGATGATGTACTCGGTCATGCCTTGACCCAGCTGCTTGCGGCCAAACCCGATGTGACGGCGATGGTTCTTCATCTGAATCCTCTCCTTGGCTCTTTCGCCCGATGACCGGCAGCACACATGCGTCCCGCGCGGCAACGTGTGGCGAGTGGGTGATGTAAGTGAAATCATTCACAGAGATGAAGCTGATCTCTGGCCCGCGGATGCATCGAACGAGAACGGATGCGGACGGCGCCAATGTAGCGTCAAGATATTGCCGTTACAAGAAAAATGGCGTTAATAAATTGACGCTAAATGGAGTGCATATCACATAATCTGTCAAATCTCAGGCACGCGACCACCGATACACAGGTCCGGCTGCGAAGTGTCGCAGCGCGCCATTTACTGAAGGAGATGACAGTTTCTGTGGTTTAAGTCAAAAATCTGTCGTGGTTGACGTCAGTTAGCCGAGGAAGGGACGTCGGCTGATCGCCGTCTTACTGCAGCGGAAGACGGTGCGGACGGCAACAGCGCCCGCGGCGCTACGCCCGCTGCGACGCGCCCGCCTACCGCCATCCTGTTAGCGCCGTTGTGGCGCAGAGCGGGCGTTACAACGCAGCCCTGGACAAAGAAGCGTACGCAGGCACGCCTGTCGGTGGCTCAGAGCTTGACCAACTCGACCCGCCGGTTACGCGCCTTGCCTTCCTCGGTGGTATTCGGCGCGATCGGCTGTTCCTGGCCGAATCCTGCCGCATGCAGGCGATCGGCGGCGATGCCGGCGCCGGTCAGGTAGGTCACGACGGCGCCAGCGCGCGCCTCGGACAGTGACTTGTTATGGGCTGCGTCGCCGCTGTTGTCGGTGTGCCCATTGACCGCCAGGCGCAAGGCGCTGTCGGATTTGAGCAACTGCAGGACCTGTTCCAGTTGGGGCTTGGAGTCCGGAAGTATCTGGGCTGCATCCGAGGCGAAGTTCACCTGGATGGCGACCTTGCCTGCACTTGCCAGTTGCTGCTGCAATGCGTCTGCGGGCAGCACCTTGGCGGTGGCCTGGAAGGGCTTGGTTTCGGTGATCAGAAGACCACCGCTGCTGGGGCCGCTGCAGACTTGGATCCAGATGTCGCGATCGGCGCGATGGATGACGAACGTATCGGTTGGCTCGTTATAGATGTCGCCGATGCCATCGACATAGGTTACCGCCGCCTTGCTGTCGCCGATGGCCTTGGCCGCATCGGCGGGAATCGGTCCGCTGGCGATGCGCTGCCCGCCCAACGATTCCACCAGCGTCTGGATATTGCGGTTCAGTTCCACACCCGAAAAAGGCTTGCCGTCGGCGGTGCCGAGCGCGGCGGCATAGACCTTGCCCTCCACCCATTCGACGCGGTCGCCGGTCCAGAACGGCGCGCGATCGAAATCGTTGCGAACAGGCGCATTTTTGGTGACGTAGCCTTCAGGCAGGCCGAGGTACGGAAAGCTGCCGAGCGGGGTCTCGGAGACAGGCATGTTGGCGGCATCGAAGCGATGCGCCGTTTCAGCGGCGGGCGCTGCCGCCGGCGCGGATGCGGTTGGCGTCGCGGCGCTCGCCGCCGGGGCGGGGACTTCGGTTGCCTGCTGCGGGTCGGTGCGTTTGCAGCCGGCAGCGGCGGCAATCAGGAGCAGGCAAGCGCTGAGAGCGGCGCGGCGCGCCGTGGGAGTGATCGCGGTCATCGGGGGTCTCGGGTGCGGACGGGGAGCGCTCAGCGCATCTCGCTCAAGAGTTGCTTGCAGATCGCTGCGTCAGGCTTGTAGGTGCCTGCGGCGTGCGCCTTCTGCATGGTTTGCTGGCCCTGCTTGTAGCCGTTGTCGAAGTCGCTGCCGAAATTCTTGACCTGTGCGTACATGCCCTGCATCACCTGCTTCTGCTTGGTCTTGTAGGCATCGATCTGCGCCTGGCTGGCGCCGCAGGCCTTGCCGTTCTCGGCGTTGCCGCCGACGATCTTGCCAAAATTGACGATCCCGTCGTCCTGAGCGTGAACCCCGCCGCTGGCGCATGCCAGCACTGCTGCCGCGATGACTGCCGTGTATCGGTTCATTCCTTGCTCCTCGTGCGGCCCGCGGCGAGCGGGCCGATGAAACCCCTGTGGCCCGGAGGATAGCAATGCCATGCGTAACGCCCAACCCCGTTTGGGGGCGCTAGCGGGGGGCGTTCAAGAAGCAAACAGGATCAGCTCCGCAACCCCACCCCACGCCGCAGCAACCACAGCGCCAGCGCCGCCAGCACCGCCACGAAGCCCAGCATCAGGCTGTAGGCCACCCACAGCGGCACGTCGCTGCTGCCGAGCAGGCCGTAGCGGAAGGCGTTGACCATGTAGAAGATCGGGTTGGCGTGGGTCGCGGCCTCGGCCCAGCCGGGCAGCAGCTTGACCGAGTAGAACACGCCGCCCAGGTAGGTCAGCGGGGTCAGGATGAAGGTCGGCACGATCGCCACGTCGTCGAACTTCTTCGCGTAGACCGCGTTGATGAAGCCGGCCAGGGAGAAGATGGTCGCGCCCAGCAGCACCGTGGTCAGCGTCACCAGCGGGTGCGGGATGCGCACCGGGGTGAAGAACATGGCGATGATCAGCACGATCACGCCGACCATCAGCCCGCGCAGCACCGCGCCGGCGACGTAGCCCCACAGGATCACCCAGTTGGGCATGGGGCTGACCAGCAGTTCCTCGACGTGGCGGCCGAACTTGGCGCCGAAGAAGCTGGAGCTGATGTTGCCGTAGCTGTTCTGGATCACGCTCATCATCACCAGGCCGGGGACGATGAACTGCATGTAGCTGTAGCCGCCCATGTCGCCCACGCGCGAGCCGATCAGGCCGCCGAAGATCAGGAAGTACAGGGTCATGGTGATCGCCGGCGGCACCAGGGTCTGGCCCCAGATGCGCAGGATGCGCTTGACCTCGCGGCGCACGATGGTGCCTAGCGCGACCCAGTTGCGCTGGGCGGGGGTGGCGTCGGAAACGGGAAGGTTGGTATCGGTCTGGGTGGTCATGGTCGTCGCCGTGGGGGCATCAGGGAGTGGCGGACGGCGTGGCCGCGCCGGTCGTGGCCGCAGCGGCGTCGCGGTGCTCGCCGGTGAGGCGCACGAACAGTTCCTCCAGGCGATTGCTCTTGGTGCGCATGGAGCGCACGCGGATGCCGGCATCGCCCAGCGCGGCGAACACGCGGTTGAGGTCCATCGCCCGCGGCATGTCCAGGTCCAGGGTATGCGCGTCCTGCGCCAGCAGGGTGGTGCCCTCGATCGCCGGCAGCTGCGCCGGCAGCTCGCCGTCGATGTCCAGCAGGAAGCCTTCCACGTCCAGCTTGGCCAGCAACGCGCGCATCGGGCCCTGCTCGACGATGCGGCCGCGGTCGATGATCGCCAGGTTGCGGCACAGGCTCTCCGCTTCCTCCAGGTAGTGCGTGGTGAGGATGATGGTGGTACCGGCGGCGTTGATCTCGCGCAGCACGCGCCACATGTCGCGGCGGATCTCGATGTCCACGCCGGCGGTGGGTTCGTCCAGGATCAGCAGGCGCGGCCGGGTCATCATCGCGCGGGCGATCATCAGCCGCCGCTTCATGCCGCCGGACAGGGTGCGGCTCATCACGTGCGCTTTTTCCCACAGGTGCGCGCGCTTGAGTTCGATCTCGGCCAGGCGCTCGGCCTCGGCGCGCGGCATGCCATAGAAGCCGGCGTAGTTGACCAGGATGTCGAAGGGCTGCTCGAACAGGTTGAAGTTGATTTCCTGCGGCACCAGGCCGATCAGGCGCATGGCCGCGCTGCGCTGCGCGCTCAGGTCGGTGCCGAACACCTCGACCTGGCCGGCGCTGAGGTTGACCAGCGAACTGATGATGCCGATCAGGGTGGACTTGCCGGCGCCGTTGGGGCCCAGCAGGGCGAAGAAGTCGCCGGGCAGGACGTCCAGCGACACGCCGTGCAGGGCTTGTACGCCGTTGTCGTAGGTCTTGCGCAGGTCGCGCACGCGCAGGGCGGGCGCCGGCGTCTGCGGGGAAGGAGCGGATGCAGGAGTCAAGGCGGGCCTTCGCGCCGCATCGACGGCGCTGGAGAAGTGCAGCCGCTATTATAGAAGACCTCGTGGGGTCGCCCCCGGCCACAGACTGTTGCATCTCCGTGCCTGCCCAATTCCCGCTGAAGCTGGTCGATCGCCACATGCTGGCTCCGGCCGTCGGCCACTACCGTTTCGTCCGCGACGACGGCCAACCCCTGCCGTTCGTGCCCGGCCAGTTCGTGCAGGTGCACTTCCACTACGCCGACGGCACCGCCACCAAGCGCAGCTACTCGCTGGCCACCCGCCACGATCCGGCGCAGCCGGCCGATGCCACGGTCGAGATCGCGGTCAGCTTCGTCGCCGGCGGCGCCGCCACGGCCTTGTTCGAGTCGCTGGAGATCGGCGGCCAGGTCTGCGCCAGCGGCCCGTACGGGCGCTTCTGCCTGCAGCCGGGCGACGCCAACCGTCGCTACCTGCTGATCGCCACCGGCACCGGCGTCACCCCGTACCGCTCGATGCTGCCGCTGCTGGAAGCGGCGATGGCCGAGCGTGGCGTGGAGGTGGTGCTGCTGCTGGGCGCGCGGACTCCGGCCGAGCTGCTGTACGGCGACGAGTTCCGCGCCTTCGCCGATGCGCATCCCGGTTTCCGCTTCGTGCCGTGCTTCTCGCGCGAGCTGCCGGAGGCGCCGCATGCCGACGTGCGGCATGGCTACGTGCAGCAGTTCCTGGACGAATTCGCGCCGCAGGCCGAGGGCGACATCGCCTACCTGTGCGGCAATCCGAACATGGTCGATGCCTGCTTCGATGCGCTGAAGGAAGCCGGCCTGCCGGTGCAGCACATCCGCCGCGAGAAGTACGTCAGCAGCAAGTAGCGGTCGCCACCGGCGCCGGACATCCGCGTACGCAGGAGCGGCTTCAGTCGCGACCGCTTTACTGTGAAGGGTCCGTCCAGGGCGAAGCCGGGTGCTCCCGAAACACCAAGCGCGCTTCGCGCCCGTACCCTCACCCCAACCCCTCTCCCGGTGGGGGAGGGGCCAATTGCATCGGCCGCCGGTGTCTTTCGGTTCTCCTGTCAAGGACGCTTGACAGGCACGCGCGCGACGCGCATTCTCCTGTCAAGCGTGCTTGACAGGAGAAAGGTCGACGCGCCAGGGCGCGGTCGCCGGAATGGCGCCGGATCGGGGACAGGCCGAACATCGGGGACAGGTCATGGGCAACTGCAAGCGCAATGCGATCGTGGTGCTGTGCGTGAGTCTGGCAGCGCTGGCGGCGGGCGCATGGCTCCCGCTCGGCGGCAGCGACTACCTGCGTGGGGTGTGCATCGGCGTCGGCATCGGCGGGCTGTTCATGGCGGTGCTGCTGTGGTGGTCGCCGGGCAGTCTGGGCGACAGCGCCCCGCGGGCGCTGGCGCGGCGCTATTACCGCGAGTTCTCTCCGCCGATGGCGGCCTATGCGGTGGTGATGCTGCTCTGGCAGCGCCTGCTCGACAGCGTCGACGCGCGGTGGCTGCGTGCGGTCATCGCGCTGCTGCCGGCCGTGCTGCTGGCGCTGGTGATCCGCGCGGTGGCGCGCTTCGTGCGCGACTCCGACGAACTGCAGCGGCGCATCGAGCTGGAGTCCATCGCCATCGCCGCGGGCCTGACCTGCGGCGGCTACATGGCCGCCGGCTTCCTGCAGGCAGCGCAGGTGATCGCGTTGCCGGCTTCGGCGGCGATGCTGTGGGTGTTCCCGGCGCTGTGCATGACCTATGGGGTGGTCAAGGTCGCGAACGCGCGCCGCTACCAATGAACAGCCGGATCCGCGAGCTGCGCGAGGCGCACGGCTGGTCGCAGGGCGAACTGGGCGAGCGGCTGGGCGTGTCGCGGCAGACCATCAATGCGCTGGAGACCGGCAAGTACGATCCGAGCCTGCCGCTGGCGTTCCGTATCGCGCGGCTGTTCGCGCACAGCATCGAACAGGTGTTCCTGTTCGACGAGGCCGAGTAAGCGCGCACGCCGTTCCACGCCCCACCGGGCCCCGACGACGCCATGTTCCGGCATGGCATTCTGCAAGCCATGAACTCAAGGATGCGAACCATGCGACACCCCTCCCGGCCGTTCGCCATCGCGGCGGCCACCCTGCTGCTCGCCGCCTGCCAGGCGGCCCAGGCACCGGCGCCGCAGACGTCCGAGCGCAGCTACGGCGCGCTGCGCTTCCACCCGTGCACGCTGACCAATCCGGTCGCCTCCAACAACGTCGCGGCGCAGTGCACGCGTATGGCGGTGGCGGAGAATCCGGCGGCGCCGAACGGCCGCAAGATCGACCTCAACATCGCCTGGCTGCCGATCACCGGGGAGGGCGGCAGCGACCCGGACCCGGTGTTCTTCCTGGCCGGCGGTCCCGGCCAGGCCGCCACCCAGGTCGCCAGCATCGTCGACATGGCGCTGCGCGAAACCCGCAAGCGCCGCGACGTGTTCCTGATCGACCAGCGCGGCACCGGCCAGTCCAATCCGCTGAGCTGCCTGGGGCCGGACGGCAAGGAGATGCCGCTGGCCGATCCGGCGCGTGCGCCCACCGCCGCCGAACTGGTCGACTATGCGCGGCGCTGCGCGCAGTCGCTGCAGGGCCGCGCCGATCCGCGCTACTACACCACCACCCAGGCGATCGGCGATCTGGATGCGGTGCGCGCCGCGCTGGGCGTGGACAAGATCAACCTGATCGGCGGCTCCTACGGCACCCGCGTCGCCCAGCAGTACGCGCGCCGCTATGCGCCGCACGTGCGCAGCGTGGTCATCGACGGGGTGGCGCCGAACGATCTGGTGGTCGGCGGCGAGTTCGCCACCACCTTCGAGGATGCGATCGCGCTGCAGGCCGAGCAATGCAAGGCCGATCCGGCCTGCGCCAAGCGCTTTCCCACCGATACCCGCGCGCAGTTGCGCGCGGTGGTGGCGCGGCTGCGCCAGGCGCCGGTGGAGGTGGACTATCGCGATCCGGCCAGCGGCGAGAGCCGCCATGACCGGGTCACCGCCGATACCGTCACCAGCCTGGCGTTCTCGTTCTCCTATGCGCCGCAGACCGCATCGCTGCTGCCGCTGGTGCTGGACGAAGCCGCCAACGGCCGCTACGGGCCGCTGATGTCGCTGGCGCGGATGATGGGCGGGCAGTTGGACGGGCAGATGAACCGCGGCATGCAGTGGTCGGTGATCTGCGCCGAGGACGCCGACCGCTATCGCGCGCCACAAACCCACGACACGCTGCTCGGCCCGGAAGTGGCGCAGATGTTCTTCGCCGCCTGCCCGGTGTGGCCGACCGGCACCCGCCCGGCCGATTTCACCGCGCCGTTTACCTCCACCCTGCCGGTGTTGCTGACCTCCGGCCAGCTGGATCCGGTGACGCCGCCGCGCTATGCGGCGCGCGTGCTGAAGAGCCTGCCCAACGGCCGCCACCTGGTGGTGCGCGGCCAGGGCCACGGCACCATGACCCTGGGCTGCATGCCCAAGCTGCTCGGCCAGTTCTTCGAAACCGCCGATGCCAAGCACCTCGATGCCACCTGCCTGGACGCGATGAGCGGCGTGCCGGCCTTCACTTCATTCAACGGATGGGAACCATGAGCTGCGCAGCGTTCGACAGGGAGGGGCAGGCATGATCGTCGCCGACAATCTGCACAAGGCATTCAAGACCCGCGCCGGCGCCGTGCAGGCCGTGCAAGGGGTCAGCTTCCAGGCCGCCGACGGCCAGATCACCGGCCTGCTCGGCCCCAACGGCGCCGGCAAGACCACCACCTTGCGCATGCTGTACACGCTGATGGCGCCGGACCAGGGCCAGGTGCGCGTGGACGGCGTCGACGTGGGCCAGGACCCGATGGCGGTGCGGCGCGCGCTGGGCGTGCTGCCGGATGCGCGCGGCGTGTACAAGCGGCTGACCGCGCGCGAGAACATCGCCTATTTCGGCGAGCTGCACGGGCTGTCGGCGGCGCGCATCGCCGAGCGCACCCGGCTGCTGTCGAAGGCGCTGGACATGGACGACATCCTCGACCGCCAGACCGAGGGCTTCAGCCAGGGCCAGCGCACCAAGACCGCGATCGCCCGCGCGCTGGTCCACGACCCGCGCAACGTGATCCTGGACGAACCCACCAACGGCCTGGACGTGATGACCACGCGGGCGCTGCGCGGGTTCCTGCGCGAACTGCGCGAGGAAGGACGCTGCGTGATCTTCTCCAGCCACATCATGCAGGAGGTGGCGGCGCTGTGCGATCGCATCGTCATCATCGCCAAGGGCACGGTGGTGGCCGCCGGCACCGCCGACGAACTGCGCGCCCTGACCTGCGAATCCAACCTGGAAGACGCCTTCGTCAAGGCGATCGGCAGCGACGAGGGACTGCACGCATGAGCCTGCTCCGTACCGTATTCACCGTGATGCGCAAGGAATTGCGCGACCTCTCGCGCGATCGCCGCACCCTGGCGTTGGCCCTGCTGCTCGGCCCGCTGCTGTACCCGGCGCTGATCCTGGGCATGGGCGCGCTGGCCGAGAGCCGCGTGCGCACCCAGATCGACAAGCCACTGGACATTCCGGTGATCGGCCGCGAACGCGCGCCGAACCTGGTCGCCTTCCTCGCCGCGCAGGGCCTGAACGCGGTCGCGCCGCCGAAGGACCTGACCGGGGCGATCCGCAGCCAGGACGTGGACCTGGCGCTGAAGATCGACGAAGACTACGCCAACGCCTGGCACGAAGGGCGCCCGGCGCTGGTGGAGATCATCAAGGACAGTACCCGCCGCGATGCCGACATCCCGACCCAGCGGGTGCAGGCAGCGTTGAGCATGTACGGCCAGCAGGTCGGCGCCTTGCGCCTGCTGGCGCGCGGCATCGACTCGCAGGTGTCGCGGCCGCTGGACGTGGCCTTGCAGGACCTGGCCACGCCCGAGGCCAAGCGCGGCGCGTTGCTGGCGATGCTGCTGCCGGTGCTGCTGACCATCACCTCGTTCATCGGCGGCGCCTACCTTATCCTCGACGCCACCGCCGGCGAACGCGAGCGGCAATCGCTGGAGCCGCTGCTGGCCACGCCGGCCTCGCGCAGCGCCATCGTCAGCGGCAAGATCGCCGCGGCCTGCATGGTCGGCCTGGTGTCGCTGCTGCTGACCCTGCTCGCGTTCAAGCTCAGCGCGCAGGTGGCCAGCGGCATCGGCCGCCAGCTCAACGTCGGCTTCGTGGCGATGCTGCAGATGCTGTTCGTGCTGTTGCCGATGCTGTTCATCGGCACCTCGCTGCTGACCTACCTGGCGGCGTCGGCCAAGAGCATGAAGGAGGCGCAGAGCCACATGACCTGGCTGATGCTGCTGCCGATGCTGCCCGGCTATGCGTTGATGGTGTATCCGCTGAAGACCACGCTGTGGCAGTTCGCGGTGCCGTTCCTGGCGCAGAACCAGATGCTGATGAAGATCATCCGCCGCGAGGCGATCGATCCGCAGATCTGGGCGGTGTACCTGTTGACCGGCTTCGGCCTGGCCGCGCTGTTGTGGCTGGCGGCGGTGCGCCGCTACCGGCAGGAGCAGTTGGCGATCTCCAGTTGAGCAGGCGGCAGCGCGCGGACGGTCCGCGCGCTGCCCGGCCGTCGTGACCGAGGCGCGCGCAGGGACGGCGCGCGTGATGCACACTCGCTGCGTGCAGCGGACGTGTCCGTCTTGCTGCCGCTTCCTCCGCAGCGAGCCCATGCATGTCCCCAGACCCACACGATGCCCGAGCAAGGACGGCTGCCGGCGCCAGGCGCCTGCTGGAACTGGGCGAGGCGTGCATCCTGCAGCCGGGCAGCCTGCGCTGGCTGAGGGCGGTGGCCTGGGCGATCGCGTTGCTGGCATTGATGGTGGTCGTGGCGACGGCGGTACCGGTGCTGTGTGCCAGGCTGTTGCCGACGGGCGCGGAGCGCGTCGCGCCGTATGCCACTGCATTGACGGCCGCCCTCTTCTACGCAGTGGCGGTCCGCCTGGGCGAGCGCCGCTGGCCAGCGGAACTCGCCTGGCGCGCGGCGCCATCGCAATTGGCCTTGGGGCTGCTGCTGGGCGCGGCGATGTTCGCGGCGGTGATGGCGCTCATGGCGGCGTTCGGCGTGTACGCGATCCGCTGGACCGGACCCGCGCCGGCGTGGGGTGCGCTCGGCAAGGCGCTGCAGGCCGGTATGGTCGAAGAGCTGATGTTGCGTGCGATCCTGTTGCGCCTGCTGTGGCGCGCGTTCGGGCCATGGCCGGCGTTCGCGCTGTCGGCGGCGCTGTTTGGCCTGGCCCATCTCGGCAATCCGAACGCGAGCGTGTTCGCCGCGCTGTGCATCGCGGTGGAGGCGGGCGTCATGCTGGGCGCCTTCTACGTGCTCACCGGCCGGCTCTGGGTCTCCATCGGTGTGCATGCGGCCTGGAACTTCACCCAGGGCTATCTGTTCGGCGCGGCGGTGTCGGGGACCGACATGGGGCCGGCGATCGCGCGCAGCACGGCGCACGCCGGGGTGCCGGAATGGCTGAGCGGTGGCGCGTTCGGACCGGAGGCTTCGCTGCCGGGTCTGCTGGTGTGTACGGTGGTGGGCGCGATCGCGACCTGGGTGGCTTGGCGCAAGGGGCGCTTCGGCGCGTCGGTGCGCAGCGCGGGCATGACCCCGACGTCCTGACCGGTTTGATCGAAGCGTTGCGGTCGGCGCCGTGTTGCGCCTGGGCGCTGGCTGCGTGCCCGGCGGCTGCCGGGCACGCGCGTGATGTTGCGCGGCTCAGCCGCCGGGATTGAACGCCAGCGTACGGCGGGTGGTCACCGGTGCGCCGACCGGCTCGAAGCGCCAGCGCTTGGTGGCGTTCAGCGCCTCGCGGTCGAACACCCGCGGCGGCGTGGCGCGCAGCACGCGGGCGTTGGTGACCGCACCATCGGTGCCGACGGTGATCTCCACCAGCACCTCGCCGGCGGTGCCCGAGCGCAGCGCCTCGGGCGGATAGCGCGGGGCCGGGGTGCTGATCGGGCGCAGGGTCTGTGCCGTGGCGGCGGCCGGTGCGGCCGCGGGTGCCGCGGCAGGTGTCGGCGTCGGTTGCGCGGCGGGCGTGGCGGGGCGGGCGGCGGCCTGGCGTTCGGCTTCCTGGCGCGCGCTCTCGCGGCGCGCGGCCTCCTGCTGCGCGGCGATCTGCTGCGCCGCCTGCGCCTCGCTGGCCTGCTGCTGCGCCTGCTTCTGCTGCTCGGCCGCCAGCTTGGCCTTCTGCTCGGCGTCCTTCTTGGCCTTGTCGGTCTCGTCCTGGCTACGCTGGGCCACGGCTTGCATGCCCTTGCTGATGCCCTGCTTGAGTCGCGGCAGGGCGGGCGCCTGCGGGTCCATCTTCTCGATCAGGCCGACCAGGCGCTGGGCTTCCGGAAAATCCTCGCGGGCGATGCTCTGTTCGGCGGCGATCAGCGTGTACGGCATCAGGTCGGTCAGCGCGCTCTTGACCCCGGCGTCGTCGGGCTGCTTGTCGCGCAGCGCCAGGTAGTACTCGACCGCGTTGTTGCCGGCCGGTGCGTACATGCGGTTCTCGCGCAGCGCCTGGCTGGCCGAATCGTGCAGCTGTTCGGTGCCCATCGACTGCACCTTGGCCGAGACCGCCGGCGTTGCCGGCGCATTCGCGGCGGCCGTGGCCGGTGCGGCGGCGGGTGCGCTCTCGTCCTGCTTGGAGCAGGCCGCCAGCGCGGCCAGCAACAGGACGGGCGCGAGACGGCGCGCCTTGGCGAGTGTGGTGAGTTGCGACATGCGTCCCCCTGAATCCCCGATGTTGGCAATCAACGATGCGACGGCGGTGCGTTCGCGGCGGCTGCGGCCCCCATGCCGCCAGCGCACCCCATCGGCCAATCTAGCATCCCCGGCCGCCGGGTGCGTGGCAGCCACGGCCATGCGGCAAAAAGCGTGACGCTGCGCGTGCCGGTCAATGCGCCGGCCGCGCCGGCGCGGACGCGGACATGATCCGGTCGGTCCAGGCGATGCCGATCGCCGACAGGATGAAAATGCCATGGATGACGGTCTGCCACAGCACGCCGGTGGCGGTCAGCGTCGCGCAGCTCTTCAGGTCCACCGTGCCCGCGGCGCTGGCCAACTGCTCCGGCGAGCACATCGGCATGCCGCCGAGCGCGCCCACCGCGATGAAGGTCTTGAGCAGGTGGATCGAGGAGATGCCGATGATCGACAGCGCCAGCTTGACCTTGAGCACGCTGGCGTTGACGTGGCTCAGCCACTCCGGCTGGTCCGGGTGGCCTTCCAGGCCCAGCCGCGACACGAAGGTCTCGTAGCCGCCGACGATCACCATCACCAGCAGGTTGGAGATCATCACCACGTCGATCAGGCCCAGCACGATCAGCATGATCTGCTGTTCGCCCAGGCTCGGCGCCTCGTGGATCAGGTGCCACAGTTCCTTGCCGAACAGGAACACGTACACGCCCTGGGCCACGATCAGCCCCAGGTACAGCGGCAGCTGCAGCCAGCGCGAGGCGAAGATCAGGTTGGACAGGGGGTGCAGGCGAGGCCGCTCGGGAGTCATGGCGTGGTCTGGAATGCTGCGTTGCGGGAGCGGCCAGGGTACCCGGCCGGCGGTGACGCTGCCAAGCCGGAGGGCGCCGCTACACTCGAGTTCCCCTGTCCAGGACCGCCGCCATGATCGATCTGTACTACTGGCCCACCCCCAACGGCCACAAGATCACCCTGTTCCTCGAGGAAGCCGGGCTGGACTACACGCTCAAGCCGGTCAACATCGGCGCCGGCGAGCAGTTCGCGCCCGCCTTCCTGGCGATCTCGCCGAACAACAAGATGCCGGCCATCGTCGACCATGCCCCGGCCGACGGCGGCGCCCCGCAGAGCGTGTTCGAATCCGGCGCGATCCTGCTGTACCTGGCCGAGAAGACCGGCCGCTTCCTGCCGGCCGATCCGCGCGGGCGCGTGGTCGCGCTGGAATGGCTGTTCTGGCAGATGGCCGGCCTCGGCCCGATGACCGGGCAGATGGGCCACTTCAAC
Organism: Xanthomonas sacchari; assembly: GCF_024266585.1. NCBI lineage: Bacteria > Pseudomonadati > Pseudomonadota > Gammaproteobacteria > Lysobacterales > Lysobacteraceae > Xanthomonas > Xanthomonas sacchari. The sequence goes on from NZ_CP100647.1 coordinate 593,647, forward strand.
GTCTACGCGCCGGAGAAGATCGGCTATGCGATCGAGCGCTACGGCAACGAGGTGCGGCGCCTGCACGGCGTGCTGGACAAGCGCCTGGCGCACAGCGCCTATCTGGCCGGCGACGCCTACGGCATCGCCGACATGGCCAGCTACCCGTGGATCGAGGTGTATCCCGGCCTGACCCCCGACTACGCCGCGTTCCCGCATCTCAAGCGCTGGCACGAGGCCATCGCCGCGCGCCCGGCCACCCAGCGCGCCTACGCCTTGAAGGAGCAGGTGAACCCGAACGCGGGCAAGCCGCTCAGCGAGGAAGCGCGCAAGCACCTGTTCGGGCAGCGCTGAGCCGGCGCGCTTCTCAAATCCCGGGCGCACGCGCATCATCCGTGCGCTCGGTGCTCCATCAGGAACCTTCATGCGCTCTTTGTTCGCCGCTCTCGCCCTCATGCTCGCCACGCCCGTCCTTCCCGCCCACGCCGAGAAACTGACCCTGGAGGCCATCACCGGCAGCAAGCCGCTGTCCGGGCCGACCCTGATGAAGCCCAAGGTGGCGCCGGACGGCTCGCGGGTGACCTTCCTGCGCGGCAAGGACAGCGACCGCAACCAGCTGGACCTGTGGGAGTACGACATCGCCAGCGGCCAGACCCGCATGCTGGTGGATTCCAAGCTGGTGCTGCCCGGCACCGAGACGCTGAGCGACGAGGAGAAGGCGCGCCGCGAGCGCCAGCGCATCGCCGCCTACACCGGCATCGTCGAATACCAGTGGGCGCCGGATGCGCATGCGCTGCTGTTCCCGCTCGGCGGCGAGCTGTACCTGTACGACCTGAGCAAGACCGGCAGCGCCGCGGTGCGCAAGCTCACCCACGGCGAAGGCTTCGTCACCGACCCGAAGATCTCGCCCAAGGGCGGCTACGTCAGTTTCGTGCGCGGGCGCAACCTGTGGGTGATCGACCTGGCCAGCGGCCAGCAGCACCAGCTCACCCGCGACGGCAGCGAGACCATCGGCAACGGCGTGGCCGAGTTCGTCGCCGACGAGGAAATGGACCGCCACACCGGCTACTGGTGGGCGCCGGACGATTCGGCGATCGCCTTCGCCCGCATCGACGAAACCGAAGTGCCCGTGCAGAAGCGCCCGGAGGTCTACGCCGACCATACCGAGGTGGTCGAACAGCGCTATCCGCAGGCCGGCCAGCCCAACGTCAAGGTGCAGCTGGGCGTGATCGCGCCGCGTGCCGGCGCGCAGCCGCAGTGGGTCGACCTGGGCAAGAATCCGGACATCTACCTGGCGCGGGTGGACTGGCGCGATCCGCAACGGCTGACCTTCCAGCGCCAGTCGCGCGACCAGAAGCGCCTGGACCTGATCGAGGCGACCCTGGCCACCGGCAAGCAGCGCGTGCTGATCACCGAGACCAGCCCGACCTGGGTGCCGCTCACCTACGACCTGCATTTCCTCAAGGACGGACGCTTCGTCTGGGGCTCCGAGCGCAGCGGCTACGAACACCTGTACCTGGCCTCGGAAGACGGCCGCACGCTGCGCCCGCTGACCCAGGGCCAGTGGGTGGTGGACGAACTGCTGGCGGTGGACGAGGCCGCCGGCAAGGTCTATTTCTCCGCGACCAAGGCCTCGCCGACCCAGACCCAGCTCTACGCGGTGCCGTTGGCCGGCGGCGCCATCGAGCAGCTGTCCAAGCCCAACGGCACGCATGCCGCCAGCTTCGCCAAGAACGCCAGTGTGTACGTCGACAGCTGGTCCAACACCACCACCCCGCCGCAGATCGAGCTGTTCCGCGCCAATGGCGAAAAGATCGCCACCCTGCTGGTCAACGACCTGGCCGATCCGCAGCATCCCTATGCCGCCTACCGCGCCGCGCAGCGCCCGGTCGAGTTCGGCACCATGACCGCCGCCGACGGCAAGACCCAGCTGCACTACCGGTTGATGAAGCCGGACGGCTTCGATCCGGCCAAGCGCTACCCGGTGGTGGTCTACGTCTACGGCGGCCCGGCCGCGCAGACCGTGGTCGATAGCTGGCCCGGCCGCGGCGATGCGCTGTTCGACCAGTACCTGGCCCAGCACGGCTATGTGGTGTTCTCGCTGGACAACCGCGGCACGCCACGCCGTGGCCGCGATTTCGGCGGGGCGCTGTACCAGCACCAGGGCACCGTGGAAGTGGACGACCAGCTGCGCGGCGTGGCCTGGCTGAAGGCGCAGCCGTGGGTGGATCCGGCGCGGATCGGCGTGTACGGCTGGTCCAACGGCGGCTACATGACCCTGATGCTGCTGTCCAAGCACAGCGAGGCCTATGCCTGCGGCGCCGCAGGCGCGCCGGTCACCGATTGGGGCCTGTACGACAGCCACTACACCGAGCGCTACATGAACCTGCCCAAGGCCAATCCCGACGGCTATCGCGACAGCCGCGTGGCCGCGCACCTGGACGGGTTGACCTCGCAATTGCTGCTGCTGCACGGTATGGCCGACGACAACGTGCTGTTCACCAATTCCACCTCGCTGATGAGCGAGCTGCAGAAGCGCGGCAAGCTGTTCGAGCTGATGACCTATCCGGGCGCCAAGCACGGGCTGTCCGGCAGCAACGCACTGCATCGCTATCGCACCACCGAAGCGTTCCTGGCACGCTGCCTGAAGCCCTGAGCGCCCCGTTTCGTTTTGCACGACAAGGAGTGACGCAATGTCGAGTCCGCCGCCGCTGCCCGGGACGCCCGGCCCCACCTCGGCCATGGCGTCGCCAGCGGCCAAGCGCGGCTGGTGGGCGCGGCACTGGAAATGGGCGGTGCCGCTGATCGCGCTGGTGCTCGGCGCGCTGCTGCTAGCCTCGATCGCGGTGTTCGTGCTCGGCCTCGCGCGCGTCACCAAGGCGTCCGAGCCGTACCGGGTCGGCGTGATGGCCGCACAACACGATCCACGGGTGGCGGCCGCGCTGGGTGCGCCGATCAAGGACGGCATCATGCCCAGCGGCAGCATCAGCACCAGCGGCGCCGGCAACGGCAATGCCAGCTTGAGCGTGTCGCTGCACGGCAGCCGCGCCAACGGCACCCTGTACATCGAAGCCGAGCGTCATGCGGGCGAGTGGCACTACACCACCTTGCAGGTGCTGCCGGATGCCGGCGAGGCGATCCCGCTGCTCGATGCGCTCGGGCAGGACGCCGCCGACGACGACGAAGAGGCGGACGGCATGGTGATCGATGCGCCGCCGATGCCCGCGGCGGACGCGGACAACGCCATGCCGGCCGAAGCCGACGCTACGCAGTAGGCGGGCCGCGAACGTTCTGCCGCCCACCGCGTTGTGGAGCGTCCATGTGCGGCGTCCATGGGCGTGCACCATCGCACCGCCGAGGGTCTGACGCGATGCGCCCACGCTGCGCTACCGCACGCGCATTGCGGCGGTCGCCGCGCAGGCCCACCGGCATGCTGCACCGCCGCGTGGTGACGGCCATGACCTCCGGCAGATGGCCGATCCGCATGCGCCGCGTACGGTCCCCGCATTGTCCTGTCGGAGCTGCGCCATGAAGCCACGTGTCCTCGCCATCGCCCTGACCTTGGCGTTGACGGTGCCTTCGCCGTTCCCGGCGCTGGCGGCGGCCGCGCCGACCGCCAGTGCGGCCACGCGCGCGCCGGCCTGGGTGGAGCGCAGCAATGCGTTCGCGCAGATCCTGCTGCAGGCGCAGGCGCCGTTCCAGGCCGAGGAAGTGAGCTTCTTCGGCGTGCCCGGATTCGACGACCAGGTCTCCGATCTCGGCCCGGACAACGCGCGGCGTTTCCGCGAGGCCACCGCCGCCGCGCGCCGCACGCTGCAGGAAAAGCTCCAGGTGGAGCGCGATCCGAACGTGCGCCAGGATCTGGCGATCCTGATCCACGCCGCCGATCAGTCCATCGAGGGCAGCACGCTCGACGAGCGCCTGCTGCTGCCATGGATGGACGCGCCGCAGCACGTCTTCGGCGGGATCAACAACCTGTTGTCCGAACAGGTCCCGGCGGCGCGCCGCGCCAAGGCGCTGGCGCGGCTGCAGCGCTACGTAGGACTGGCGCCGGGCAGCACCTCCACCCTGCTGCTGGCGCGGCAACGCTACGAAGAGAAGCGCGCCGACGGCAGCCTGCTGCAGCCGACCAGGCGCGAGGTCGAGCAGGCCTTGAGCAACGTCGACACCTACGCCAAGGGCATTCGCGCGCTGTTCGCCGAGTACAGGATCGCCGGTGCGGATGCGGCACTGGCGGCGATGGACCAGCAGTTCCGGGACTACGCCACCTGGACGCGCACGGTGGTGCTGCCGCAGGCGCGCGCGGATGCGCGCCTGCCGCCCGAGCTGTACGCGTTCCGGCTCAAGCAGGTCGGCATCGACATCGCGCCGCAGGTGCTGATGCAGCGCGCGCAGCTGGAGTTCATGGAAACCCGCGCGGCGATGCAGCAGCTGGCGCCGCTGGTGGCCGCCGCCAAGGGACTGCGCGGCGACGATGCGCGCGACTACCGCACGGTGCTGCGCGCGCTCAAGCGCGACACCATCCCCGACGACAAGCTCGAAGCGCACTACCGCAGCGTCATCGACCGCATCGACCCGATCATCCGCCAACAGCGCATCGTCGACGTGCCGCAACGGCCGATGCAGATGCGCCTGGGCTCGCCGGCCGAAAGCGCCGCGCAACCGGCGCCGCATTTCCGCCCGGCGCCGCTGGTCGGCAACACCGGCGAGCAGGGCACCTTCGTGCTGCCGCTGGGCAATCCCGACAGCGCCGGCAAGGGCGAGCACTACGACGATTTCAACTTCGGCGCGGCGGCGTGGACGCTGAGCGCGCACGAGGGCCGGCCCGGCCACGAACTGCAGTTCACCGCCATGGTCGAGCGCGGCGTGTCGCTGGCGCGCAGCCTGTACGCGTTCAATTCGGTCAACGTCGAAGGCTGGGCGCTGTACGCTGAGGCCGAGATGGTGCCGTACGAACCGCTGGACGGGCAGCTGATCGCCTTGCAGTTCCGCCTGCTGCGCGCGGCGCGCGCCATGCTCGACCCGATGCTCAATCTCGGCCTGATCGACCGCGAGCGTGCGCGCCTGGTGCTGGAGAACGAGGTCGGCCTGTCGCCGGCGATGGCGCGGCAGGAACTGGACCGCTACATGGTGCGCGCGCCCGGCCAGGCCGGCAGCTACTTCTACGGCTACAGCCGCATCCTGGAGCTGCGCATGCGCACCGAACTGGCGCTGGGGGCGAAGTTCGACCGGCTGAAATTCAATAACTTCCTGCTCGACCAAGGGCTGCTGCCCCCGGACCAGCTGGCCGCGGCGGTGGACGAGGAGTTCGTGCCTTCGCAGCGCAGGTGACCGGACGGTTAGCCATGCGCGCCGCTGCGCCCGGAGAGCGCGGCGGCACCGTCGGTGCGGAGCAATGATCCGTGGGAAGACGTTGGGGCCGTTGCGGTCCCGTCCAGTCGCTGGCGTTGCCGCCGCCGACCGGGCAGATCTTCATAGACCTGCTGCGCGCCAGCGACACCCTGAAATCCCAGGAACGCAACCAGAATCGATATCCATCGCTTTATCGCACGTCCCTCCGTCGAAAGCGGTCCATCCAAGACATCTGGGCTGAATGTGCGGTTGCACGGCGGGCGGCATCGTAGGCGCGACCCTCGCGCGGATCGTCCCGATTCCGCCCGCAAATAGCTCGGCAAGGGTTTCAGCGCGCGAGGGGCCGTCCAGGCCCGCACAGCGAGGCTGGGACATTCGCTTCACGGGAGCGGCGGGTACGTCAGTGGCCACGGGGGGCGGCAGCGCCGCGGCCGCCCCCGTGGCCAGATTCAGTGAACGGGCGGTGGTGCTGGCTGCGGAGCCGCCGGTGCCGGCGCCGCCGGCGGCACCCAGATCGCCATGCCCGCGGCGCGCTTCTGCGTGGTGGGGATGCCGATGCCCAGGCCGCCGCCGACGTGGCCGCCGTAGCTGCCGGCGCCCACCGACAGGCCGCCGCCGGAGCGCTGCGAGCCCACGCCCATCAGCACCACGCCGTTGGCGCCGAGCTTGGCCGCGTCGCGCTTGAGCCGGGCCACCACCGCGTCGGTCTGGCCCTGGGTGCCGAAACCGGCCGCGCTGGAGGCTTCCAACTGGGCGATGTCCACCGCCCCCGGCGGCGGCGCGGAGTAGATCTGCACCAGCGCCGGATCGATCGGCGGGCGCGCCGCGCCGACCATCACCTTGGAAGAACTGGCGCAGCCGGCCAGGGCGAGCAGCAGCGCCAGCGGCAGCAACGGTCGTACAGTCATGGCCTTACCCCCGTGTTCGGATCTCACGCGATCATAGGCGGGCCGGGTGAATCGTGCCGAACCCGCCGCTGCCGCACCCTGGCAGGGCCGCCGTGATCCCCATGCCAAGAGTTGGGTTGCCTGGCCTCCGCCGCGCGCTATGGTGCAGGCTGACATTCGCATGGAGGCCGGCATGGGCCTGATCAGTCTGCTGTGGGGCATCGTGGCGTTGCTGTGGATGATCCTGGCCTTCATTCCGCTGCTCGGCTGGGGCAATTGGTTCCTGATCCCGTTCGCCGCGGTCGGCGCGCTGATCGCCGCGATCGGGCTGCTGTTCACCGCCGCACCCAACCGCGGCCGCGCCAAGACCGGTCTCATGCTCAATGCGCTGGTGATCGTGGTCGGGGTGATCCGGCTGAGCCTGGGCGGCGGCGTGATCTGAGCCTGCGCCGGGCGACCGGCATGCTGTGTTGCAACATTTCGTGCGGCGCGCCGCGCCGGCGGGAGTAACATGCGCAGCCGACGGCGCCCGCTCGCGGGCGCCTTGCGTTCACGCCGGTGCCGGCGGCGCGGCCTGCGGTGCCTTGGCGGCATCGGCCGGTGCGACTGGCGCGGCCTCTCAAGAATCCGCCTACCCAGGAGCCTGCACGTGGCCCATCCCCACTACCGTCCCCGGCGCATGCGCCGCGATGCCTTTTCGCGCCGCCTGATGCGCGAGCACACCCTCACCGTCGACGACCTGATCTGGCCGGTGTTCGTGCACGATGTGCCCGGGCGCACGCCGATCGCGTCCATGCCCGGCGTGGAGCGGCTGTCGATCGAGGAACTGCTGAAGGAGGCCGAGGCGGCGTTGGAACTGGGCATCCCGGTGATCGACCTGTTCCCGGTGATCGACCCGACCGGCAAGTCGCTGGACGCGGCCGAGGCCTGGAACCCGGACGGCCTGGCGCAACGCGCGGTGCGCGCGCTGAAGACGCGCTTCCCGGAGCTGGGGGTGATGACCGACGTGGCGCTGGATCCGTACACCAGCCACGGCCAGGACGGCATCATCGACGAGCGCGGCTACGTGCTCAACGACATCACCGTCGAGGCACTGGTGCAGCAGTCGCTGTCGCATGCGCAGGCCGGCGTGGACATCGTCTCGCCCTCGGACATGATGGACGGGCGCATCGGCGCGATCCGCCGCGCGCTGGATGCCGACGAACACCTGCACGTGCGCATCATGGCCTACTCGGCCAAGTACGCCTCGGCGTTCTACGGCCCGTTCCGCGAGGCGGTGGGCAGCGCCGGCAACCTCGGCAAGGCCGACAAGACCACTTACCAGATGGACCCGGCCAACGGCGACGAGGCCCTGCGCGAGATCGCCCTGGATCTGGAAGAGGGCGCGGACATGGTGATGGTCAAGCCCGGCATGCCCTACCTGGACGTGGTGCGGCGGGTGAAGGACGAATTCCGCGTGCCGACCTTCGCTTACCAGGTCAGCGGCGAGTACGCGATGCTCAAGGCGGCGATCGGCAACGGCTGGCTGGACGAGCGCGCCTGCGTGCTGGAATCGCTGATGGCGTTCAAGCGCGCCGGCGCCGACGGCGTGCTGACCTACTTCGCGCCGCAGGTGGCGCGCTGGCTGCGCGAGGCGCGCTGAGCCCAGCGTCTGTCTGTGCAAGCGGCTCCAGGGCGCCTCCAGTCGCGACGGTAAGCGTCCTGTGGGCGCGGCTTCGGCCGCGACCGCGCGCTCCCGGGCAAGCCGTCGCGGCTGAAGCCGCTCCTGCCGGGCACGCGGTATCCGGCTTGATCGGGGCGCGAGCTGGTTGTTGGAGTGCCTTGACGCCGCGACCAGGCCTTGCCTGGCAAAGGCATCGCGACTGCGCATCCTGCTGATAGCAGCGGCGTCGGCCGCGACCGCGCCTTCCCGTTGGCGCCTGGTCGCCGCTGAAGCCGCTCCTACGCAGACACGCCGGCGTTAGGCCGATTGGGAGGTCGCCGGCAGACAGCCCAGCCCGCGCAGCGTCGCCTCCACCGCCGCATCCAGCGGCGTGTGCGGTTCTTCGCCGAGCAGTTCCAGCAGCCGCGTGTTGCGCATGCGCAGCGGGTGCCGCCACAGCGGGCGCATTTCGTGCAGCTCGCGCGCCAGCGGCCAGAACGGCAGGGCCAGGGTCAGCAGCGGCCACGGGAAGCGGCGCGTGCGTGGCGGCGCCAGACCATGGCGTTGCGCGACCCGCGCGATCGCCGCGGCCATCTGCGTGCCGTCGGCGTCCCAGTGCCCGTCCATGTGCATGCGGGCGAAGGCCGGCAGGTCCGCGCGCCGCTGCAGCAGCGCCAGCATGGTCCGCGCCACGTCCGGCACGTAGGCCCACTGGTGGCCCACGCCGGGATCGCCGGGCAGGGTCACCGTCGCGACCGGCCGTCCGGGCTGCACCAGCCCCTGCGCGAACCAGCTGTTGCCCACGCGTGGACCGAAGAAGTCGCCGGCGCGCACCACGATCGCCCGCGCGCCCAGCGCGGTCGCGGCCTGCAGGCGCCGTTCCAGTTCCACGCGGATCGCGCCCTTGCGCGTGCGCGGGGCCTGCGGCGCGTCTTCGTCCGGCGCCGGATAGGCATCCGGGCCGTAGTTGTAGACCGTACCGGGCAGGACCACGGTGGCGTGCTCGGCGATGGCCGCGGCGACGGTGTTGTCGATCATCGGCAGCACCAGCTCCGACCAGCGCCGGTAGCCGGGCGGGTTGACCGCATGCACGATCACCGCGCAGCCCTGCGCCGCCTGCAGCACGTCGTCGCGCTGCAAGGCATCGCCACGGCGCCAGTGCATGCCGTCGCGGTCCTCGCTGGCGCGGGCGAGGCCGCGCTGCAAGGCGCGCACCTGCCAGCCGGCGTCGCGCAACTGCCGCGCCAGTTCGCCGCCGATGCCGCCGCTGGCGCCAAGTACCAGGGCCGTGGAAGAAGTAGGGGACATGCCAGCGCTCCGTTGGGGTCGGCGGTCAGTGTCGGCGCCGGTGCCGCAGAAGAAAATTGGCGAAGACCGCCGACCGGCTATACATTTCTGTATGGACAACACGATCGGCTGGGAACTCTACCGGTCCTTCCTGGCGGTGCTGGAGGAGGGGTCGCTGTCGGCGGCGGCACGCGCGCTGGGCCTGACCCAGCCCACCGTCGGCCGCCATGTGGCGGCGCTGGAACAGGCGCTGGCGGTGCCGCTGTTCGTGCGCTCGCAGACCGGCCTGCTGCCCACCGATGCGGCCCTGGCGCTGCGCGGCCACGCACAGGCGATGGGCAGCCTGGCCGCGTCGCTGCAGCGCGCGGCCGGCCGCCACGGCGAGGCGGTGCGCGGCACGGTGCGCATCGCCGCCAGCGAGGTGATCGGTGCGGAGGTGTTGCCGCCGGTGCTGGCGGCCCTGCGCCGCGCGCATCCGCAGTTGCGGCTGGAACTGGTGCTGAGCAACCGGGTGCAGGACCTGCTGCACCGCGAAGCGGATGTGGCGGTGCGCATGACCCGCCCGACCCAGGATGTGCTGGTCGCGCGCCACGTCGGCGCGGTGGCGGTGGCCTTGTTCGCGCACCAGGACTACGTGGACCGGCACGGCCTGCCGCAGACGCTGCAGGACCTGCCGCAGCACGCGCTGATCGGCTTCGATGCGGAGACGCCGTTCCTGCGTGCGGCGCGCAGTGCCTTGCCGGCATGGCGGCGCGAGGCGTTCGCGTTGCGTGCCGACAGCGACCTGGCGCAGCTGGCGCTGTTGCGTGCCGGCTGCGGCATCGGCTTCTGCCAGGTCGCGCTGGCGCGGCGCATGCCGGCGCTGGTGCCGGTGTTGCCGCAGCAGGTGCGCGTCGGCCTGGACAGCTGGATCGTGATGCACCAGGACGTGCGCGGCAGCGCCGCCTGCAGCGCGGTGTTCGCGGCGCTGGTCGAGGCGATGACGGCGCACACCGCCTGAGGTGCGCGCGCTTGCGATGGCGGCAGGCCGGCGCATTCGCGCATCCGGCCGCCCCAACCCGGGCAGGGTGTCGGGACGCTTTTACGAATCCCGATTCCCCATTCCCGACTCCCCGAATTACGGCAACGTCAGCGCGATCGGGTTCGCCTTCATGCTGGCGCTGATCGCCGGGAACGGGTCCACGCCGGACATGGTGATGACGTCGTTGATCGACACCACGTCGCAGTTGATGGTGCTGTCGTTGACGCACATGTAGGCGGCCGCGCCGTTGCCCGGTTCGTACACCGCCTTCCACACGTAGTTCGGGACCTGCACGTTGTCGGCGCCGATGCTGCTGCGCGTGCCGCTGTCGAAGGCCGGGCCGGTGACCACGTAGACCTCGCCGCGCTGCTTGGCCAGCTGGCGCACCTGCTCTTCGATCCGCGCCCACTCGCCGGTGTTGAGCTTGTGGTCCTGCGGGACCACGTTGGCCATCGAGAAGGTTTCCTTCTCCGAGTTGGTGGTCGAGGCATCGCCGGCCGGGGTCATGTGGCCGCGGTCGAAGCCGGAGTTGGTGTAGTCGGAGGTGTGCGAGCGGTCGGCGGCCGGGATGCCGGTCTCGTCGTGGAAGGAGCCGACGCGGCCGATCGATTCGGCGCCGGCGACCTGTTGGTCGGTCAGGTGCTCGGCCGAGTACAGCGGACCCTTGGTCACGCCCGAGGCCATCAGCACGTATTCGGTATGGCAGACCTCGGTGGTGCGGCTGGTGATCGACGCGTCGAGCGTCGGTGCCTTGCCGCCGGCGTAGAGCGTGGGGCAGCTGGTGGCGGCGCTGGCCGCCTGGGCGGCGAACAGCGCAAGCAGGGCAAGACAACCGCGCAGGGAGACGGACATTGCAGGAACCTCGGGGGTGATCGATGGAGGTGAAGAAACTGGCCAGGTTCGATGTCCGTCAGGTGACCGCCGGATGTGCCGCAAATGGCAACTGCGCCGGCGGTCACGCTTGGCGGTAGACGCCGCGCGGGGGGCGGTCAATCGCATGCGATAAGCGTTCTCATTTACAATGCGCGCCCGCCCTCTCCCCCGCGCGCCGTGATCAAGACGCTGTTGTTCCAGTTGCACTGGCTGCTCGGCATCAGCGCCGGGCTGGTGCTGTCGGTGATGGGGCTGAGCGGGGCCACGCTCGCCTTCGAGGACGAGATCGTGCGCCTGGCCAATCCGCCGATGGCGGCCATCGCCGCGCGCCATGCCGCCGGCGAGCAGCCCTTGCCGCTGGCCGAACTGGCGCGGCGCCTGGACCTGGATGGCGCGCACCGCAGCAACCGGCTGCTGATCGACCCGACCGGCACGCGGCCGTCCGCGGTGCGCCTGCCCGGCCGCGACGGCGGCCGCCTGTATTTTGATCCCTACACCGGCGCGGTGCTGCCGGCACCGCGCCTGGACGGGTTCTTCTCTTTCGTCGAAGACCTGCACCGGCGCCTGGCGGCGGGCGAGCGCGGCAAGGCGGTCACCGGCGCCTGCGCCATCGTGCTGATCTTCTTCTGCCTGTCCGGGTTGTACCTGCGCTGGCCGCGGCGCTGGTGGAGCTGGCGGACCTGGTGGGCGGTGGAGTGGAACCGGCAGGGGCGCAGCTTCCTGTGGAGCCTGCATTCGGTGATCGGCACCTGGTGCCTGCTGGTGTACCTGCTGATCGCCGCGACCGGGCTGTACTGGTCCTACGACTGGTACCGGCAGGGGTTGGTGGCGATGCTCGGCGGCGATGCCGCGCCGAAGGAGAAGGAAGGCGGTCGCGGCGGCAAACCGCCGGCGGTGGACTACGCGCGGCTGCAGGCGGCCCTGGCGACCGTGCCCGCGGCGCAGCGCGCCTATCTGGATCTGCGCCTGCCCGGCCGCAGCGGCCAGCCGATCGTGGCCCGCTACCTGCCGCCCGATCCGGCGCACGACCGCGCCTACGACAGCGTGGAGGTCGATCCGGCCAGCGGCCGCATCCTGCGCCGCCTGGACTACCGCGCGCAGCCGCTGGGCCGGCGCCTGCTGACCAGCATGTTCGCGCTGCACAGCGGCAGCTTCTTCGGCCTGCCCGGGCGCGTGGCGATGCTGCTGGCGAGCCTGTGCATGTCGCTGTTCTTCGTCACCGGCTGGATGCTGTACCTGGACCGCCGGCGCAAGAAGCGCGCGTTGCGCGCCGCGCGGCGCGCGCTGCCGGGGCTGGTCGGCGATGCCGCCGGGTCCTGGCTGGTCGGCTTCGCCAGCCAGAGCGGCCTGGCCGAGCGCCTGGCCTGGCAGACCGCCGCGCAGTTGCAGGCCGCCGGCCTGGCGGTGGAGGTGCGCTCGCTGGCGCAACTGGATCTGGCCCACCTGCGCGGCGTCGAACGCACGTTGTTCGTGGTCAGCACCTTCGGCGACGGCGAACCGCCGGACGCGGCGCGCGGCTTCGTCCGGCGCGTGCTGCGCCAGGCGCAGGCCCTGCCGGACCTGCGCTACGCCATGCTCGGCCTGGGCGACCGCCAGTATCCGCAGTTCTGCGGCTTCTCCCGGGAAGTGCAGCAGTGGCTGGACGCGCAGGGCGCGCAGGCGCTGTTCCCGGCGCTGGAGGTGGACAACGCCGATCCGCAGGCGCTGGCGCAGTGGCAATGGCAACTGTCCGCGCTGACCGGCGTGGCGGCGTCGGCGCCGGTGCTGCAGGCGCCGGAACCGCTGGACTGGCGCCTGGCCGGCCGCGTCCTGCTCAATCCCGGCAGCGCCGGCGCGCCGGTGTGGCGCATCGACCTGACGCCGCCGCCGCAGGCGCACTGGCATGCCGGCGACATCCTGGAAGTGCAGCCCTGCCACGCCGCCGACGCGGTCCGTGCCTGGCTCGCCGCGCAGGCGCTGGACGCCGAACGGACGGTGCACGCCGAGGGCGTGCGCCAGCCGCTGTGGCAGGCGCTGGCCACGCGCGCGTTGACGCCGCCGGCGCCGGGCGACGACCTGCAGGCCTGGGTGGATGCGCTGCCGAACCTGCCGCTGCGCGAGTATTCGATCGCCTCGGTGCCGGCCGACGGCCTGTTGCAGCTGGTCGTGCGCCTGACCCTGCGCGACGATGGCAGCCCCGGCCTGGGCGCCGGCTGGCTGTGCCGGCACGCGCCGCTGGGCGCGGTGCTGCGGGCTCAGGTGCGGGCCAACCCCGGGTTCCGCCGACACGGTGATGCGCCGTTGCTGCTGATCGGCAACGGCACCGGCATCGCCGGCCTGCGCAGCCTGCTGCGCGAGGCCGAGCAGGCCGGCGTGCATGGGCACTGGCTGCTGTTCGGCGAACGCAACGCCGCGCACGACGCCTTGTTCGGCGACGAACTGCGGGCCTGGCAGGCCGCCGGCCACCTGCAGCGCCTGGACCTGCTGTTCTCGCGCGACCAGGCGCACAAGCGCTATGTGCAGGACGGCCTGCGCGAGTCCGCCGACGCGGTGCGCGACTGGGTGGCGCGCGGCGCTACCGTGTATGTCTGCGGCAGCCTCGCGGGCATGGCGCGCGGCGTGGATGCGGCATTGCGCGAGATCCTCGGCGAGGACGCACTCGATGCACTCAGCGCCGACGGGCGCTACCGGCGCGACGTGTACTGAGGCGCCGCGCCGATCGCAGCGCGATCAGGGGCCTTGCGTGCCTGCCTTGATCGCCGCTGCGCATCAGGTGCCGGGCTGTGGCCGGTGGAAGCCATTTCAGGGAGCCACTGATCCGGCCGCAATGCACGCGCGTAGGAGCGGCTTCAGCCGCGATGAGGCATTACAGGGAATGTATCGCGGCAGATCCCGCCAAAAGGGAACAGGAGCCGCTACGGCGGGGCGACGACGCGCCCCGTTGCGCTACGGTAAGGGAGGTGTTGGAGGCGCTGTTCGGTCGCGACAAGCGGACAGGCGCTGCGTCCAGGTGCCATGCGTCGGGACTGAAGTCCCTCCCACAACGGCCTTTGGGTACGCCCTTGCCGCGTGTGTCGGCATGGCAGCAGACCGGCGTCCCGAAGATGCCCGGTCGCGGTTGCAGAGCGGCGTGCCTGTACACGCAGCCGCATTCCCTTCGACAACCCGGCGCGACGGCGCTCCAGGGCTCGCGTGCCTCGCTTCGCCGCTCGTCGAACCTACATGCAATCGCCGCTGCCGATGGCCGCCGGCGCCTTGATCCGGTACAGGTCGCGCTTGCCGGCCTTCGGTGCGCGCGCGCTTCCCGACAGCAGCAGTTCGCTGGGCTTGGACGCGTCCAGCACGACGCCGGCGGTGTGGCCGTCGCTGCCGTTGAACGACAGCGCCAGCGGCTGCGGGTCCGCATAGCGGCCACCGGCGCATTGCGCCAGCAGCACCTGGCTGCTCGTGTTGCCATGGGCGCGGGCGAACAGCAGCGCATGGCCGTCGCCGAGCCAGGCGGCATCGGTCTCGTCGTCGGCGCTGTCGACCCCGGCCAGTGCCTGCGGTGCGGCGAACGCCTGGCCGTCCAGGCGTGCCACGAACAGGTCCAGGCCGCCGGCGCCGCCGTGGCCGTCGCTGGCGAACAGCAGCCGCGTGCCTTCCAGCGACAGGGTCGGCGCGCGCTCGTTGCCCGGCGAATTCACCGCTGCGCCCAGGTTCTGCGGCGCGCCGTAGCGGCCGTCGGCCAGCACCGGCGCGCGGTACAGGTCGCTGCCGCCATGGCCGCCGGGGCGATCGGAGGCGAAGTACAGCCAGCGTCCATCGGCGCTGAAGAACGGGTCGCTATCCTGGTTCGGCGAGTTCACTGGCGCCGGCAGCGGTTGCGGGTCGCGCCAGCGCCCGTCGCGCAGCTGCGCCTGCCACAGGTCGCCGCCGCCGGGCCCGCCGGCGCGGTCGGGACTGGCCCAGACGATGCGCTGGCCGTCGGCCGACACGCTGGCGCGGGTCTCGTCGGCGGTGGTCGACACCACGCCCATGCCCTCGATGCCGAATTCGGAAAGCGCGAACGCACACGGCGCGCAGAGTAAACTCGCGGCCAGCGCGAGCGGCAGGGCAGGGGTCCGCATGAGGGATTCCATGGAATGTCGCCGCCAGTCTAAAACAACCAACGAGCGCTCCATGCCCAACTCCCGTTTTGCCGTGTTCGGCCATCCCGTCGCCCATTCGCTGTCGCCGCGCATCCACGCCGCCTTCGCCAAGCAGACCGGCATCGCCCTGCAGTACGAGGCGATCGATGTCCAGGCCGACGGGTTCGCCGCGGCGCTGGCCGCCTTTGCCGCTGCCGGTGGCGTCGGCGCCAACGTGACCCTGCCGCTGAAGGAAGCCGCCTACGCGCTCAGCCTGGTGCACAGCGCGCGCGCGCAGTCGGCCGGTGCGGTCAATACGCTCAGCTACCGCGATGGCCAGTGGCACGGCGACAACACCGACGGGGCCGGCCTGGTGCGCGACCTGACCGGCCGCAACGGCCTGGACCTGCGCGGCCGCCGCGCGCTGCTGCTGGGCGCCGGCGGCGCCGCGCGCGGCGTGGCGCCGGCGCTGCTGGAGGCCGGCGTGCAGCAACTGGTGGTGGTCAACCGGGCGCCGGAACGCGCCGACGCGCTGGTCGATGCGCTGGGCGAGCCGGCGCGCGCGATCTCGCGCTACTGGGAAGACCTGCGCGAGCTGGGCGATTTCGAACTGATCGTCAATGCCACCACCATCGGCCGCGACCCGGCCGCCAGCTTCACCCTGCCGCTGTCGCTGATCAACAGCATGACCCTGGCGGTGGACCTCAACTACGGCGAGGTCGCGATCGCGTTCCTGGCCTGGGCGCGCGCGGCGCACTGCCGCGACACCGTGGATGGCCTGGGCATGCTGGTCGAACAGGCCGCCGAGAGCTTCGAGGCCTGGCATGGCGTGCGTCCGGACACCGATCCGGTGTATGCCGCGCTGCGCGAGCGCGACGCAGTGCTGGTCAGCGCCGACTGAAAGACGTCGCCTCCGCCATCTATCCGGGAGTAAACGCATGGACGAATCGTTGATGCTGCAAGTGCTGACGCGACTGCTGACGCAGTTGCCGCTCTTGCTGGTCTATGTGGTCGGTCTGGCGCTGCTGTTCACGCGCCGTCCTGGCCGTGCGCGCACCTTGGGCATCTGCGGGCTGGCGATCCTGCTGCTGGCCTTGGGCCTGGGGACGGCGATGTCGTTCGTGCCGATGTGGCTGATTTCCCAAGGCCATAGCTACTCGTCGATCTCGAGCATGCTCGGCATCGTCAGCTTCGTCGCCGCGCTGATACTCGCGGTGGGCATGCTGCTGGTGGTGCTGGCGCTGCGCTTCGCCCTGCCGCCGCGCGTGGCGGCGCCGCACTGACCGACGCCGACGGGCCTGGCCCATGGAGGGCGCCATGCTGGCGATGGGGCTGTACCCGGTGCTGGACGTGAGCGCACTGACCGGCGCGCTCGGCCTGCTGGCGCGCCTGCTGCTGCCGCTGATCGCCCTGCTGCTGCTCCCACGGCTGGCGCCGGGCCGCGCGCGCACCCGGGCGCGGCTCGGGCTGACGGTGTTGCTGGTGGACGCGCTCCTGCCGCGGCTGTTGGGCGCGGTGCTGAGTTGGGCGGACCTGATCGACGGCCAGTTCCGCGCCAGGCATCCGGGCGTCTATGCGCTGGTGCATCTGCTGGACGATGCGCTGTACGTGGTCGGCCTGGGGCTGCTGCTGCGTGCGCTGTGGCTGGCGCTGCCGCGCAAGGCCGCGCCGCCGGCGCCGTAACGCGGCGCGTAGCGCCGTTCAGTTCCCGCGTTTCAGTCCCTGCGACGGGACGTGAGAAAATGCCGGGATGACCGAGTCCCCTTCGCCGTCGACGCCGCCCGCGTCCGGCCCGTCCCCGCGTCAGCTCACCGAACCGGTCAAGCTGGCGATCCGTGATGCCTACGCCAAGCTGCAGGCCAACACGCCGGGCTTTCGCGTGCGCCGCGCGCAGAGCCAGATGATCGGCTTGGTTTCGCGTGCGCTGGGCACCTCCGGCGGGGTGGGCGTGGCCGAAGCGCCCACCGGCGTCGGCAAGAGCCTGGGCTATCTGACCGCCGGCGTGCCGATCGCGCTGGCCAGCAAGAAGAAGCTGGTGATCAGCACCGGCACGGTGGCGCTGCAGTCGCAGCTGGTCGAGCGCGACATCCCGGCCTTCCTCAAGGCCACCGGGCTGGAGGCCACGGTGGCGTTGGCCAAGGGCCGCACCCGCTACCTGTGCACGCGCAACGTCGCCGAACTGCACGGCGAAGCCGCGCAGGACAGCATGTTCGAGGACGAGGCGCCGCTGTACGACCGCCCGCTGAGCCCGGCCGAGGCCGAACAGGCGCGCGCGCTGGCCAAGGCCTATGCCGACCGGACCTGGAACGGCGACCTGGACGCCGCGCCGGAGCCGGTGCCGCCGTCGTTGCGCGCGCGCATCACCACCAACGCCGCCGGCTGCGCCGGCCGCCGCTGCTCCTTCGCCGTGCAGTGCCCGGTGCTGAAGGCGCGCAGCGAGGTGCGCGATGCGCAGATCGTGGTCACCAACCACGCCCTGCTGTTGTCGGCGCTGTCGCTGGGCGACAGCGACAACGGCCAGCCGCTGATCGCGCCGCCGTCGGACATGCTGCTGGTGCTCGACGAGGGCCACCATATCGCCGGCGTCGCCATCGACCAGGGCGCGGCCAACCTGCCGCTGGACGAGATGGCGCGGCGCACCGGCCGCCTGCAGGCGCTGGTCGGTGCCGCCTACCGGCTCGCCGACAAGGACCGCATCGGCAACCAGTTGCCCAACGAGGCGATCGAACTGGCCGCGCAGGTGGCCAAGGGCCTGAAGGCGTTCCGCGCCGAGATCGAACGGGTATGGGTGCCGGAGCCGGGCCAGGACGAACCGATGTGGCGCGCGCCCAACGGCCGCCTGCCCGAGGAATGGAAGCCGCTGATCGACGCGCAGGCGCAGGACACCGGGGCGCTGCTGAACTGGGTGCAGGCCGCGCACCAGATGGCGGCCAAGTCCAAGCAGGACGATGCGGCCAAGGAACGCCTGCAGCGCAACCTGGGCATGGCCCTGGAGATGGTCGAGCAGCAGTACGCGCTGTGGCTGGGCTGGCGCCGCGAGGACCAGGACGGGCAGCCGCCGATGGCGCGCTGGATCACCGCCTCGCGCGATGCCGACCTGGTCTGCCACTGCTCGCCGGTATCGGCCGCGCAGGTGCTGCGCTCGCTGCTGTGGAGCGAAGTGGACGCGGCGGTGCTGACCTCGGCCACGCTGACCGGCGGCGGCGATTTCCAGGCGCTGGCGATCGACAACGGCCTGCCCGCGCATGCCGAGATGGTGTCGCTGTCCTCGCCGTTCGACCTGCCGAACCAGGCCGAACTGATCGTGCCGGCGTTCCCGGTGGCGCCGGACGACCGCGAGGGCCACCCGCGCGAAGTGGCGCGCTACCTGGTGCGCGAGCTGGACTGGGGCAAGGGCTCGATCGTGCTGTTCACCTCGCGCTGGAAGATGCTCAAGGTGGCCGACCTGCTGCCGATCGCGCAGCGCAACCGCGTGCTGGTGCAGGGCGATGGCTCCAAGTCGCAGATGATCGGCGAGCACATGCGCCGCATCGCCGCCGGCGAAGGCTCGGTGCTGTTCGGCCTCAATTCCTTCGGCGAAGGCCTGGACCTGCCCGGCGAGGCCTGCACCACGGTGGTCATCACCCAGGTGCCGTTCGCGGTGCCGACCGACCCGCAGACCGCCACGCTCGGCGAATGGTTCGAAAGCCGCGGCCTCAACGCCTTCAACCTGATCGCGGTGCCGCACGCGCTGCGCACCCTGACCCAGTTCGCCGGCCGCCTGATCCGCACCGCCGACGACCACGGCCGGGTGATCATTCTCGATTCGCGGCTGCTGACCAAGCGCTACGGCAAGCGCATCATCGACGCGCTGCCGCCGTTCAAGCGGGTGATCGGCTAGCGAATGTGACGTTCGTTGGCCTGGCGATGTGACGCCGTTCGCCAGGCTGGCGTCGCCCTGACGGCAATTCCGTGCGTTGGCCGCCGCCGCGCGGACAGGCCGCGCGCGCTGGTCTAGTATCGCGGGCCACAGGGGGAGTATCACCATGCGAATCGCCAGACAGTGGGCGTTCGGAGCGGCGTTGTGCGTGCTGGCGGGCAGCATCGCGGCGCAACCGGCACCGGCACCGACAGAAAACACGATGGCGCCGGCGCCGGCCAACCCGGCCTATCGCGCGCAGTTGTTGCAGTTGATCAGCGACGACGCGCAGGCCCGCGCCGACCTCAAGCGGGACTACACGCCGCAGCGGCTGCAGCACGACACCGTCTCGCTGCGCGCGTTCGCGCACGAGGTGCGGACGGCGCACAGGGAAAGCCAGGAGCGTCTGACCGAGCTGATCCAGCGCGAGGGGTTTCCCGATGCGCACGCCGTGGGGGCCGATGTGGCGCACGCGGCGTTCCTGATCGCCCAGCGCATCACCGAGCCGGGGTTCCGCGCCGACTTCCAGCGCGGCATCGATGCGGCCGTGCAGCGGCAGGCCTACAGTCGTGCCGACCAGACCCTGTTCGCCAATCGCAGCCGCGCGCTGAGCGCGAAGCGCTAGCCGCCGCCCCGCCATCATGGCGGCGCCAGGCAGGACAGTGGCGCTGCGCTGGCGCCGTTGCCGCAAGCCGGATGCACGCGCGCTGTCGCAGCGGCTTCAGCCGCGACGACGCGTTCCCGGCAAAGCCCGCCGCGGCTGATCCCGCAAAGGGGACGGGAGCCGCCTCCCGCAGCAAACTTCCCGAAGTGCCCTTCTGGCGCGCATCGCGCGCCTGTATCGCTGTAGGCGCATTGCACCACGCGCTGTGGCCACCATCGCCTTCGCATGCGTCTACATTTTGCGGTCGATCTGCATCCGCGTCGCCGTCGCGGGATGCTGCGTCTGCAGTGCGGCTGCTACGCATTGCGCGCTCTTCCAGCGCTCGCGGTCACAGTGCGCACGCGCGATTGGCTGCATCGATGGCGGCGATCGTAAGGAACGAATGTTCAGCGCGACGCGCTGCCGCCATGCTGCAGCTCCCTTCACGCGAGCCGACGCCATGCGCCCTGGATCTGTCTTGTTGCTAGTCCTGTTGTCGCCTTCCCTGATCCTGTCGGCCAGCGCCGCGCAGTCCACGCTCACCCGCGACAACGGCGCGCCGGTGGGCGACAACCAGAACTCGCAGACCGCCGGGCCCAACGGCCCGACGCTGCTGCAGGACGTGCAACTGATCCAGAAGCTGCAGCGCTTCGACCGCGAGCGCATACCCGAGCGCGTGGTGCACGCGCGCGGCACCGGCGTGCACGGCGAGTTCACCGCGACTGCCGACATCTCCGACTTGAGCAAGGCCAAGGTGTTCGCGCCGGGCACGACCACGCCGGTGTTCGTGCGCTTCTCCTCGGTGGTGCACGGCAACCATTCGCCGGAGACGCTGCGCGACCCGCACGGCTTCGCCACCAAGTTCTACACCAGCGAAGGCAACTGGGACCTGGTCGGCAACAACTTCCCGACCTTCTTCATCCGCGACGCGATCAAGTTCCCGGACATGGTGCATGCGTTCAAGCCGGACCCGCGCACCAATCTCGACGACGATGCGCGCCGCTTCGATTTCTTCTCGCACGTGCCCGAGGCCACCCGCACGCTGACCCTGCTGTACTCCAACGAAGGCACGCCGGCCGGCTACCGCTTCATGGACGGCAACGGCGTACACGCCTACAAGCTGGTCAACGCACAGGGCCAGGTGCACTACGTGAAGTTCCACTGGAAGAGCCTGCAGGGCCTGAAGAACCTGGATCCGCAGCAGGTGGTGGCGGTGCAGGGCAAGGACTACAGCCACCTGACCAACGACCTGGTCGGCGCGATCAAGCGCGGCGACTATCCGAAGTGGGATCTGTACATCCAGGTGCTCGCGCCCGAGGACCTGGCCAAGTTCGACTTCGATCCGCTGGATGCCACCAAGATCTGGCCGGGCGTGCCCGAGCGCAAGATCGGGCAGATGGTGTTGAACAAGAATGTCGACAACTTCTTCCAGGAGACCGAGCAGGTGGCGATGGCGCCGGCCAACCTGGTGCCGGGCATCGAGCCGTCCGAAGACCGGCTGCTGCAGGGGCGCATCTTCTCCTACGCCGATACCCAGCTGTACCGCGTCGGCACCAATGGCCTGAGCCTGCCGGTGAACCGGCCGCGGGTGGCGGTCAACAACGGCAACCAGGACGGCGCGATGAACGCCGGCAGCACCAGCAGCGGCGTGAACTACGAGCCGAGCCGGCTCAGCCCGCGGCCGCAGGATCCGAACGCGCGCTACAGCCAGCTGCCGCTGTCCGGCACCACCCAGCAGGCCAAGATCGCCCGCGAGCAGAACTTCAAGCAGGCCGGCGAGCTGTTCCGCAGCTACAGCAAGAAGGAGCAGCAGGACCTGATCCAGAGCTTCGGCGAATCGCTGGCCGGCACCGACGATACGAGCAAGCACATCATGCTCTCGTTCCTGTACAAGGCCGACCCGGCCTATGGCAGCGGCGTGGCGCGGGTGGCCAAGGGCGACCTGGCGCGGGTCAAGCAACTGGCCGCGCAGCTGCAGGATTGATCCGTCCCACGCGCGGCGTGGCGGCGGTATCGCCGCGCCGTGCATCTTCTTGCGGAGACCACCTATGCGTCGTGTTGTTCTCTTTCTGCTCGGCCTGGCCGTGAGTGCCACGGCCGCCGCCGCACCGGCCGCGTCTGCGGCGCCGGATCCGTCCGCGGTGCAGGCGCAGTTGCGCAGCTACTTCTTCGATGCCGCGCGGCAGGGCCGCCAGGACATGCTGGCCGAGTTCATCCGGGCCCATTACGACCTCGATACCCGCGACGACAAGGGCTACACCGCGCTGATCCTGGCCGCCTACCACGGCCAGCAGGCGGCGGTGGAGCAGTTGCTGCGCGCCGGTGCCGACCCCTGCGCGCAGGACAAGCGCGGCAACACCGCGCTGATGGGCGCGATCTTCAAGGGCGAGTTGAGCATCGCCAAGCGGCTGATGCAGGCCGATTGCGCGCCGGACCAGCGCAATAACGCCGGGCAGACCGCGGCGATGTACGCGGCGCTGTTCCAGCGCACCGAGGTGCTGAAGGAACTCGCCGCCAAGGGCGCCGACCTGCAGGCCAAGGATGCGCAGGGCAACGACGTGGCCCGGCTGCAGCGCGGCGAGTTCGCGACCGCACCGGCGCGCTGAGCGGTCCCGGCCGGCCTCCGCGGCGGGTACGCGGCACGGCCATCGCGCCGCGCGTGGCATCGCAGGCCCCGGATCGGCGAAAATGCCCGGGTGGCCGGTCCCTCCGGCCCGCCGCGGTCCGTGCCGCCGCCGTCCCCGCCTTGGCGGACGGCGACG
Organism: Xanthomonas sacchari; assembly: GCF_024266585.1. Taxonomy (NCBI): domain Bacteria; kingdom Pseudomonadati; phylum Pseudomonadota; class Gammaproteobacteria; order Lysobacterales; family Lysobacteraceae; genus Xanthomonas; species Xanthomonas sacchari. Next base: position 616,079 of record NZ_CP100647.1, read on the forward strand.
CCGCAGGGCCGCGTGCTGCCCTGTCGGCATCGTGCCGGCGCCCTGCCGCGGCTCGCCGTCGCCTACCCGGATCTGTCTTGAACGCCACTGCCCCTGTCTCTCCCGACGACCTGCCCCTGGCCGAGCGCCTGCGCATCGCCCTGGACCTGCTCGAGACCATCGCCGCCGACCGGCGCGTGCTCGATACCCTGCCGGAGGCCGAGCGGGTGCGCCTGCTGCAGGTGGTCGCCCAGGTCTTCAACCCTGAGCCCAAGGCGCGGCGCAAGCTGCTCAAGGAGCAGGCGCGCGAGCGCCACCAGGAGAAGGTGCGCAAGGCCGAGGAGTTGCTGGCGCAGACCGGCATCCGCGCGCTGCGCCGCAAGCCGGTGTTCAGTACGCCGAACTATTTTCCGCCGCATGCGCCGGAAGCGCTGACCCACGCGCAGGCCGCGGCCGAGGCGCCGGCGGCGCATTCGCCCGAGCTGCGCCACTGCTACGTGTGCAAGCAGAAGTACACCGAGCTGCACCACTTCTACGACCAGCTGTGCCCGCCCTGCGCCGAGTTGAACTACCTCAAGCGCACCGAGAGCGCGGACCTGCGCGGGCGCGTGGCGCTGCTCACCGGCGGCCGGGTCAAGATCGGCTACCAGGCCGGACTCAAGTTGCTGCGCGCCGGCGCCGAGCTGATCGTGACCACGCGCTTCCCGCGCGACTCGGCGGCGCGCTACGCGCAGGAGCCGGATTTCGCCGAGTGGGGTCATCGCCTGCAGGTGTACGGGCTGGACCTGCGCCACACGCCCAGCGTCGAGGCGTTCTGCAGCGAACTGCTGGCAACCCGCACGCGCCTGGACTTCATCGTCAACAACGCCTGCCAGACCGTGCGCCGGCCGCCGCAGTTCTACGCGCACATGCTGGCCGGCGAGACCGCCGCGCTGCACGACCTGCCCGAGCACGTGCGCCGGCTGGTGGGCCAGTACGAAGGGCTGCGCGGTCCCGACCTGCTGCCGGCGGCGGGCACCACGTTGCCGGCCGGCGCGGGCCCTGCGCGTGCCGGCGCCGATGGCCTGCTGCGCGCCGCGGAGCTGTCGCAGGTGCCGCTGCTGGCCGACGACCTGCTCGCCCAGCAGCACCTGTTCCCGGAAGGACGGCTGGACCAGGACCTGCAGCAGGTGGACCTGCGCGGGCGCAACTCCTGGCGCCTGCTGCTGGACGAAGTGTCCTCGGTGGAACTGCTGGAGACGCAGCTGGTCAACGCGATCGCGCCGTTCGTCCTCAACGCGCGGCTCAAGCCGCTGATGCTGCGCACGCCCGAGCGCGACAAGCACATCGTCAATGTGTCGGCGATGGAAGGGCAGTTCTACCGCAACTTCAAGACCACCCGGCATCCGCACACCAACATGGCCAAGGCCGCGTTGAACATGATGACCCGCACCTCGGCGGCGGATTACCAGAACGACGGCATCCACATGAACAGCGTGGACACCGGCTGGGTCACCGACGAGGATCCGGCCGAGATCGCCGCGCGCAAGGTGCAGGAAGAGCGCTTCCACCCGCCGCTGGACATCGTCGACGGCGCCGCGCGCATCGTCGATCCGATCATCCACGGCTTCAACACCGGCGAACACGTGTGGGGGCAGTTCCTCAAGGACTACGCGCCGACCGATTGGTGAGGCGGCGCCTGGCCGGAACCGGGGGCGTGTGGTCGCACAGACAGCGCCCGCTCCGCGTGCGTTCGCGTGCTAGCCGCGCTCACTGGCAGTTGCCGTCGTGGCGGCGGGGTCTTTGTCGCGGCCCCAGAACTCCACCAGGATGGCCATCGTGATCCACACGATCGGCGTCGGTTGCACGTGTCCGGCAGTGGGGCGTGGCCCTGGCGCATCGTGTCGATCGCCCTCGGCAGCGCCAAAGCCATCAGCAGGGTGTAGACCGCGCAGGCCACCCGGTGCCGGCTGCTGGAAACGAACAGGGTCGAGGTGACCACGCTGGCAAGCAGGGTCAGCGCCCCGCCGAACTGCCAGGCGTTGAGGCCTTCGGTGCCGGTGAGCACCAGGCCCAGGACGGCGCCGAAGAACATGTTCGGGCCATTGCGGTGGGCCTGGTATTCGTCTTTGGTCATGCGGCCGAGGCCGATCTTGCCGAAAACGCTCCCTCCCTCGCGCAGGCGCGCTCCTTTCGCGTTGCCGCATCCTGGCCTTGCCCTGCTCATTCACTGGCCACATGCCTCCCCGCGTCGACTGTCGCGAAGCGCGCGCGTTCGTCGCCCGCCCGCCGCAAGCGATGCGTCCGTACGCCGGTCGCGCGCGACGCGTCCTGCGCTAGCCCAGGGTCTGCAATTCGCCGCGCGGGCCGGTCGGCGTCAGATACAGGTGGCCGAGGCTGATCGGCAGGCGGAAGCGGCGCGGTCCGGCGCTGCCGGGATTGAGGTAGAGCACGCCGTCGCGATGCTGCAGCGACGGCATGTGCGAGTGGCCGCTGATCACCACGTCCACGCCGTCGGCGACGCGCGCCAGCGTCTTCAGGTCGTGGCGCACGTGCAGGCGCACGCCGTCGATGTCCAGGTCCAGGGTTTCGGGCAGCACCTGCGCCCACGGCGCGGTGTCGATGTTGCCGCGGATCGCATGCAGCGGCGCCAGTTCCCGCAGTGCATCCAGCACGTCCGGTTTGCCGATGTCGCCGGCATGCACGATGGCGGCACAACCGCGCAAGGCCGCCAGCGCCTCGGGGCGCAGCAGGCCATGGGTATCGGCGATCACGCCGAGATGCAGCGGTCGAACGGGACGCATCGGTGGGGCTTCCTGGCGCGTGAGCAGCGCTCAGCGTACCCGTTCGGATGGGGTGCTGCCGTGGCGACCTGCGCGTGCGTGTCGGGTGCGCTGGAGGCGAATGCGCCCACGCACCGTGCGCATTCGCGCGGGGTGGATCAACGCTGGTATCGGCATGTGGGCGCACCGCCGACGCGCGTCGCGGTGCAGCGCGGCCTTGCGCCAGCGCGCGTGCGCGCGCCGCGCCATCGCACGGCCGCGCATTAACCCGCACGTAGCGGTGCGCACCGCCGTGGCAGCGTACGCACGCGACGTGTTGTACCGTTGCGCGCGCCGCTTCCGATGTCGCACACCATCGCAAGGCGGCGCCTTTTCTTTTCCAGCAGACTTGGACCGATGGCCTCTTCCCCTACGCCCCCCGCCCCCGCCGATGCCGCCCCGCACGGCGCCGCCGCCGTGTTCCGCGTGGTCACCGGCAACTTCCTCGAGATGTACGACTTCATGGTCTATGGCTTCTATGCCACCGCCATCGGCCATGCGTTCTTCCCTTCGCACAACGCGTTCGCCTCGCTGATGCTGTCGCTGGCCACGTTCGGCGCCGGCTTCCTGATGCGGCCGATCGGCGCGCTGGTGCTCGGCGGTTACATCGACCGGCACGGGCGCCGCAAGGGCCTGATCCTGACCCTGGGGCTGATGTCGGCGGGCGTGCTGCTGATCGCCTTCGTCCCCGGCTACGCCACCATCGGCGTGCTGGCCCCGCTGCTCGTGCTGCTCGGCCGCCTGCTGCAGGGCTTCTCCGCCGGCGCCGAACTGGGCGGCGTGTCGGTGTACCTGGCCGAGATCGCCACGCCGGGCCGGCGCGGCTTCTACGTGGCCTGGCAGTCGGCCAGCCAGCAGGTGGCGGTGGTGTTCGCCGCCGCGCTCGGCGTGGCCCTGCACGCGCTGCTGCCCGACAGCGTGATGGACCGCTGGGGGTGGCGCGTGCCGTTCTTCATCGGCAGCCTGATCGTGCCGCTGATCTTTCTGATCCGCCGCTCGCTGCAGGAAACCCCCGAATTCGCCGCGCGCCACGCGCCGGACCTGGCAGGCATCGCGCGCTCGCTGCGCGCCAATGTCGGCTTGATCCTGGCCGGCGTGGGCATGGTGATGATGACCACCGTGTCGTTCTACCTGATCACCGCCTACATGCCGACCTACGGCCGCGCCGAGCTGCATCTGAGCGAGCTGGACAGCCTGGTGGTGACCGGTTGCATCGGCCTGTCGAATTTCGTGTGGCTGCCGGTGATGGGCGCCCTGAGCGACCGCATCGGCCGCAAGCCGTTGCTGGTGTTCGCCAGCGTGGCGATGCTGCTGACGGTGTGGCCGGCGCTGCAATGGCTGGTCGACGCGCCTTCGTTCGCGCGGTTGCTGCTGGTCGGCGAATGGCTGTCGCTGCTCTACGGCGCCTACAACGGCGCGATGGTGGTGGCGCTGACCGAAGTGATGCCGGCGGAGGTGCGCACCACCGGCTTCTCGTTGGCCTACAGCCTGGCCACCGCGACGATGGGCGGCTTCACCCCGGCGGTGTCCACCTGGCTGATCCACGCCACCCACAGCCGCGCCGCGCCGGCGCTGTGGCTGTCGCTGGCGGCGCTGATCGGCCTGGTCTGCACCTGGCTGCTGTTCCGCCGCCAGCGCGGCGGCGAGGCGCTCGGTGCCGCCTGATCGCGGCGCTGCGCCGACGCGGGGCGGGCCGGCGTCGGGATTGCTTGTCGTCGCCAGCGGCGCTCGCCTGCCGCAGGCCGCGGCAGGCGACGCATGTGCCCGCGCGCTGGCCCGGGATCAGCCCAGGTCCAGCGCGGCGGTCAGGTCGCCCGGCACCACGCCGCTGGCGGCGTGCATCGCCCGCTCGCGCTCGACCAGCCCCGGCAGCGGCTCCAGGCCGAAGCGGCGGGTGATGAAGCGCAGGATCGAGCCGGTGTCGTAGACGCTGTGGTCGACATGGCCGCGCTTGGCGTACGGCGACACCACCAGCGCCGGGATGCGCGAGCCCGGGCCCCAGCGGTCGGCCTTGGGCGGGGCCACGTGGTCCCACCAGCCGCCGTTCTCGTCGAAGGTGATGAACACGACGGTCTTGTCCCACAGCGGGCTGTTGCGCAGCGCGTCCACCACCATCGCGATGTGGCGATCGCCGGCGGCCACGTCGGAATAGCCGGCGTGCATGTTGAGGTTGCCCTGCGGCTTGTAGAACGTCACCGGCGGCAGCGCGCCGGCCTGCACGTCGGCGAGGAAGCGGTTGCCGGGGGCGCTGTCGCCCAGGCCGCCGTCGCGCAGCCGGCGCGCGCGCGCCGGCGTGCCCGGGGCGAGGTTGGCGAAGTAGTTGAACGGCTGGTGGTGGATCTGGAAGTTGGGGCTGGTCGGGAACTCGCTGGTGTCGCCGGTGTCGCCCTTGCCCTGCACCGCCAGCGCCCAGCCGCCGGCGTACCAGGCCCAGTCCACGCCCTTGGCGTCGAGCGCGTCGCCGATGTGGCGGTGGGTCTGCGGCGGCAGCGTGTTGGGGCTGTTGGGGTCGGCGTAGTCCGGGCGCGTGGGGTCCTGGCTGGTGCTGGGCTGGAACGGCGGGCTGAGCGTGTTGATGGCCCAGAAATCCGGGGTCAGCGCGCCGTTGCGCACGAAGCGCGGCCGGCCGTTAAGCGCGGTGCCCGGCGAATCGTCCTGCACCGCCAGCCGGATCTCGTCGGGGCGGTCGCTGGCCAGCACGCTGATCTGCGTCCGCGCCGGGCTGCTGTCGGCCTTGGGGTAGTACGGCGCCTGCGCGGCGATCAGGTACTGGTGGTTGAGGAACGAGCCGCCGAACGCGCCCATGAAGAAGTTGTCGCAGAGCGTGTACTCGCGGGCCAGGCTCCACAGCCGCAGCGTGGCCGGCGCATCGCCGTAGTGGCCCATCACCAGCCCGCCGGCGTCGCTCCACGCGGCGAAGCCGTCGTTGCGGCCGCCGTTGATCTGCATCTGGTTCTCGTAGAAGCGATGCACCAGGTCGCGGGTCACGATGCCGTGCGGCAGCGGCTGCCCGTCGGGCGTGCGCAGCGGGAACGGCGCGTTGGGCAGCGGCCCGATCGCGTCCTCGCCGATCTTGTAGCGGCGGTGCGCCACCACCTGCTCGTCCGGCGCCAGCCCGCCCCAGATCGGCGGGAGGATGTCGAGCACGCTGCCGTCGCGGTCCAGCTGCCGCGCCTGCGCCGGCGTCACCTTGGACAGCGGCTGCTGCAGCCCGGGGAACTCGGGGAACAGGTTGTTGAAGCTGCGGTTCTCGGCGTAGATCACCACCACGTGTTCGATCTTCTCGCGCAACTGGCGGTCCAGCGCGGTCGCCGACAACGTGCGCGGTGCCGCGCGCTTGGAGGCTTGCGTACGCGCCTCGGCGGGGCTGCCGATCGCTAGGGCGCTGCCGGCTAGTGCCAGGCCGCCCAGCAGGCGCCGGCGTTGCGGGTTTTCGGGGGTGGTGTCGGTGTCGGCGGGCGTGGTGGACGCAGGATCCTGGGGCGGCTTCTTCACGGGTCATCGGTGGCGAGGGAAAGGCACCCGCCAGTGTGGGCCGCGTGAATGACAAGTCAAAGCCAGTCGGTCCCACTCCGGGACCCGCGTTCAGCGACCGTATCGCAGGCCGCGTTTCCGGAACTGCGGATGACGCTGCGGCAGGCGGCGCCCCGCGCTCGACCTCAGCGGGGCGCTCGCACGCTGCCGAATGCCTGCTCGCACAGCGCCGCATAGATGCCCGAGTGCCCGAATCGTCGCGCGCCGCCGCCGCTGGCGATGGCGATGGCGGCGCTCAGCGCCGGGCCACGCCGCGCCCAGACGCGCGGCCAGCGCCGTCAGTTGCGTCTAGAACCGGTGCTGCATGCGGCGATCTGCTCGGCATCGTGCCCGAGCCAGGCGTGGCCCCTGTCGCTGTACATGGCGGCACCGTGCAAGGTCTCGACCATGTCGCGCTGCGGGTCCTGCGGATCGGTCGGCAGCGGGGCGTCCGACCGGGGCGGATCGCCCCACCTGTCACGCCGGCTTTCCGGACCCTTCGGCGCCCTCGGCATCGCCCAGCGCGTGCTGCACGTACAGGCGCTTGACCAGCACGAAGAGCACCACGGTGAGCGGTGCCGCCAGCACCACGCCCATCGGCCCGAACAGCACGCCGATGCCGAACAGCGAGAACAGCAGCAGCGCCGGCGGCAGGTCCACCGCCCGCGCCTGGATCAGCGGCTGCAGCACGTGGCCCTCGAGTTGCTGCAGCACCACGAACAGCAGCAGCGCGCCCAGCGCCACCTGCGGGCTGACGGTGAAGCCCAGCAGGATCGCCGGGACCGCGGCCACGATCGGGCCGACGATGGGGATGAAATCCAGCAGCGCGGTCAACAGGCCGATGCCCAGCGCCACCGGCACGCCCAGCAGCCACAGGCCGATCCCGGTCAGGGTGCCGATCACCGCCATCGCCAGCAGCTGCCCGGTCAGCCAGGCGCGCAGCGCCTGGCCGCTGGCGGTCAGCGCCTCGTCGGCCACGCCGCGTCGGTCGCGCGGCAGCAGGTGCAGCAGGCCGTGCCGATACAGCTTCGGCTGCGCGGCCAGGTACAGGCCGCCGACCATCATCAGCACCGCGTCGGTGACGCCGCCGCCGGCCGACAGCACGATGGCGCCGGCATGCGTGGCCAGGGTCGAGGCGCCGTCGCGCAACTGGTCGGGGATGCGCTCGATCTGCGGTCCCAGCGGGCCGGACTGCAGCCAGGCATGGAACTTGTTCCAGGCCGCCGGCAAGGTGGCGCGGAAGGTGTCGATCTGCGCGGCGACCTCGGCGCCGAACAACAGCACGATCGCCGACAGCGCCAGCACCAGCAGCAGGATCACCAACGCCAGCGCCGCCCACTCCGGCAGCGGCAACCACTTGCGCAACAGCGTCGCCAGCCCGTGCAGCAGCACGCCCACCACCACCGCACCGAACACGATCAGCAGCAGTTCCGACAACTGCCAGGCCAGCAGCGCCAGCGCGCCCAATGCCATCACGACCAGGACCCGTGCCGTGAACGCGCGCAGGGGCGAGGGGGAACCGGGGGGCGAGGTAGTCATCGGCGGGCGGATTCCGATCAGGACAATGAGCGCGGACAGTAGTGGCAGGGCGGTGCAGGGCGAGCGAAGATCGCGCGCCGCCCGTCGGCAGCGTACACCCACCGGTCGCTGCGCATGGGCGATGCCGGCGGGCGCCAGGCGGCGCGGCGGGTTTCGGCGGTCGTTGGCGGGGCGTCCGGTCGCTCCGGCCCGGCGCTGGCGCTACTGCCCCACGGGCGGCTGCCAGAGTTCCACCTTGTTGCCTTCCGGGTCGATGACCCAGGCGAAGGCGCCGTACTCGGATTCGTCGATGCGGTCCAGCACGTGGCAGCCCTCCTCGCGCAGCGCCGCGACCAGGGCATGCAGATCGTGCACCCGGTAATTGATCATGAAGGGGGCGGTGCCGGGCGCGAAGTGCGGCTCCTGCGCCGCCGCGCCGATCGACCACACGGTGGAACCGGCCACCGGCGCGCCGCTGGCGTCGCTCCAGGCGAAGGCGGTGCCGCCCCAGGCCTGCACGTCGATGCCGAGGTGCCGCTGATACCAGGCCTGCAGTGCGGCCGGATCCTGTGCCTTGAAGAAGATGCCGCCGATCCCGGTGACGCGTTTCATGGAGCCTCCGCTGATCCGATGGTGGGCTGGCCGGGCAGCGGCTCATAACCGTCGCCGCGGCCGCTCAGCCAGCGCAGTCTACGCTTGCCGGCCTCGCCCAGGTACGCGGCGGCGGCCAGCAGCAGCGGGTGCCGCAGGTCCGCATCGGTCATCGTCCGCGCGCGTCCGCTTACCTCGATGCTCAGGAAATGCGCCTGGTCCGCCTCGTCGTTGTAGCTGCGCGCCAGCAGCCGATCGCGGCCGTCGCTGAAGCGATAGAGGGTGTAGGCGTAGGAGTAGCCGTCTGCTTCGTCGGGCTCGCTGGCGTCTACGTGGTGGGTGATGTCGATGTGCATGTGGGCTGCGTTTGGTTGTCAGGCCGCCATCGAGACCACGTGGCCTGTCCCTTCGTTGCCGCCTGCCCAGAGCGTGAAATCGGCGCCCGCCGGGAAGTTCGCTACTGCGTCAGGCATCAACAACTGTACCGCTGCCCGAAACGTATCGCCGGGCGACGGGCTGCCGGTAAAGCTTAGGCGGGCCGACCACGTTGCTGATCGATGCAGAGAATGGCGCACCATTGGCCGGAGACGAGCGCAGTTGCCGGACGTCCCAGTTGCGCAGGATGCAGATCGGCGAGGAAGTGGTGCGGCAGGTCATGCATCAGGCATCTGTCCGGTCACGGCTTACCCCAACGCTCCTCGACATTAAAAAGCACCTCGCAATCGCAGAAGCCGCCGTGCGCACCAAGCCAGGGGATGACCGACTCCGGAGCGACATCGTGGGACGCCAGAAACTGCGTGGTGAGCCGCAATGAATGATCGCAGCCATCGGCGAGCGCGTCATTCAAGTAATCGAACAAGGCCCAGAGCGTTTCCTTGGGGAGGGGAAACGCGGCTTCTTCAAGTGGACGCTGCTCGTGCACTGCCGCCTCGCGGATGGCTTTGCGACGTTGGGCTTCCGGATCCTTTGGCATTGTTGCTGTCGCTGGTAGAAAACGAAGATGTGGCGTGAAAAATCAGCAAGTGCGAAGCGCGCCGCGCAATGCGCAGGCGATCAGTCGCATATCAGTCGCATCGCGGTGGAGCCACGTGCCCACGCTCCGCCGCCATCCGCTCGATTGCCTCGATCCCAAGACGCATCTTATCTCCCGCCGAAGTGTTTGCAGAATGGACGTGCATCCTCGGCGGGACGAAGGACCGAAGTGCCACTGCCTCCTCGATCCAGAGCACTACGTCATACCCGGTTCCGCGTGCATCGTCGCCTAGATCGTGGTCCAGGCTGAGTTCCTCTACCTTCCCGGTTTGGAGCAGTGCGATGACATCGTCCGGCCAATAGGCCCTTGTCCATCCCGTGGGTGTCTCTCGCTCGTCGTCCAGAAATACACGCATGGCAATCGGTACCTGCTTTCGGGTCGGGGGTCTGCCCATCGACCTGTACGCGACGAACCTACTACAGTCCAAGGAGCGGCGCGACCTCGCACGCCGCGAGACAAGGGCGAAGCGGCGCGCCGCATCGACCGGCGAGCGGCGTGGGCGGCAATGCCTGTCACGGATGGTTCTGCGCAGTTCCGTCGCCGCACCGGCCCCATCGCCACGAATTCAGCACATCCGTGGCCGCTTATGCCGGAACGCAAGGCCTTCCGGCGCGAATTAGCGCCGGCGTATCGCATCGTGTGCCGTAGACGGCGGCAGTGCGGTTATCGATCGGATACATCACAACTTCAGGCTTGCAAGGGCGATGATATGCCTGGCCTTTTCGTCACCAAGCGCGCCTACTTCCACTTCTTGAATGATGCCGCGACGCAAAAGGCCGGCGAAGACGAGGATGAGTTGAGAATAGCGGTAGTCGTATGTCTGAGCGATTTCACGCTCCTTTTTTACGGCCTGGTCGACCAGCAACCATAGGGCGTCCGGTGTGCCGATGCTTGCGGCACTGCGTTTGAACTCTTGGAGATAGGCTTGGAGCTCGCGTTGAAGCGCGGTGTCGAACAGTAATCTGGCTGCCTTTTTCTCGAAAACGCTCCAGGTCATGTCATACATGGCGGCTTTCTCTTTCCGGGTACCGGGCTCGTCGTGGACCACGCCAGAGCGGGGCCGGAAGCGATAAGGGGTGGCTTGCGCGGGCGATGCCGATCGGGCGTATCAGCCGATTGCCGGGTGTGGCTTGTGCAATGCGATTGGCACGAGCAGCAAAGCTGCGGTGATTCCCAAGTAGTACTCCTAAGGCAGTCAGTTGCTCTGGTTCCACGCCTTGATAGCCAGGGTGACGCGCTGGCGAGTCTCGGCATCCGCCTTGCGAACCAGATACGGCGACCGATTGCCCAAGACCCCCGGCGCGGTCGACTGCACGCGCTCGGCGAGCTGCGCGATGAAATCACGCCCGAGCGCGCGGAATTGCTCTACTTCCTGGGCAGTCAGCGCCATGGTCCACGCATAACCGACCGGGCCATGGCTGCAGTTGACGTCGAGCAGCAGCGTCTCTCCGTCGCGCAGCAAGAACCAAGCGTGCGGTTCGCGGTCCACTACCTGCATGGCGCGCTCCTGTGATGCGCGAGGACGACGCTTTGCGCAGGGTCGCACCACGTTGCTTGCATGACGTGACCGCGCATGCCCATTAGGTTGACGGCTTGTTCTTGCTGTACACGATCTTCTTGCTTCCCGCCGCACAACTGCCGATGACCTTGCGATCCTTGATGTCGGCGTTGTCGACGATCTCAAGCGTGTAGTCCTTGACGCCGTGGGCATCGAGTTTCGCGGTGAGCTCGGCCTTCAACTCTTCGCAGTATCTGCCGGCTGCCAAAACAGGAGAAGAAACAACGGCGAGCAGGAGGAACACGATGGCCTGTTTCATGGTCGTACCAATGTCGAGGAGAGGGACGGGGCTCTGAGAAGACGGCGACCGGTGTGGCGGGCTTTGGGAATGGAGCCGATCGGTCCGACCACCGGAGGGAACCCGGCAGTCGAGCCGAGTGTAGCAAGTGGCCGACCGCGTCAAGCACCACGACCGTCGCACGCCGCCGACACCGGCAAGAAAAGTGCAAGCGACGCCGCGTTCTGGACGCTTCACATCAGGGGTCGACCCAGACGCCCGCGTCGTACATCAGCCGCATGGTGTAGTTGAGCTGGAACGTCTGGTTGGGGCCGCAGGCGATCTCCGTGGCCTTTTCCGAGGTTCCCGGCGGTGAGACCAGAATCGACGAGCCCGACCTGAGCGGGTCGAGCAGGCTGTACCGGTAGCCGGCATTGCTGAATTCGATCGAGGCATTGCCGTTCGGGAACGTGCTGTAGGTGAACAGCCCCGCCGGCGGCGTCTTCTCCGCCGGATATTGCAGGACCAGCTTGCCCGCCTCCGATGCCCGGTACTGCAGGTAGCCACTCGTCCGGTTCACCACTTTCGACGAACACAGCGAAAACACCCGCTTGCGCGTTTGGCACGTCCATAGTGTGAGTTCCACTTTGTCGCAGAGCGGGCTGTGTTGGTATTCGCTCTCTGAGTCCTTCAGCGTCGCCCGGGTGATGGACGGAAGCGGTTCGGATGCTCGCGCTGCTGCAGGTAAAAGGCCTACCGAGTAGGCTGCCATGACGATTTTTATCCATATCTTCATCATCTTTTCCACCTGATCATGTTCCTGGCGGGAGGCGGGTGCATGCGATGGCTGCAACTATTGCAGCCTGCGTTGATCGGCAGAGCGCCGAAACAGCCAGCCAATGAGCAAGCCGCAGCCTGTGGAAGAGAGCAGCTGCAGCCATTCCAGAATGACGAACATGGTCGGCACCTCCCCCAGGCCTGGTAGCAACAGCGCCGCGACTACATCTGCTACGGCGGCGTAGACGGGCGCACACGCTCGGCGAAAAGGATGTAGAGCAACCGTGTGTCCCAAGCGACCTGCCAACTGAGTTCAGCCGTGTCGCGAAGCGGCGTTGGCTTGGATGAACTATTAGAAACCACTGCGAGGAACTCAAGAAAAAACCTCAATGAGTTCTACTGCCTGCGAGCCTTCAACATGCCAGATCTTCGCAAAATTCACCACGTCATCTATCGGCTCGTTCGGATGACTGGTTGTTGTGATGTCATGGGAAAAATTGCGATCTGGGTCAGTGAGTAGCAAGTCAAAAACAAACTCCCAGTTCTCGCAATCCGTCCCTGTCGCGCAAAAGAGATTAATCTTTCGGCCGATCAGACTTAGCAACAGCGACTCGTGATGCGCCGAATACGGCACGGAACTTACGAGTACGACTTTCAAAGCGCCGGCTGCATTCATTGGGTGGAGGAAATGCCTGAGTTAATCTGCGCCGCGAAGCAACATCGACTTGGACGAACTGCTAGATGGCTGGTTCATTGACAAAAACTGCCGTGACATTTGCCGCCGAAAGCTCTTGAACAAGCTTAGTGGGATCTAGGCGAGTCCTTCCGGACGGCGAGGGGGAGCTCGGCCGACGACTAGAGGAGAGCTTCGACGATGCTCTCGGCTTCCAGTACCCCTACGCCGGAGTTGCGAAGCGCTTGGACAACATCGCTAGGGTGTCCTCATATTGTAGTCGAAACTTCCAGGTTGCCTGACTCATGTGTCGAGAGCTCTCTTCTTGCTGCGGCCATGGATTCAGCTAGCCATCTCCTTCGCCCGTAGTCGTACAGCGTAGGGTGCAACAATCGAGAGGGCGATACAGAGGGCCAGCCATATCCAAGGGGACTCCAGCTCTTGGAGGTTGCCAATAACCTGAACTTTGTTTGGCCCATTTTTTCGATACAGAACCGGAAGCCCTTGATCTGAAGATGCCTGCTTGTATTGATCGGACTTTAGGTGCGCGTGAGAACTAAGGGTCTCGCCAGACTCAAGTTTCAGGAGTACCGCGTGGCCGTACTTTCGCTGATCTGAGGCCGCTCTTATTTCATCTTTCGGGCTGTCGCCTACGGGTTGGGGCAAGAGGATCAGCCTGGCGGGTGCAGACGACAGGCGGTACTGGAACCAAGGCACTACGTTGCTGACAAACACAACGAATGTCGAAGCGGCCATCAGGTACAGCACGACAACAAACAATAGACGTTGAAATCTCATGTCGAAGACTGGGTCAAGTGGGGCGTATGGTGGGATCAGTGAGGCCTGACATCAGATCAAGCCGCGCTGCGAAGCGGTGTCGGGTTGAGCGCATTGTTGGCGCGCACCCACTTTCGATGCTGCACGAAGGCCGCGGCGCCAAACGCGAGCTCGATGACCGCCCCCACGGCGACCACGAAGACCGCGGGCGCGCGACACAACGCCAAGACAATTGCGCTCGCAGCGAGCGCCAGACCCAATGCCCAGTAGAGCCGCATGCCATACACAGATGCAAACACCAGGTAGCGGCCCCCGATGACGAGCAGCATGCCCAAGAAGAACCAAGCCGGCTGACGGAGGCCCAGCCCGTACGCGAGCGGCAAGCTGAAGATGAGCCAGAACGTGCTCGCTCCCGCAAGTTGACCGAGCGGATTGCCTTTGCTGTGTGCGCCAGAGGCTCCAAGAAGCTTGCACAGCAGCACGCTGACCGGATAGATCAACATGCCGCCAATAAGCAGCGCCCAGATAGCGCGCTCCGGTGAGACGAACGCCGCAAAAGCAGTGGCAATTGCCCAGGCCATCGCCGATGCCACGATCCCGGTAGCGCCGCTCAAGTAGCCGCGACGCATGTCCCCCTGCGCTTCCCTCATCGTCATTTCCATCGAGACCCCTGCTCGCTGTTGTGCATGCTAACGCCTGAGTTACGCCGCGCCGCGAAGCGGCGTCGGCTTGACCGAATGGTTAGACGGCGGTGCCAGGCGGCGGTAAAGCATGGCCCGTGCTCCCCAGCACTGCCTCCGAACGCCGAGCATGCCACAGATCGCGGTCTTGGGGCTTGCCCGAGGTGCTGGCCGCTGGATGTGACAGAGACCGAAGGCAATGAGCGCAGTGGGGCAACGAAGCCGGACGACGAGGCGGCGGGCTATCCGATGGCTGGAGACGAGTGGAATGCGTCCAAGAGCCGAGCGTCGAAGCGTCAAGCAACTTGCCAAACGCGGAAGCCGCGCCGCACGTACAGCACTATCGCATGATGTTGCAATTTGCCGTGCCGCAAAGCGGTATCGGCTTGAACGATTGTTAGGCCTAAAAGCCAAGATGCAGGTCGCCAATTACGCTATCCAAGACCTTTGTCTAAAAGTCCTGGAGTTTTTGCCGCTTCACCGAGTCCAAGTCGGACCATTGACCACCCTCAGAAAGACGTTTGCCGGTTGCGTAAGAGTCCTTCCAGATCGTTTGGCAAGCGGAATCACCCGTAAATCCTTGGCGATCAACAATTCGGGCCGCAACCGAACCGACAAACACTTTGTCTGCACCGAGAGCTAGCCCGGTGATCTCGCAGTAGGTGTAGTCAGGCGATGCGAAGGCGGAGGCCGGCAGCAAAAAAGTTCAGCTAGCAAAAGTCGCATTGATCTTTCCTGCCTGTAGGCCTAATGCGCTAGTTGAGGGGCGCCGGAGCAGCGAATCCGCAGAGGGCGCCTCTCGGCAGCGCCGGTAAGCGGTCGCTCTTGAGCGGCTGGTTAGACGGCTGGTCGAATGCCAAGGGGCTTTGACGGATGCTGAGCATTGCGGTTTCTATGCGAAGAGGAAGCATGCCGGCCGCTAGGCTAAGCATAGAGCACATCTGACGCGGCCTTGGGATACTTGATGGCCATTTCATCGAGGCACAACTTCATTAGCTCCGCATCTCGCGGGAGTTTGGTCTCTAGTTCTCTCCAACCTTTCAGTCGAAGTGTCTCAGGCATTTTTACGAGCCCGGTGATTGAATCCCAGAAGGCGTCCCAGTTACGGCCATACCATCCGGGAAACCCCAAAGACTCGCTGAGCAAGGCATGAAGCTCTACGGCTGATTCAACAGCCGCCAAATTCACCTCGATGAGCTTGATGCGATCCATGTGCTAGCCGCCCAACTACTATTAGACCGCCTAAAAGCGGTGATGGGCCAAGTATCCACCAACGCCAGAATTCTGCAAAGAGAGGAATTATTATTTCACATCAATGACTTGCCGGATGGCGGTCGCGGTTGGGGGAGTCGATGCTGGCTGCCTTGTTCGACGTTCGGGCTGGCGTGTGAGTTACATCCATGAGGGTGAAGGGATAACGGCACATCCATCGCCGCAGTTGCTGGAGTAGGTGTACTGCCGGTCGCGGCGTAGGCATGACAGCCTGCGCACCGCCCAAGCATAGGTTGGCCGGATACGGCGCTTCATCCCGGCCAACGGCAAACAGCACCCAGCGCGGATGGGGCCGGCCGAGCAGATCCATACGCATGTGCTAGGGGCGTGGGCGTCTGAGGCGTGCAGTCCGCTGATGGGTTGGACACCGGCAGCGAGTGACGCCAGCATCAAGAAAGCAACCCAGCTGTGGGCGTTTGTGCTCCCGCGTCGGGACTGAAGTCCCTCCCACAGTGCAATGCCAGGGCGCCATGAAGACCGGGGGATCCGCGGTCTTCGTGGCAACGCCTCAGCCATCCAGCAGCGCCTTGTCGCGCACCGCACCCTTGTCCGCGCTGGTCGCCAGCAGCGCGTACGCCTTCAACGCGGTACTGACCTTGCGCGGGCGCGGTTCGGCCGGTTTCCAGCCGCGGGCGTCCTGTTCGGCGCGACGCGAGGCCAGTTCCGCATCGGAGACCAGCAGGTCGATGCGGCGCTGGGGGATGTCGATGCGGATGCGGTCGCCGTCGCGGACCAGGCCGATGGCGCCGCCGGCCGCGGCCTCTGGCGAGGCGTGGCCGATCGACAGGCCGGAGGTACCGCCGGAGAAGCGGCCGTCGGTGAGCAGGGCGCATTGTTTGCCCAGGCCCTTGGACTTCAGGTACGAGGTCGGGTACAGCATTTCCTGCATGCCGGGGCCGCCCTTGGGGCCTTCGTAGCGGATCACCACCACGTCGCCGGCCTTGACGTCGTCGGCGAGGATGCCCTTGACCGCGGCGTCCTGGCTCTCGAACACCTTGGCGTTGCCCTCGAACACGTGGATGGATTCGTCCACGCCGGCGGTCTTCACCACGCAGCCGTCCTCGGCGATGTTGCCGTACAGCACCGCCAGGCCGCCTTCCTGCGAGTAGGCGTGGGCGACGTCGCGGATGCAGCCGGTGGCGCGGTCGGCGTCCAGGCTCGGCCAGCGCGTGGCCTGGCTGAAGGCGACCTGGGTGGGGATGCCGGCCGGCCCGGCCTTGTAGAAGGTCTGCACCGCGGCGTCGTCGCTCTGGGTGATGTCCCACTGCGCGATCGCGTCGGCCAGGCTGCGGCTGTGCACGGTGGCCTGGTCGGTATGCAGCAGGCCGCCGCGCGCCAGTTCGCCGAGGATGGCGACGATGCCGCCGGCGCGGTGCACGTCCTCGATGTGGTACTTCTGCGTGTTCGGCGCCACCTTGCACAGCTGCGGCACGCGCCGCGACAGGCGGTCGATGTCGCGCAGGGTGAACGGCACTTCGGCCTCCTGCGCGGCGGCGAGCAGGTGCAGGATGGTGTTGGTGGAGCCGCCCATCGCGATGTCCAGGGTCATCGCGTTCTCGAACGCCTCGAAGGTGGCGATGCCGCGCGGCAACGCGCGCGGGTCTTCGGCGCCGTACCAGCGGTGGCACAGTTCCACCGCGGTACGGCCGGCCTTGAGGAACAGTTGCTCGCGGTCGGCATGGGTGGCGACCACGGTGCCGTTGCCGGGCAGGGACAGGCCCAGCGCTTCGGTCAGGCAGTTCATCGAGTTGGCGGTGAACATGCCCGAGCAGGAGCCGCAGGTGGGGCAGGCGCTGCGCTCGAACGCGGCGACCTTCTCGTCGGAGGCGGTGGGATCGGCGGCGATCACCATCGCGTCGATCAGGTCCAGGTTGTGGTCGGCGAGCTTGGTCTTGCCGGCTTCCATCGGCCCGCCGGAGACGAACACGGTGGGGATGTTGAGGCGCAGGGCGGCCATCAGCATGCCGGGGGTGATCTTGTCGCAGTTGGAGATGCACACCAGCGCGTCGGCGCAGTGCGCGTTGACCATGTACTCGACCGAGTCGGCGATGATCTCGCGGCTGGGCAGCGAGTACAGCATGCCGTCGTGGCCCATGGCGATGCCGTCGTCCACGGCGATGGTGTCGAACTCCTTGGCCACGCCGCCGACGCGCTCGATCTCGCGCGCCACCAGTTGCCCGAGATCTTTCAGGTGCACGTGGCCGGGGACGAACTGGGTGAAGGAATTGGCGATGGCGATGATCGGCTTGTGGAAGTCGGCGTCCTGCATGCCGGTGGCGCGCCACAGCGC
The DNA here is from genome assembly GCF_024266585.1 of Xanthomonas sacchari. Taxonomy (NCBI): domain Bacteria; kingdom Pseudomonadati; phylum Pseudomonadota; class Gammaproteobacteria; order Lysobacterales; family Lysobacteraceae; genus Xanthomonas; species Xanthomonas sacchari. The sequence goes on from NZ_CP100647.1 coordinate 633,758, forward strand.
GCGGGCGCCGGCCATGTTGCGGCCGTGGGTGGAGGTCTTGGAGCGATAGTCGGGCATGGGAGCAGCAAACGAGCGGGCGGGGAGGCTGGCGATGGTGGCGCGATCGGATCGTTGCTGCTGCAACCGTCCTGGACGCCCACCGGTGGGCCGGCCACGTTAGCACGCGCGCCGGCGCCGCCGCGCGCCGGCCAGGACTGCGGAATGCGTCGCAGAATCGCCCCCCGCCGCTTGGCAGACTGCCCAGGCCGGTGCGTCAGGGGGCGTAGGCCCGGCTCGCCCATCATGACCACAGGAGGTGTCCATGCTTCGGCATGTGCGTTCGTCGTCTTCCGCTGTTTCCTCCCCCGCCCCGTCCCTTATGACCACCCCGGCCGATCCGGGCCGCCGCAGCGTGCTGCGCGCCAGTGTCGGCATTGCCGCCGGCGCCGCGCTGTGGGGCCTCGGTGGCCAGGCCCGCGCCGCCGGCACGCTGCCGTTCGCCGGCCTCAACCTGTCCGGCCTGGCGTCCAACAACTTCGTGGACAACGCCGTCATCGACCGGCACTACCGCGATATCCGCGACCAGCACATCGCCGCCGCCGGCGCCTGCCCGCTGTTCCGCCTGCCCACCACCGCCGCACGCTTCAGCACCGGCCAGGGCATGCCGCTCAACGCCACGTACTGCGACCAGGTCGAGAAAGTGCTGGACCGGCTCGCGCTGCGCGGCAAGGTGGCGATCCTGGAGTTGCACGACTACATGCGCCTGCCGATCAAGGTGGCGAGCAAGTCCGGTTACCGGCGCGATGGTTCCGGGCAGTTGATCGGGCCGGACGGACGCGCGGTCACCGATCCCGCCGACCAATCGGTGTGGAACGGCACCTACCGCAAAGGCAATTTCCTGTACCTGGCCTACTTCGACCCGGCCGACACCCTGCTCAAGCTCTACGAGTACCGCGTGATCGGCACGCCCGGCTGCACGCTGTACAACGCCGCCGGCCTGCCGGACCTGTGGAGCCGCATCGTGCAGCGCTTCCGCTCGCATCCGGCGATCTTCGGCTGGGGCCTGATGAACGAGCCCTACGAGGGACCGGAGTACAACGCCGACGGCAGCAAGCTGGTGATGGCCGATCACTGGCTGCGCACTGCCACCGCCACTTCGGCGCGCATCTTCGACTTCGACCGGTCGCATTACGTGTTCGTCTGCGGCAATCAGTACGCCAGCGCGCGCCTGTGGGACCAGGTGTCCAACAACCTGGACACGATCCCCGACCCGTACGACCGCATCGTCTACGAGGCGCACAACTACCTCGACAACGAGGGCCAGGGCGGCGGCAACTGGACCAATCCCAATGAATCCGTTGCGCCGGACACCGGCATCAAGATGGTCACGCCGTTCATCGACTGGCTGGGACGCCGAGGCAAGCGCGGCTTCCTCGGCGAGCACGGCTATCCGGCCGGCAACGCCAGTGCGGAATTGGCGACCAAGCGCATGCTCGCGCACCTGCAGGCCAACAACATCCCCAGCACGCAATGGTGCTTCGGCCCCGGCTGGCCGGACAACGACGTGCTGGGCATGAGCCGCGACGTCGGCATGGACATCCAGGTCAAATCCAACATCGCCGCGGTGCAGCCGTACTTCGACGCGCGCCTGTCCAGCTACGTGCCGCCGCCGCCGGCGAGCTGACGCGTCGCGGCCGGCAACGGTGGCGCCCGAACGCCGGCCGCGGGTTTCCGCGGCCGGCGGAACCGGGCATCATCGGGGCTGGACTCAGGAAGACGTTGCCATGAAAAGGTCGAAGACGACCGCCTTGTTGCTGATGAGCGCCGCGCCGCTGTTGTTCACCGCCTGCGGGCGCGAGCCGGAAGCCAAGACCCAGGAAGGCCTGTACACCTCGGTGGATGCCTGCGTGGCGCAGACCCACGACATCGCCACCTGCCGCGAGGCCTTCGCGCAGGCGCAGAAGCAGGCGGCCGAGCAGGGGCCCAAGTACGCCAGCCGCGAACAGTGCGCGCAGGACTATGCGCCGGAGCGCTGCGTGGAGCAGCGCGACAGCCACGGCCATTCCTTCATCGGGCCGATGATGACCGGTTTCTTCCTGTCGCAGATGCTCAACAACAACCGCGCCGCCGGGTTCAATGCTGCGCCCGCCTACCAGGATCGGCAGGATCAGTGGCAGCGGCCGGCGTCCTATTCCGGCGGCGCCGGTGCGGCGGCCAGCGGCACGACACTGCGCGGCAACCAGACCATGACCCATATCGGCGCCACGCCGAACCGGGCGGTCACCGTCAGCCGCGGCGGTTTCGGCGAATCCGCCGGCGGTCGCGGCTTCGGCAGCTGAGCATCGCTTTTCTCCTCATCGCACGAGACCTCGCATGAAACGCATCGCGATCGTCGAGCGCGGCGACTGGCGCGCCCAGGCCGCGGAGTACGGTTTCCGCTTCCATACCATCGACGGCCAGCGCTATTGGGACGAACGCGCCTACTACGCGTTCAGCCTGCGCCAGATCGAGCGCGACCTGGAAGATCCCAGCGCCGAACTGCATGCGATGGCGATGGGCCTGCTCGACGACATCGTCGCCAGCGAGGCGCTGATGCAGCGGCTGGCGATTCCGCCGGCGTTCCGCGACTGGATCGCCGACAGCTGGCGGCGCCGCGAGCCGCATCTGTACGGGCGCCTGGACCTGGCCTACGACGGCCGCGGCCCGGCCAAGCTCTACGAACTCAACTACGACACGCCGACCTCGCTGTTCGAGTCGGCGTTCTTCCAGTGGCAGTGGCTGGAGGACCAGCGTGCGCAGGGCCGTCTGCCGGACGAGGCCGACCAGTTCAATTCCATCCACGAAGCCTTGCTGGAGCGTTTCGCCGCGCTCGCCAGCGGGCTGCCGCCGCCGCTGTACTTCGCCGCGGTGCGCGATTCGGAAGAGGACCAGGGCACGGTCGCCTACCTGCGCGACTGCGCCGCGCAGGCCGGCGTCGCCGGCGAGCTGATCGCGATCGAGGACATCGGCCTGTCCAGCGACGGCCGCTACACCGATCTGGACGACACGGTGATCGGCGCGCTGTTCAAGCTGTATCCGCTGGAGGACATGTTCGCCGAGCGCTTCGGCCAGGCGCTACCGGGCTCGGGCCTGCGCCTGTTGGAGCCACCGTGGAAGGCGCTGCTCAGCAACAAGGGCATCCTGCCGTTGCTGTGGGAGCGCCATCGCGGCCATCCGAACCTGCTGCCGGCGGCGTTCGACGACGGCAGCGCGTTGCCGCCGGGCTGGGTGCGCAAGCCGCTGCATTCGCGCGAGGGCGCCAATATCGTGCTGCATCTGGACGATGGCCGCGTGCTGGAGAGCGATGGCCCGTATGCCGGGCCGTATGTCCGCCAGCAGGCGCATCCGTTGCCGGCGTTCGACGGCCGCTACCCGATGGTGGGCAGCTGGATCGTCGGCGACCGCGCCTGCGGCATCGGCATCCGCGAGGACGACGGCCCGATCACCCGCGACAGCGCGCGGTTCCTGCCGCACGCCATCGTCGAGGATGCACGGCCGGGCGTGCTGTATGCCTGAGTCTGTGTCGCGCGCCGATGCGGCGTCGCCTGGCGCGCCGCGCCGGCATCGCAACGACGGAACGCCGTTGGCCGCCTATGCGGACCAGGTGGCGGTGCGCTGCCATCGTTGCGGCGCGCCGGGCTGGGTGCTGGCGCAGTGGGAGCCTTATCGGTGGCAGGCACGCTTCCGTTGCGGGCAGTGCGCCGCGGGGCTGGACAGCGACGCCGACGATTGGGTGGGGGCGGTGCAGTTGGAAGGACATCGTGCCTGTGGCCATTGCGGACACAAATGGGTGCGGGTCCGTGCGACAGCGACCGGTGCAGCACCTTCGCCGGCAACCTTGCCCGGGCGTTGCCCGCAGTGCGGGAAGAGCAGCGCGGTGGCCGTCACCACTTACCGCGTGCGCGACGAATCGCCCTGCGATCCGCACTTCGGCATGCCGCTGGCGCTGGTCGCGCCGACCCGCGCCGGCGTGCTGTGGGCCTACAACCCGCGCCATCTGCAGGAATTGCAGGACTACGTGGCGGCGACGCTGCGCGAACGCCGCGGCCTGTTCGGCCGTTCGATGGTGGCGCGGCTGCCGGCGTGGATGAAGCTGGCGCGGCATCGGCCGCTGATGCTGCGCACGCTGCAGCGTCTGCAGCAGGCCAGCGCGCAGTTGCCGCCGCCTGCGGCGGCAACGTAGCGGCGACGTCAGGGGTCATCCTCCGCCGGGAAAGCGGCCGGTGGAGTCGCGCCATGCGCGCCGCATGCGAAATGTCTACGGTGTGATACGCATCACGGTTGACTGGTCTTGCCCGACTGACGAAGATCGACGTCGGGGAGTGCTGTAGGGGCCAGCATGTCTGCATATCGTGCTCGCGCCAGAGTGCTGGCGCTGCTTGCGTGCGTCGCCGTCAACTGCAGCGCGTGCGCGGTGGTGACGGTCGCCACCGCGCAAGACGACGTGGTCGTGCGCGGCCTGTTCGGCGCGCGCATCGCCACGGCAGGCTTGGCGCCTGTGGCGATCCGCTCGCAAGGTCTGGGAATCTCGCAGACCCCGCGCGCATGGACGGTGGGCTGGCACGCCGAAACCGCGATCTATGCTCCCCTTGGTGCGGACGCATGCCGCATCGTGCTGATTTCCAATACCGAAGCCGAGGTCCGCCGCCTGCTTGCGATCCTGCAGGCCGGTGGCGGCGATTTGTTGCAGGTCTGCGTCCACTCACAGGAGGTGTCACGATGAAAACGTCTCTTGCCTGTTGCTCTTTTCTGCTGTTGGGTGGCTGCGCGCATCTGGAGCAGGCGCCGCTGGTGTATGCGTCGAAGACGACATTCGGTGTCGATGTTTCCACGGCATCCACCGAGAACCCAGGCATTTCGATGAACCTGGGCTACAAACAGGTGGATGCGGCCTATGTGCCGGTGGCGGTGGCAAGAAAGTGCAACGATGGGGTCGCAGGTGCCGACTGCAGCAAGAAAGGGTACGAATTGTTGGTGATCTCAGGCGTCGCCAGAGAGGGCGACTCGGACGCGGACGGGACCAGCGAAGACGCGCGGATCGAAGTCGCCAAGAAGGCATCGACAGACTATGCGAGGGCGCTGTCGGAGGAGACGCTGGCGAAGCAGGCGATGATCGAGGCCGATAGCAAGCTCAAGCAGCTGCGCGAAAGCTACAGCGCAGCCGCCAAGCGGCAAAGCGCATACGATCAAGCGAAACTGAAATGGGCGTCACTCCAGGCAGCGGCGGGCAGCCCGGGCACGGTCGACGAGGCGGACGTAAGTGCTGCGAAGAGCGCCATGGACGCGCTCGTGCCCACTGCCGAAGACCAGGCGATTCTCGCGGGTTTCGCTCAGAGCGAGAATGACCTGCGGCAGAACGCCGCCGCCGTGGCGGCTGAATACGCGAGCAAGCAGAAAGCCGCAGAGTTGCAGGAAGCCATCCTCAAGTCGGCCAATGCGAAGATCGCACGCAGCAATCTGGGCGACTCCTATTCCGTCTTTGGCAGCTTCGATGGCACGAGCACGGCGAATGGCAGTGGCTCCGCGTCGATCGGGCTGGGCAAGATGTTCTCGACCGGCGTGGCCGCGCAACGTTTGGCGGGCGGCATATCGACCATGGCCTGCTATGACCTGATTAAGAGCAAGGTTCCTGCCGCCGTGGCCGCGGCGGAATTGGAGAAGCTGTTGCAGCACTGCCAATAAGGCGGTGTTTGCGCCGACGGCAAGCGCGGTCGAGCGCTGCGGCGCCGCCTCGGCCGCTCGCTACAGCAACCCGTCGCGCTTCACCGCCAGGTAGCGCTCGATCAGCGCGCCGGGCAATTCCTCGCCGGTGACGTCGAGCACCATCACGCCGTGGCTGCGCAGCGCGTCGTGCGCGGCGCTGCGTTGCTGCAGGTAGCGCGCCACGGCGCCGGCCTGCACGGCCTGCGGCAGGTCGTATACCTCGTCGGCCAGCGCCTGGTCCAGTTCGCGCTCGCGCAGGCTGGCCACGCACACCAGGTGGCGGCGCTGCAGCAGGCGTACCGCGGCCAGCAGGTCTTCGATGTCCTCGTCGCGCACGTTGCTGACCAGCATCACCAGCGCGCGGCGGCGCTGGCGCAACGACAGCTCGGTGGCCGCGGCCAGGTAGTCGGTGGCTACCGGCTGCGGCTGCAGGTCGTAGCTGGCGCGCAGCAACACGTCGACCGTGCCCATGCCACGCTGCGGCGCCACCCAGCGCGCCTCGCCGCCGCTGGCCATCATGCCCACCGCATCGCCCTGGCGCAGCGCCAGGTACGACACCACCAGCGCCGCGTTGAGCACGTGGTCGAAATGCGACAGGCCGCGCTCGCTGGCCAGCATCCGCCGCCCGGTGTCGATCAGCATCAGCAACTGCTGGTTCTTCTCGTCCTGGTACTCGCGCGAGATCAGCTTGCGCGCGCGCGAGGTGGCTTTCCAGTCGATCTGGCGCAGGCTGTCGCCGACGCGGTACTCGCGCATCTGGTGGAAGTCGGTGCCTTCGCCGCGGCGCCGCTTCAGGTGCGCACCGACCAGGCGCGAGGCCTGTTCGGCGCTGAACAGGGCGAAGCGGGTCAGCGGCGCGAAGTTCGGATACACGCGCACGGTCTGCGCCGGCCCGGCCAGGCGTTGCTGCCGCCACAGGCGCCAGGGCGCATGCAGGCGCAGGTGGGTGCCGTCGAAGACGAAGCGGCCGCGCGCCGTGGGCCGCAGCTGGTAACGCACCTGGGTCCGATGCGCGGCGGGCAGGGTCATGCGCTGCGGCAGCCCCTGCAGTTCCCAGCCGCTGGGCACCAGGTCGAACAGGTCCACGCGCTGGCGTTGCGCGCTGTCCAGGTGCAGCACCACCTCACGCTGCACGCCCAGCGGCAGCGCTTCGGGCAGGTCGCGGCGCAGTTGCGGCGTAGGCCGCCGCCACAGCCGCCAGGCATCGAGCGCCGCGACCAGCGCGATGCCCGCCGCGAGCGCCTGCCAGCTCCACAACGGCAGCCAGCCCAGCGCCACGGCCAGGCCGCACAGCGCCCACAGTGCGAGCAGGGCTAGCAGGGGCGGGGCGGGTCTCATTGCTGGGCTGCCGGGAATGGGGAATGGGGAATGGGGAATCGGAAAAGCGGCAGGGCTGCAGCGCGACGCTCTGCAGCGTTCGTCGGTTCACCGCAATCGGGGGTTGCCGGAAACGCCGAGAACCCCGGCGTTTTCCATTCCCCATTCCCCATTCCCGACTCCCGGCTCATTTCCTCGGCGCCTCCACCTTGGCCAGCAGCGCACCCAGGGCGTCGTCGGCGCTCTGGCCTTCGATCTGCAGTTCCGGGGCCAGGGCGATGCGGTGGCGCAGGGCGGGCTTGGCCACGTCGCGGATGTCGTCGGGGATGACGAAATCGCGGCCGGACAGCACCGCCTGCGCGCGCGCCGCGCGGACCAGGGCGATGCTGCCGCGCGGGCCGGCGCCCAGGGCGATGCCGGGCCAGCGGCGGGTGGCGGCGACGATGCGCACGGCGTAGTCGATGACCTGCGGGTCGACCGCGATGGCGGCGGTGCCGGCCTGCATCGCCACCACGTCCTCGGCGCCGAGCACGCGCGGCACCTGCGACAGGTCGAAGTCGCCGGCGCTGCGGCCGCTGGTGACCGCGGTGACCATGCGCGCCTCGTCCTCCAGCTGCGGGTAGTCGATCAGGATCTTCAGCAGGAAACGGTCCAGCTGCGCTTCCGGCAACGGGTAGGTGCCTTCCTGCTCGACCGGGTTCTGCGTGGCCAGGGCCAGGAACGGCGGCGCCAGCGGGAAGGCCGTGCCTTCGATGGTGACCTGGCCTTCCTGCATCACTTCCAGCAGCGCCGACTGGGTCTTGGCCGGGGCGCGGTTGATCTCGTCGGCCAGCAGCAGGTGGGTGAACACCGGGCCGCGGCGGATCTTGAAGCTTTCGGTCTTGGGGTCGTACACGGCATGGCCGCTGACGTCGCTGGGCATCAGGTCCGGGGTGAACTGCACGCGTGCGTAGTTCAGTTCCAGCGCCTGCGCCAACGCGCGCACCAGCAGGGTCTTGCCGAGGCCGGGCACGCCCTCGATCAGCACGTGGCCGCCGGCCAGCAGCGCGATCAGGATCTGCTCCAGCACCTGCGGCTGGCCGATGAAGGCGTGGCCGACCGCGGCGCGGATCGCCTCGGCGCGTTCGATCAGGGCAGGGCCGGCGAGCGGCGCGACGGCGTCGGAGAAGGCGGTGGTCATAACTGGTTTCTCATCTGGACGAGGAGGCGGATGCGCTCGCGCAAGGCGGCGGATTGGGTGGGCGGCGGCGGTTGCAAGGCCTGTTCGACCTGGGCCACCGGCAGCTGCAGGCGTTCGGCGATGGCGGCGGCCTGGGCCGGGCCCTCCAGCGCCGCGGCGATCGGCGCGCGCCGGCGCAGCCGCGCCAGGAACGCCTCGCGCATCGCCGCGTACAGCAGGTCGGCGCGGCCGTAGCGCAGCAGGTGTTCGCCGCTGGCGCGCACATGCTCCAGCAGCGAGCGGCGATCGGCCGCCGGGGCGGCGCGCAGCGGCCCGAAGCGCTGCATGCGCGACCACAGCCAGGCCAGCAGGATCAGCAGCGCCGGCAGCCAGGCCGGCCAGCCGCGGGTGAACAGGGTGCGCCACAGCGACGGCAGTTCGGCCGAATAGATCAGGTGGATGGTGCCCTGGCCGTAGTTCGGCCCCAGCACCTGCCGGGCCAGCAGGCGGTTGCCCGCCTCGCGCAGCCCGCCGCTGTGCAGCTCCTGGTCGGTCTCCACCGACGAACCCTTGAGCATCGCGCCGAGCCGCTTGTCCTGGTTCTCGAGGAAGTTCAGCTGCGACAGCACGTCCACGCTGCCGTCGCCATAGGGAATGCGCGCAAACACGAAGTCGTCGTTCTCGCCGCTCCACCAGTTGCTGGGCGTGTCCGGATCGATATGGAAGCGGCGGCCGTCGCAGAAGACTTTTTGCGGCGCCGCGCCCGGCACCGCCAGCACCAGGCAGTTGTCCGGGCTGCGCGCCTCGACGCTGACGTCCAGCGCTTCCAGGATCGGCACGTCGCCGTGCTTGACCTCGGCCGTGGGCGTGCGCAGCACCAGATGCCCGCCATGCTCCACCCAGTCCAGCAAGGCCTCGCTGTCGGCCTGGCCGAGCATGCGCGGATCGCCGTACAGCACCACGCTGTCGTGCGGGTGCAGGCGCATCGCCGCCAGGTCCAGGCGTTGCCGCGACTCGGCGCGCACGCCGTCGGCGCGCAGGGTCTGGCGCAGCGCGTACAGCGGGTTGTAGGCGGCTTCGCCGCGCGGCGGCAGCACGATCACCCGCTCGGCGCGTTCGTAGCGGCCCAGGAACCAGGCCGCGGCCACGCTGGCCAGCAGCAGGCCGACCAGGAAGATCAGCGCATTGCGCGTGCCGCTGTTCATGCCTGCCACCGGAACTGGCGCTGCAGGTCGTCGACCAGCGCATCGAAGGCGCTGTCCTCGGGCAGGCGGCCGGCGTAGGCGGCGTGCTGCCAGACCCGCACCATGCGCGCGAACAGGCTGCGGTCGGTCTCATCGGGCAGGCGCTGCGCGGCGCGCAGGCACTGCGCCTCGGTGGCGCTGGGCGGCAGCACTACCGCGGCGCGCTCGCACAGCGTCGCCACGCTGGCCCGGTACAGCAGCGCCAGCGCATCGCGGTGGCGGCCCTCGCGCCAGGCGCGCCGTGCTGCCGTGGCCACGTCGTCGGGCAGCGGTTGCGGCGCCAGCACCGGCTCGTGCTCCGGCGCCGCCACTACCGGCGCCCGCCGGCTGTGGCCGGCGCCGCGCAGCCACGGCAGCCAGTGTTTGGCGGTCAGCAGCACTACCAGCAGCAGGATCGCCACCAGCAGCCACAGGCCCCACTTGCCGACGAAGGCGATGGCCTTGGCCGCGGCCTCGATCCACTTGCCGAACGGGGTGAGATCCCGCTTCTTGTCGTCGGGCTTGGGCGGTTCGTCGGGATTGCGCTTCTTCCAGTAGCCGATGGTGCGCTTGGCGGTCAGCAGCGGGTCGGCGTAGGCGCGGTCGGCGGCGCGGGCGAAGCGCGCATCGGCGGCGGGCACGGTGTCGAACACCTCGTCCAGCGGCACCGGCCGCGCGCCGTGGTGGTGGCTGCCGGTGGCGTGCGCGTCGTCGGTTTCGCTGTCGGTATCTGCATCTGCATCTGCATCGGTGTCCGCGTCGGCGTCGGTCTCGTCATCGCGCTCGTCGGTGGCGGGTGCCGCCTGCTTCGCCGCGGTGTGGTCGGCCGCCGGTTGCGCACGCAGCGCTGCGGCCGGTGCGGCGAGCAGGGCCACGCACAGCAGCGCCAGCGGCGCGGCATTGCGCAGGCGCGCGGCCATCCGGCGCAGCGCCATCTCCACGTCCCAGGCTTCGAGCTGGGTGCGCCGATTGAGGTATAGGCCGAAGCCGGCGCCGACGAAGAACGGTTCGATCAGGGTCATCGCCAGCCAGCCGATGGCGTTGAAGCCGATGTCGGCCCATACCGGCGTCTGGTCGCCGATCAGCGCCCAGGCCGCGCGCGCGGTTTCCGGCAACAGGTCGATGGGGACGAACATGAAGATCGTGGCGATGCAGGCCAGGCACAGCATCGCCTCGAAATGCCAGTACACGGTGGCCATCAACAGCGCATGGCCGTAGATGGCCCCGCCCAGGGTGCGGCGGCGCTCGCGCTGCTGGTCGGGGCTTGCGCCTTCCAGCAGCTCCAGCGGCATGAACACGCTGCGCGCCGGGCTCAGCCGGCGCCAGGTCAGGTAGCCGAGCAGGATGCGCCAGCCCCAGGCGCCTTGCGCGCGCACGGTGTCGCGCACGCGCGGCACGTCGCCGAACACGGCACGCGAGATCACGAACAGCGGGATCCGGTCCAGCACCGGCTTCAGCCACCACAGCAGCAGCGGCGCCAGCCACAGCTGGTCGATCGCCCAGGCGCCGAGGTTGAGCACGACGAACAGCGGCAGGGTGACCAGCAGCCAGGGCTTCCAGATCGCCCCGGCGTGGCGGCGGACCAGGGCGTTGCCCAGTTCCATCGCTTCCCAGGCCGAGCGTGCGCGCAGCACCACGTCCAGGCGCTCAATCCGCATCGACGGCCTCCGCCCGGCCGCGCCCGCCGCGCCACAGCCACACCAGCACCAGCGTCCACAGCACCGCGGACACGCTGTACTTGACCCATGCCGGCACGGTCGCGATGGACGACCAGAACGCCTCGATGAAAGCGGCCACCAGCAGCATCGCGGCCACGCCCAGGCACAGCCGGGCGCCGATCCTGCCGCCTTCCACCAACGCATCGACGCGCCGCCGCCGCCCTGGCGCCAGCACCTTCAGGCCGAGCTGCAGGCCGGCGCCGCCGGCGATCACGATCGCGGTCAGCTCGAACGGCGCATGCCCGGCGACGAAGCGCCAGAAGGTGACGCCGTAACCGATCTGGTGCAGGTGTCCGGCCACCGCGCCGATGGTGATGCCGTTGAACAGCAGCACCAGCACCGTGCCCAGCCCCGCCAGCAGGCCGCTGGCGAAGGTGCGCAGGCCGATGCTGATGTTGTTCATGATGTAGTGGCCGAACATCTGCCAGTCGGTGCCGCTGTCGCGGCCGAGCTTCTGCGCGCTGGCGGCCGGGTCGTACATGCGCTCGATCTGGCTGACCTGCATCGGGTCCATCAGCCCGTGGATCAGTTCCGGCCGGAACTGCAGCAGCACGAAGATGGTCACCAGCGGCACCACGAACAGCGCGGCGGCCGCGGCCATGTAGCCGGCCTGGCTGCGCACCAGCTGCGGGAACTCGGCGAACAGGAACTCCGCCGCGCGCCGCCAGCGCGGCCGCGGCGCCCGGTACAGCACGGTGTGGCCCTGCTGCATCAGGTGCTGCAGGCGCGCGGTCACCTGCGGGCTGTAGCCGCGCTTGCTCGCCAGCGCCTGCTGCTGGCACAGGCGCCGGTAGCGCGCCGGCATGTCCTCGTCGGCGAGCGGCAGCGGCGGCGGGCTCGGCGGCGCGACCGCGTCCGTGGCCTCGGCGATGGTCTTGCGGGCCTGCTTGCGCCCGCTGTGCTGCAGCCAGGCTTCGAACGCCTGCCATTCGTGCTGATGGCGAAGGACGAACTGTTCCTGCTTCATCGGCGCCCCAGCAACCAGTTGGCCATCGCGTACAGGCGCAGCACCCCGGCCTGGCCCGGCGTGTCGGTCAGCGGCTGCGCCAGCGCGGCCAGTTCCAGTTGCCGCTCCGGGGTGAGCCGGGGCGCGCGCTCGGCGAAGGCGATCAGCGCCGCCTGTTCGGCCGGCAGCAGCGGCCGCGGCGGGGCGAGCGCGCTGGCGATCGGCGGCAATGCCGCGTCCTCGCGCGGCGGCTGGTGCACCACCAGCGTGCCCGCGACCAGGTCGCCCAGGCGCCGCGAATGGGCGTCGAACAGGCAGGCGATCAGGCCGACGGCATAGCCGAACGGCAGCATGTCCACGGTGCGCAGCAGGTTGCGGGTGATCGCCGCCATCCACCCCGCCGGCGCGCCGTTGCGCGCCACCACGCGCAGGCCCAGCGCTTGCTTGCCCAGGGTCTGCCCGCGCCAGCCCTCGAGCACGATCGGGTACCCCCAGAACACCAGGAACATCACCACCAGGTACAGGCCCCGGCCGAGTCCGCCGAGCAGGCCGAGGAACATGCCCATCGCGGTCAGCACGGCGAAACGCAGCGCCAGGTCGATCAGCCAGGCCAGCGCGCGCGGCACCGCGCCGGCGGCCGGCAGATGCAGCGGCACGCCTTCGGGGGTGATGACCTCGCGGTAGGTATCGAGCATGCCGCTCACCGCCGCCGCGCGGCGCGGCGGACACGGGCGCCTGCGATGTGGGGAGGCCGTCCTTCCGTTCGGCCGGCTGCCTGTGGCGGCATGCTGCTCTCGACTGCGTCCTGCTCCGAAGCGGCACTTTAGCCGGCGTGGCGGGAATTGCCCAGCGCGCCGGCGGTGCCGATCAACGTACCGTGCCGCCGTCGCGCTGGCGCCCGGCGAACAGCTTGCGCACGCCGGCGACCAGGGCCATCAGGCCGACCAGCACCAGCTTCCAGGCCTTGGCCAGCAGCAGGCCGAGCTTGGCGAACAGGCCGGCCTTGGCCGCCAGGCCGCCGCCGATCAGGGTGGCCAGGCCATAGCTGGCGATCTTGTCGGTGGACGGGTTGTGGTCGGCATAGCGGGCGCCGCTGTCGAACTCGGCCATCGGCAGCAACTGCTGCATGCCTTCGCGCACCTGCGCCAGTTCGCCCATGCCCGAGACCGCATTGAGGCTCAGGTAGCCATTCCGTCCGAGCACGCGGATGTCGTAGTTGAGGGTGTGCTCGCGCTCGCCCGCGAACGCCAGCTCGCGCGCCCAGTACAGCTTCTTGCTGCCGGTGTCGTAGCGCGGCGGCACCGCCCAGCCGACCAGGTCGACCTGCTCGTAGCCGGCCTTCTTGCGCTGCGCGTTGGACTCGCGCGTCTCCTGCTGCATGTCCTTGAGCATGGCCTGGTAGTCGATCTTGCTGGCGTCCTCGTCGGACACGTAGCCGTCGTCGGAATAGGTGACCACCACCGCCCAGCTGCCTTTTTCGTCGAGCGCGGGTTGGCGCGGCACGATCAGGCCCAGCACGTCGTCGTCGGGCGGGTTGCCCCAGTAGCTCTCCAGCACCCTGCGCGCGTCGGTCTTGTCCAGAAAGCGGAATGCCGGGCCGAGGTCGAAATGCACCTTGGCCTGCGGCAGTTCGATATGCCCGTCGCGGAAATGCAGCGAGCCGACGAACTGCTCGGCGGTCATGTCCGGGCCGCTGTCCTGGGCCTGGGCCGGAAGGGCGGTAGCGCACAGCGCACAGAAAAAAGCAGCCAGCAGGCCGCGCGGCGAGATCTTGATCATCGGCGATTCCATTCGTTCGGTGGCGTCCCCACGCCAGAGACGCATAGTGTCGCGCAAGCGCGTGGGGCGCGCCAGTCGCCAGCGCGCGCTCGTGCCGGTCCACGGTGCCGCGCGGCGTCCTGCCCGCGCGGCGCCGGCAGCGCTCAGGCGGGCGACGCCGGCGCAGGTCTTAGGCCGGCGTCGAAGGCGGCCAGCAACTGCGCGCCGTGTGGCCATGCGCCCAGGCCGCTGGCCGCATTGAGGTGTCCCAGGCGGTCGAGTTCGACCAGTCCGCTGCCCCAGTCGGCTGCGCAGCGGCGGCTGTAGGACGGCGCCGCGTACGGATCGTCGTTGCTGGCCACGATCAGGCTGGGAAACGGCAGCGGTGCGACCGGCACCGGGACGAAACTGGCCGCGTGCGCATGCGGGAACGCGGCGCTGTGCGGATCGGGCACCGCAACCAGGAAGGCGCCGCGCGGCAGGCGTTCGGCGCGCGCGGCCCAATGCGCGACCAGCAGGCAACCCAGGCTGTGCGCGATCAGCAGCGGCGGTGTGGCGCAGTGCTGCACGCAGCGGTCGAGCGCGCTCAGCCAGTCGTGCAGTTGCGGGTGCGCGAACGACGCCGGCTGCAGCCGGCGCATGCGCGGGTCGTGCTGCTGCCAGAGGGTTTGCCAGTGCTCCGGCCCCGAGTCGCCGATGCCCGGCACGATCACCACGTCCTGCATGCGCTACGCTCCGTTGGAGGAAAGCGTGAGTGTCGCGCTGCCTGCCTGGCACCGCCATGGCGATGCATCGGCGCAAGCGGCGGTTTTCCGATGAATCCACGGTGCATGACGAGGGGGCGAAGCGAGTGGCGGCGAAAACCTGGCGGGGCGATGCGCTGGATTACGCGATCCTGGAGGCGCTGCAGTGCGACGGCCGCATTGCCCTGGCGGCGCTGGGGCGGCGCATCGGCCTGTCGCAGCCGGCGATGTCCGAGCGCGTGCGCCGGCTCGAGGAACAGGGCGTGATCACCGGCTACACCGCGCGTGTCGATCCGCGCGCGCTGGGCCTGGCGACCTCGGCGATCGTCCGCCTGCGCACCACGCATGCGCAGATCGGCGCGTGCCTGCAACTGTTCGCGCAGATGCCGCAGGTGCTGGACGTGCACCGGGTCACCGGCGAGGACTGCTTCGTGCTGCGCGTGCTGGTGCCTGCGCCGGCGCAACTGGAGCCGGTCATCGATGCCCTGGCGCGCTTCGGTGCGGTGACCACCAGCGTGGTGCTGCGCAGCGAGACGCCGCGCCCGATCGGCCGCGCGTTGCTGGCGTTGGCGGCGGAGTAGCGGTGGCGGCTACTCCGACGCCGCCGCGGCCGCGCCCAGATAGCGGTCCTTCAGCCGCACGTAGTGCTGCGCCGAGTAGTGCAGGCTCTCGATCTCCTTGTCGCTGAGCATGCGCGCCTTGCGCGCGGGATTGCCCAGCCACAGCTCGCCTTCGCCGACGGTCTTGCCCGGGCCGACCACCGCGCCGGCGCCGACGAAGCCGTACTTCTTCACCGTGGCGCCGTCGAGGATGCAGGCGCCCATGCCGATCAGGCACAGGTCCTCGATGGTGCAGGCGTGGATGATGGTGCCGTGGCCGACGGTCACGTCCGCGCCGATCAGGGTCGGATAGCCGGCCGCGTTGAACGGGCTGTGGTGGCTGACGTGGATGATGGTGCCGTCCTGGATGTTGCTGCGCGCGCCGATGCGCACGTAATTGACGTCGCCGCGGATCACCGTGCCCGGCCATACCGACACGTCGTCCTCCAGCACCACGTCGCCGATCAGGGTGCAGGCCGGATCCACATAGACGCGTGCGCCCAGTTGCGGGGTCTTGTCGAGGTAGGGGCGAAGCGGGGACATGGCGCTCTCCGGCGGTGGGCGGCCGGCGGCCACGCGGGCGCCGATGATAGCGTGGCGCCCGGCGCCGGTTGCCGCCTTCGGAACGCCCGCAAGGACGGGGCCTTGCGGGCGTTTGTGCGATAAACGCACTGCCAATCGATATTCGCACTTGAATGGTGCAGTGCGATAAAACTAGCGTTGCCGCTGTTCCGGCGCCTGGCAGCGCACGACGTGTGCGCAGATGGCCGCCGTGCCGTCGCCGCCCGCCGCCGGCGCGGTCCCGATTCTGTTGGAGATGGTGCATGTCCTGTGCGTTTTCCCGCGGCCTGGCCCTGCTCGCGGCCCTGCTTCCCGGCGCCGTGCGCGCCTACCAGGCCGAGCCGGTGCCGCCGGCGCCCAGCGTGCTGACCGTGGACCGCTATGCCGACGACGATGCCCCGGGCTCCCTCCGCTGGGCGATCACCACCGCCAACCAGGCGCCCGGCCGCTACCGCATCGAGATCGCCGCGGTCGGCGCGCCGTCCTACGTGATCCGCCCGCGCGCGCCGTTGCCGGCGTTGCAGGGGCCGCTGCAGGTGGTCGGCCTGGCACGGGCGCACGACGGCCAGTACATCGCCATCGACGGCGCCGGCTACATCCAGGGCAAGGGCACCGCCGCCTGCCCGGGCGCGGAGAAGGGCCAGTTCGGCACCAACGTGCGCAGCACCACGCTGCCCGGCCTGGTGCTGCGCGATACCCATGGCGTGGAGCTGAGCGGCCTGGAGATCCGCAACTTCTGCATCGGCGTGCTGATCAACCGCGCCAGCGACAATGTGCTGCGCGACAACCGCATCGTCGCCAACCACGGCGGCGCCGGGGTGATGCTGACCGGCGACGACGGCAACGGCCAGTCCACCGCCACCACCACGGTACGCAACCGCATCGTGCGCAACACCTTCCTCGACAACGGCGACGGCCTGGAACTGACCCGCGGCGCGGCCTGGAACCTGGTGGCCGACAACCTGTTCCACTCCACCGATGCCAACCCCGAGCCCTCGCAGGGCATCGAGATCCTGTGGGGCAACGACAACACCGTGCTGCGCAACCGGTTCGAGCGTTATTCCGACGGGCTGCAGATCAACTGGGGCAACCGCAACACCATCGCCGACAACGACTTCGCCGGCAATTCGATCGGGGTCAGCGTCAGCGGCCGCGACAACCTGATCGAGGGCAACCGCCTGGTCGGCAACGGCATCGGCATCGCGGTGCGTCCGCAGCCGCGCAGCGAACCCAACCGGTTCAGCGCCAACCTGCTCTCCGGCAACGGCCTGAAGATCGAGCGCTGTTTCGCCGGCGGCGCCTGCGCACCGGGCCAGCCGCGCGGCGCCATCGTGTTCGGCGTGCCCGGCCTGGAACACGCGGCCTTCGTCGGCTCGCGCGGCATCGGCGTCGATCCGGACCCGCGCAAGCGCGCGGCGATCTGCGGCGCCGCCGCCGCGGACGGCTGCCAGCCGCCGCCGAACTTCGGCCAGGCCGCCCCGCAGTTGCGCGCGATCGAACGCGGCGCGGGCGTGCCGCAGGTGCAGGGGACCTTCACCGGCCGGCCCGGTCACCTGTACACGGTGGAACTGTTCGGCAACCGCCGCCCTGGCGACGACGAAGCCGAACGCTATCTCGGCCGTGCCGAGGCGTCGGTGGATGCGCAGGGGCAGGGCCGCTTCGCGCTGCCGCTGGAGGCCGACAGCGCGGATCTGGCCACGCTCACCGCCACCGTCACCAGCGACGATGGCGCGACCTCGCCGCTGAGCGCGCCGCTGGCGGTGGCGCCGTGAGCCGTGTCGCTCCCGCCGGCGCTCGCGCGGTGCGACGCCTGCCGTCGTTGCCGGTCTGGTCGCTGCTGGCCGCGGCCGTCGCCTTCGCCCCGTCCGGCGCCGCCGCGCAGGACGCCACCGACCTGGCGCACAGCACCTTCAGCGGCGACTGGGACGGCGTGCGCAGCGACTGGCTGCGGCGCGGCGTCAACGTGCGCGGCGACTATGTCGGCGAAGCCATGGGCCTGGTCGACGGCGGCCGCGGCGAGCGCGGCGCGCGCTATGCGCAGCAGGTGCGGATGGGCGTGGACCTGGACCTGGCGAAACTGGCCGGCTGGGACGGCGGCACAGTGCATGTGACCCTCAACGACCGCCGCGGCCGCAGCACCTCGGCCGACCTGCTCGGCAACCGCTTCCCGATCCAGGAAGCCTACGGCGGCCAGTTCACCCGGCTGACCGAACTGAGCTACGACCGCCGCTTCAACGACGGCCGTTCCTACGTCAAGGCCGGCTTCTATGCGATGGGCAACCAGTTCGGCGCGCACACGCTGCTGACCAACTTCGTCAACGCCGCGTTCTGCGCGCATCCGCTGGCGATGTCCGGCAACAGCGGTTGGTACAACTATCCCAACGCGCGCTGGGGCGCGGAGGTGGCGCAGCAACTGACGCCGGCGGCGAACCTGCGGGTCGGCTGGTTCCAGGTCAATCCCCGCACCAACAACAACGTGCACACCGCGTTCGACCTGGCCGCGCGCGGCACCACCGGCTCGCTGTTCCCCGTGGAGCTGACCTGGACGCCGGGCGCCGGCGGCGCCTATCCGGGCACCTACAAGTTCGGCGGCTACTACGACTCCTCGCGGGTGCCGCGCAAGGGCCTGGATCCGCGCGCCACCACCGGCCGCGACGGCGCCTACCTGCTGGTCGAACAGAAGCTTTACTCGCCCGGTGGCGAACGTGGGCGCGGCCTCACCGGCTTCGCCCAGTACATGGTGTCCGACCGCGCCACCGCGCAGATCACCCGCTGGTACGCGCTGGGCGGGGTGTACCAGGGCATCGGCCGGCGCAGCCAGGACCGCATCGCCCTGGGCTACGTCGGCGCCGACATCAACCATCGCCTGCTCGACGCGCGGCGCGCGGCGCTGCTCGATGCCGGCGTGCCGCCGGACGCGCCGGTGTTCGCGCTCGACACCGCCGAGGAACTCTACGAACTGTCCTACAGCGCGCAGCTGACGCCGTGGCTGATGCTGCGGCCGGATGTGCAGTACATCGTCAACCCCGGCACCTTCGCCTATGCGCGCACCGACAACGCGCTGGCGGTGGGGCTGCAGGTCAAGCTCACCTTCTGAGCGCGCGCTGCGCGCCTCCTTGCCCAGGCCGATCCCGATGCCCCTGTTTCCACCACGACTGATGTTCCTGTGCTGCGCCGGTCTGCTGCTGGCGTCGCCGTTGCAGGCCGCGCCCGCGGCGCTTCCGGCAGCGGCGCCCGCGTCAGCGCCCGCGGCGGCCCCGTTGCCGGCGCCGCAACTGCTGCAGATCCGCGGGCTCGCCATCGGCACCGGCCTGCCGAAGATCATCGTGCCGATCACCGCCCATGACGCCGAGCAGGCGCTGGCGCAGGCGCAGCGCATCGCCGCCTCGCCGGATGCGGACATGGCCGAATGGCGCATCGACCTGATGGACGGCGCCACCGACGCGGCGGCGCTGGCGGCATTGGGGCCGCGCCTGGCGCAGGCATTGCACGGCAAGCCGCTGCTGCTGACCTTCCGCACCAACGCCGAGGGCGGTGCGGTGCCGCTCGACGATGCCGCCTACGGCGCGCTGTACGCGCGGCTGCTGGACGCGCGCTTCGCCGACCTGCTCGACGTGGAGATGTTCCGCGACCCGGCGGTGGTGCGGCAGCTGGTGCAGCACGCGCACCGGCAAGGCGTGTACGTGGTGATGTCCAGCCACGACTTCCACGCCACCCCGCCGGTGGCCGAGATGGTGGCGCGGCTGCAGCGCCAGCAGGCGCTGGGCGCCGACGTGCTGAAGATCGCGGTGATGCCGCGCGACCCGGGCGACGTGCTGCATCTGCTCGACGCCACCTGGCAGATGCGCCAGCGCAGCGGCCAGCCGCTGCTGACCATGGCGATGGGGCCGCTGGGCGCGGTGTCGCGGCTGTCCGGCGGCACCTTCGGGCAGAGCCTGACCTTCGGCATGCTCGGCAGCGCCTCGGCGCCGGGGCAGATCGACGCGGTGCGGTTGCGGCAGGCGCTCGACGCGCTGCATGCCGCCGCGCCCCCCAAGTAAGCCCGCGACGCTGCGGTTCTCGTTCGCCGTTCTAGCAGGAGTGTTGCCATGAGCCATGCCGCCGCCCCGCCCACCGCCCTGGTCCTGGAGCGCATGAGCGGTTTCCAGTGGACGGCCATTGCGGTCTGCGTGCTGTTGAACATGCTGGACGGGTTCGACGTGATGGTGATGGCGTTCATCGCCCCGCACGTGTCGGAGGCCTGGCACTTGTCCGGCAAGCTGCTGGGGATCGCGCTCAGCGCCGGGCTGGTGGGCATGGCGCTGGGCTCGCTGCTGCTGGCGCCGCTGGCCGACCGCTGGGGCCGCCGCAACATGATCCTGTGCTGCCTGGCGATCCTGACCGTCGGCATGGCCGCCTCGGCGCTGGCGCAGAACATCTGGCAACTGGCCGTGCTGCGCGTGTTCACCGGCATCGGCATCGGCGGCATGCTTGCCGGCGTGGGCGTGATCACCGCCGAATACGCAAGCCCGAAGTGGCGCAGCACCGCGGTTGCGCTGCAGGCCACCGGCTATCCCATCGGCGCCACGCTCGGCGGGCTGGTCGCCGCGGCGCTGCTGGAACGCTGGGGCTGGCACGCGGCCTTCCTGTTCGGCGCCCTCGCGTCGCTGCTGTGCATCCCGGTGGTGCTGGCGCTGCTGCCCGAATCGTTGGATTTCCTGCTCAGCCGGCGCCCGCCGGATGCGCTGGCGCGGCTCAACGCGCTGCTGGCGCGCATGCGCGCACCGACGCTGGACGCGCTGCCGCCGCGGCCGCCGGTGCAGGAGAAGGCGGGTTACGCGGCGCTGTTCACCCCGCGCCTGCGTCGCAACAGCGTGCTGATCGCGCTGGGCTTCTTCATGCACATGTTCGCCTTCTACTTCGTGCTGAGCTGGACGCCCAAGCTGCTGGTGCAAGCCGGGCTGTCGGCCGAACAGGGCGTCACCGGCGGCGTGCTGCTGAACCTGGGCGGCATCGTCGGTGGCGCGGTGTTCGGCGCTCTGGCCGCACGCTTCGCGCTGCCGCGGTTGACCGCGGCCAGCTTCCTGATCGCCGCACTGGGGATGGTGGTGTTCGCCACGCTGGGCGCGCAGCTGCAGCTGGCCTTCCCGGTGGCCTTCGTGATCGGCGCGGCGCTGTTCGGCTCGATGGCCGGCCTGTATGCGGTGGCGCCGATCGTGTTCGAGCCGACCGTGCGTACCACCGGCCTGGGCTGGGCGATCGGCATCGGCCGCGTCGGCGCGATCCTCTCGCCGATGACCGTCGGCGTGCTGGTCGACGCCGGCTGGCAGCCGGCCAATCTGTACTACGTGCTGGCGTTGCCGCTGCTGGTGGCCATTGCCGCGGTGTTGACGATGCGGCTGCAGCCAGCGCGTTGAAGCCAGGGCGACCCGCCGGGCGCGCGCTGCGCCAACCTCCGAGAACAACGCGCTTGACGGCGCTGGCGGTGCCGGCCTGGCCTGTGTCGCTCCCTCGGCGCCGCTGCCCGGCGCCGGGACCAATGTGGCGGCGGTGACGTTCGGCGACCACCAATTCCAGCGCTGGACGGGCACTGCAGGCGCCGTGTGCTGGCACCGTGCCAGCGTCGCGCATCTGCCCCCCACCTTCCGGATCCTCGGACGTGGTGGGCATGGAACTTGTGCGTTCTCGGTGCCCGGCATCGCGGTGCCGGCCACCATGCTGCGCCCGGTCGAGGCGCCCTGAGGCCCCAAGGACGCGGGGCCAGCCATTGCCACCGCGCGCGGGTGGCAATGGTGCGGCGTGTTCCTACTTGGCGTCCGGCAGCGCGTAGGCGATCACGTAGTCGCCGCGGTCCGGCGACTGCCGCGCGCCGCCGGCGGTGATCACCACGTACTGCTTGCCGTTCTTGGCCGAGAGGTAGGTCATCGGCCCGCCCTGGCTGCCCACCGGCAGCCGCGCCTTCCACAGTTCCTTGCCGGTGCCGCTGTCGTAGGCGCGCAGGTAGTAGTCCTGGGTGCCGGCGATGAACACCAGGCCGCTCTGGGTGACCAGGGTGCCGCCCAGGGTCGGCATGCCGATCGGAATCGGCAGGTGCATCTTGAAGCCGAGCGGGCCGGTGTCCTGCACCGTGCCCACCGGCACCTGCCAGGCGATGCGGCGGGTCTTCAGGTCGATCGCGCTGAGCGTGCCGAACGGCGGCGCCTGGCAGGGGATGCCCAGCGCCGACAGGAAGCGGTTCTTGTTGACCGCGTACGGCGTGCCCTTCAGCGGCACCGCGCCCATGCCGGTGTTGACCGCCTCGCCGCCGCTGGAGGCGGCCGCCTTCTCGGCCTTCTGCGGGATCATCTGCACCCACAGGCCCAGGCGCATGTCGTTGGCGAACACCACGTCGTGCACCGGGTCGACCGACAGGCCGCCCCAGTTCATGCCGCCCAGCGAGCCGGGGAAACTCAGCGACACGTCGGTGCCGGGCGCGGTGTACAGGCCTTCGTAGCGCATCTTCTTGAAGGCGATGCGGCACAGCATCTGGTCCAGCAGGGTGGCGCCCCACATGTCCGCTTCGCGCAGGTGCTTGGTGCCGATCTGCGGCATGCCCACCGACAGCGGTTGGGTCAGCGCATACGGTTCGTGCGGGATGTCGGCGGCCTTGACCGGCACCTCGCGGACGTCGGTCAGCGGCCTGCCGGTGGCGCGGTCGAGCACGTACAGCTGGCCGGCCTTGGTGCCGATGATCAGCGCCGGCACGCGGCGGCCGTCGGCCATCGGGAAGTCGATCAGGCTCGGCTGCATCGGCAGGTCGAAGTCCCACAGGTCGTTGTGCACGGTCTGGTAGACCCACTTGACCTTGCCGGTGCTGGCGTCCAGCGCGGTGATCGAAGCGCCGAAGCGGTGGTCCAGCGCGGTGCGCTCGGCGCCGTACAGGTCGGTGGACGGGCTGCCCATCGGCAGGAACACGGTGTTGGAGGCGGCGTCGTAGGACATCGGCGCCCACACGTTGGGGGTGCTGCGCACATAGGTCTTGCCCGGCGCCGGCGGCTGCGTGTCCTGCGGGTTGCCGGGATCGAACGCCCAGCGCTGCGCGCCGGTGATCACGTCGAAGCCGCGGATCACGCCGCCGGGCATGTCGGCTTGCACGTTATCGGCGACGCGGCCGCCGACCACCACCGTGGTCCCGGCCACGGTCGGCGCCGAGGTCAACTGGTAGAACGGATCCGGCGCGGCGCCGAGGCCGGCTTTCAGGTCGACCTGGCCGTTCTGGCCGAAGCCGGTGCAGAACGCGCCGGTGTCCGCGTCCAGCGCGATCAGCCGCGCGTCGATGGTGTTGGTCAGCACGCGCCGCCGGCAGTTCGCGCCGGCCGGCAGCACCGCCGCCGCCACCGGCGACGCGTTGGCGGCGCTGGGCTGGGCCAGCGCCGCGTCGGCATCGAAGTAGGCCAGGCCGCGGCAGCGCTGCCAGACCGAGGACTGCGCATTGATCTCGCGCTTCCACAGTTGCCGGCCGCTGCTGGCGTCCAGCGCAATGACGTTGTTGTGCGGGGTGCACACGAACAGTGTCTCGCCGATCTGCAGCGGGGTGGTCTGGTCCTCGGCGCCGTTGCCGTCGCTGACGGCGATGTCGCCGGTGCGGTAGGTCCAGGCCACCTGCAACTGGTCGACGTTGCCGCGGCCGATCTGGTCCAGCGCGGCGAAACGGCTGCCGCCGGCGGTGTTGCCGTAGTGGCTCCAGTCGCGTTGCGCCTGCGCCGGGGTCACCGGCACCGGCGCCGGTCCGGGGCCGCTGGCGACCACCGGCGGATGCGGCACGAACATGCCGGCCAGGCCGCCGGCGCAGGCCAGCGCCAGCACCGCCGCCAGCGCATAGGCGCCGCGGCCCCCGGGCAGGCCGCGGGCGCGGCGCAGGGTCGGGTAGGCGAGGGCGACCAGCAGCGCCAGCACCGCCGGCATCATCAGCCGCGACACCAGCGGCCAGAACGCCAGGCCGGCGTCCCAGTACGCCCAGGCCACGCTCAGTACGAAGGCCAGCGCGTACAGCCAGGCGCCGGCCGGGCGCCGCCGCAGCACCAGCAGCGCCGCGGCCACGCAGGCCGCGCCCATCGCCAGGAAGTAGACGCTGCCGCCGAGCGTGGCCAGGCGGATGCCGCCGACCAGCAGCGCCAGCCCGATCAGCGCCAGCAGCAGGCCGACGCTCCACAGCACGATCCGGCCGCCGGCCGACACATCCGATTGGGTTTGCACGTTTTCGATCCTCTGCAGGGTAGGCGCGCGGCGCCCGCGGCCGGCCACGACGGCGGCGAGGACGGGGTGTGCGCACGATGGCATGCCGCGGCCCGGAAGCACGTCGACAACGTGGGCGATTATCGCATTTGTGTTCGGTAATAGAACGAATGCCGCGGTTCGCCGGCGCGACGCTGCGTGCCGCTTCCGACGTTTCTCCGACCTTGGTGAAGGCCGTACAACGCACCGTTACAGGGATGGTGCGATGCGACACATCCGTAGAGTAGCGTTGCGCGTTTCTTCCCAGCCGCACTCCCATGTCCGACCTCCTGATGGCGCCTCGTCGTCCCGTTCGCTGTGCCCTGTTGCTGGCCATTGCCGTGGCCGGAGGCTGCTCCGGCGACAAGCCGGCGGCCGCGCCGCCGCCGCGGGTGGGGGTGCTGACCCTGGGGGCGCATACCCTGCCGGTGGAGCGCACCCTGGCCGGCCGCACCGTGGCCTACGAGACCGCCGACGTGCGCCCTCAGGTCGGCGGGCTGCTGCGCCAGCGCCTGTTCCAGGAGGGGCAGGAGGTCAAGGCCGGGCAGCCGCTGTACCTGATCGATCCGGCGCCGTACCAGGCCGCCTACGACATCGCCCGCGGCAACCTGGTGCAGGCCGAGGCGGCGCTGGCCAGCGCGCGGCCCAAGGCCGAGCGCACCCGCACCCTCACCGACATGGACGCGGCCAGCAAGCAGGACGCCGACGACGCCCTGTCCGCCCTGCGCCAGGACGAGGCCGCGGTGGTCGCGGCCAAGGCGGCGCTGCAGGCGGCGCGGATCAACCTCGACTACACCCGCATCACCGCGCCGATCTCCGGCACCATCGGCACCTCCGCCTACACCGTCGGCGCGCTGCTCACCGCCGCGCAGGACGCGGCGCTGACCACCATCCAGCGGCTGGACCCGATCTACCTGGACGTCACCCAGTCCAGCACGCAGATGCTGGCGCTGCGCCGCCAGCTCGATGCCGGGCAGATCCACGCCATCGACGGCAAGGCGCAGGTCAAGGTGCGATTGGAGGACGGCAGCACCTATCCGCACGCCGGCACCCTCGAGTTCGTCGGCACCCAGGTCAACGCCGGCACCGGCAACGTCACCCTGCGCGCGGTGGTGCCCAATCCCGAGCACCTGCTGCTGCCGGGCATGTACCTGCGCGCGGTGCTGCCGATGGCCACCGACCAGGGCGCGGTGCTGGTGCCGCAGCAGGCGGTGACCCGCGACAGCAAGGGCGAGCCGCTGGTCAAGCTGCTCGACGCGCAGAACAAGGTGGTGGAGCGCCACATCCGCACCGGCGAGGCGATCGGCCACGACTGGGTGGTGGAGTCCGGGCTCAAGCCGGGCGAGCGCCTGATCGTGGTCAACGGCAGCCGCGCCGAACTCGGCAAGCCGGCGCAGCCGTATCCGGTCACCGCCGCCCAACTCGATGCCGCGCCGGCGCTGCCGGGCGACGACGCCCAGGCCGACTGAGGACTCCCGCATGTCGCGCTTCTTCGTCAACCACCCGGTGGTGGCCTGGGTCATGGCCATCGTCATCGTCCTGATCGGCATGCTGGCCATCCATGGGCTGCCGGTCGAACGCTATCCGCACATGGCGCCGCCCACCATCACCGTGCGCGCCACCTACACCGGCGCCTCGGCGCAGACGGTGGAAAACACCGTCACCCAGCTGATCGAGCAGTCGCAGCAGAGCCTGGACCACCTGCTGTACATGACCTCCACCAGCGCCTCGGACGGCACCGCGCAGGTCAACCTGGTGTTCGAGACCGGCACCAACGCCGACACCGCGCAGGTGCAGGTGCAGAACCAGTTGCAGTCGGTGATGTCGGTGTTGCCGCAGGCGGTGCAGCAGAACGGCCTGGTCATCACCAAGTCCAGCGGCTCGCTGTTCGAGGTGGTGGCGTTCACCTCCGACGACGGCAGCATGGACAACTTCGATGTCGCCAACTACATGGAATCGAACATCGACGACCAGATCAGCCGCGTCAGCGGCGTCGGCAACATCCAGCCGCTGGGCTCGGAATACGCCATGCGCATCTGGCTGGACCCGGAGAAGCTGCGCAAGTACGCGCTGATGCCGTCCGATGTGGAGAACGCGCTGCAGTCGCAGAACACCGACGTGTCCGCCGGCGAGATCGGCGGCCAGCCGGCGCTGCGCGGGCAGCGCCTGGACGCCACCGTGACCACCCGCAGCCGCCTGCAGACCCCGGCCCAGTTCGGCGCCATCGTGCTCAAGAGCGATGCCAGCGGCGCGGCCGTGCGCCTGTCGGATGTGGCCACCATCGGTCTGGGCCCGGAGACCTACGACAGCATCACCCGCTTCAACGGCAAGCCCTCGGCCTCGCTGGGCATCGAGCTCAACTCCGACGCCAACGCGGTGGAGACCTCCGAGGCGATCGAGAAGCGCCTGCAGGAACTCAAGCAGTACTGGCCGCACGGCTACAACTACCACATCGCCTTCAGCACCACGCCGTTCGTCACCACCTCGATCAAGGAGGTGGTGATCACCCTGATCGAGGCGGTGCTGCTGGTGGTGGCGGTGATGTACCTGTTCCTGCAGAACTGGCGCGCCACGCTGATCCCGACCATCGCCGTGCCGGTGGTGCTGATGGGCACCTTCGGCGTGCTCGCCGCGTTCGGCTATTCGATCAACACCCTGACCATGTTCGCGATGGTGCTGGCGATCGGCCTGCTGGTCGACGACGCCATCGTGGTGGTGGAGAACGTGGAGCGGGTCATGGGCCAGGAAGGCCTGCCGCCGAAGGAAGCCACGCTGCGCTCGATGCAGCAGATCGGCGGCGCCCTGGTCGGCATCGTGCTGGTGCTGACCGCGGTGTTCGTGCCGATGGCGTTCTTCAACGGCGTCACCGGCGTGATCTACCGGCAGTTCTCGATCACCATCGCCGCCTCGATGATCCTGTCGGTGCTGGTGGCGATGACCCTGACCCCGGCGCTGTGCGTGACCATCCTCAAGCCGCTGCACCAGGGCGAGGCGCCGATCGGCTCGCACGGCCGCCTGGGCTGGTTCTTCGTCTGGTTCAACACCCGCTTCCGGCACCTGTCCGAGCGCTACCGCGCGCTGGTCGAGCGGGTGCTGGGGCGGCGCGCGCTGGGCCTGATCGCCTACGCGCTGCTGCTCGCGGTCACCGGGCTGTTGCTGTGGCGCCTGCCCGGTGCGTTCCTGCCCGACGAGGACGAGGGCATGCTCAACGTGCTGGTCAAGCTGCCGGCCGGCTCCACCCTGGAGCAGACCCTGGCGGTGACCGACCGGCTGACCAAGGCCGCGCTGAAGGACCCGGGCGTGCGCTCGGTGCTGTCCTCGGCCGGCTTCAGTGTCACCGGCGCCGGCCAGAACGTCGGCATGGCCTTCATCCGCCTGAAGGACTGGGACGACCGCGACGACGACGCGGCGACCATCGCCGATCATCTGAACAAGGCGCTGGCCGACGTGCCGGATGCGGAACTGTTCGTGACCTCGCCGCCGGCGATCACCGGCCTGGGCGACGCCTCCGGCTTCACCTTCGAGCTGATGGACTACGAAGGCGCCGGCCATGCCGCCCTGGTCGCCGCGCGCGACAAGCTGCTGCGCCTGGCCCAGCACGATCCCAAGCTGATGAACGTGCGCTACGCCAGCCTGGAGGACGCGCCGGTGTATGCGGTGAAGATCGACGACGCCAAGGCGCAGGCGCTGGGCGTGGACCCGGGCGACATCAACGCCACGCTCAACAGCGCGCTCGGCGGCGACTTCGTCAACAACTTCATCTACAAGGGCCGCATCAAGAAGGTCTTCGTCCAGGGCGATGCGCAGGCGCGCATGGCGCCGCAGGATCTGGACCGCTGGACGGTGCGCAACAGCGGCGGCGACATGGTGCCGATGTCGTCCTTCACCCGCTCGCACTGGACCAGCGCGCCGGCCGCGCTGGAACGCTACAACGGCGTGTCGGCGATGGAACTGACCGGCCAGGCGGTGCCCGGGGTCAGCTCCGGCGCGGCGATGGACGAGATGGCCGAACTGAGCAAGCAGCTGCCGCACGGCTTCGGCTACGCGTGGTCGGACATGGCCTACCAGGAGAAGCTGTCGGCCAACCAGGCACCGGCGCTGTACGCGATCTCGCTGCTGTTCGTGTTCCTGTGCCTGGTGGCGCTGTACGAGAGCTGGTCGATCCCGTTCGCGGTGATGCTGGCGGTGCCGGTGGGCGTGTTCGGCGCGGTGCTGCTGATGACCCTGCGTGGTCTGGAGAACGACGTGTACTTCCAGGTGGGCCTGCTGACCACGGTGGGCCTGGCGGCGAAGAACGGCATCCTCATCGTCGAGTTCGCGCGCGACCTCGAACACCGCGGCGAAAGCCTGCTGGCCGCCACCCTGCACGCGGTGCAGATGCGCCTGCGGCCGATCCTGATGACCTCGCTGGCGTTCCTGCTCGGCGTGCTGCCGCTGGTGTTCAGCAAGGGCGCCGGCTCGGCCGCGCGGCACTCGCTGGGCACCGGCGTCACCGGCGGCACCCTGGCCTCGATCACCCTGGGCCTGTTCTTCGTGCCGCTGTTCTACGTGATCGTGCGGCGGCTGTTCCCCGGCCGCCCGGCCGCCACCGAGGAGGTGCAGGCATGAGCGCCGTCTCGCGCATGAGCGTGGCGGCGGCCACGCTGCTCGTCCTGGCCGGCTGCACCCTGGCGCCGACCTACCAGCGTCCGGTGGCGCCGGTGCCGGCCGACCTGGCCGCGGCCGATGCGGCGCCGGCCGCCGGCGCCGCCACCGACACCCTGGCGATGCCGGACTGGCAGCAGGTGTTCCTGGATCCGCGGTTGCGCCAGACCATCGCGCTGGCCCTGCAGAACAACCGCGACCTGCGCGTGGCGATGCTGTCTATCGACAAGGCGCGCGCGCAGTACCGCATCCAGCGCGCCGCGCAGCTGCCCTCGTTCGATGCCAGCGCCAGCATGAGCCGCGGCCGCAGCAGCGCCGCCAGCAATGACGATGGCGTCTCCCAGCTCTCCACCAACGACGCCGTCCAGGTCGGCCTGAGCAGCTGGCAGCTGGACCTGTTCGGGCAACTGCGCAGCCTCAACCAGGAGGCCCTGCAGAACTGGCTGTCCAGCGCCGAGAACCAGCGCAGCGTGCGCCTGAGCCTGGTCGCCCAGGTCGCCGCGGCGTGGCTGACCGTGGGCGCGGACCAGGAACAACTGGCGCTGGCGCAGCAGACCCTGGACAGCCAGGCGCAGACCCTGCAACTGACCGAGCGCCAGCATGGCGTCGGCAGCGTGTCGGGGCTGGACCTGGCGCAGCAGCAGACCAGCGTGGCGTCGGCGCGGGTCGCCGTGGCCAGCGCCGCCACCCAGTTGGCGCAGGCGCGCGATGCGCTGCAGCTGCTGGTCGGCGCGCCGGTGGAGGCGGCACTGTTGCCGACGGCGCAGGCGCTGCAGGACAGTGTCGTGCTGGCGCCGCTGCCGGCGCACCTGTCCTCGGCGGTGTTGCTGCAGCGTCCGGACGTGCTCGCCGCCGAGCACAGCCTGCAGGCGGCCAATGCCGACATCGGCGCCGCGCGCGCGGCATTTTTCCCCTCGCTGAGCCTGACCGCGTCGACCGGCCGCAGCAGCGATGCGCTGTCGACGCTGTTCTCGGCCGGCAGCCGCACCTGGTCGTTCGTGCCCAGCATCACCGCGCCGATCTTCCACGCCGGCGCGCTGAAGGCCTCGCTGGACGCGTCCAAGCTCGGCAAGGACATCGCCGTGGCGCAGTACGAGAAGGCGATCCAGTCGGCCTTCGCCGAAGTGGCCGACGCCCTGGCCGCGCGCGACCATCTGCAGGCGCAGCTGAGCGCGCAGCAGGCCCTGGTCGACGCCAGCCAGCGCAGCTATACCCTGGCCGACGCGCGCTATCGCGCCGGCCTGGACGGTCACTTGCCGGTGCTGGATGCGCAGCGGTCGCTGTTTGCCGCGCAGCAGGCGCTGATCGCGCTGCGCCTGCAGGACGCCAGCAACCGGGTGACCCTGTACCAGGTGCTCGGCGGCGGTGCCGACGCCCAGGCCCAGGCCGCGGCCGCGCCCTGAGCTGGAACCGAGGCAGGCCTGAGGCGAGCTTGAGGCCTGCTTGAGGCAGACCTGAGCGAGCAGGAGCGTCGCCACGCGCGACGCTCTCCCGTGGGAGGGACTTCAGTCCCGACGCATGGCAGTTGGACGCTGTCCAACGGTCGACCAAGGCGAGGCCCTGTGCGACATCCCCGTGGTACCCGACACGGCCAGCCGCCGCGCCGCTGTTTTCATGCCCGGACCCGGCTGTCCGCAACGGCATGCGACGCCAGGTGACCCGGCGCAGGAGGCATCCCTTGTGGGAGGGACTTCAGTCCCGACGCGACGGCACTCGGACGGCTCTCCAACCACCGACCCCGGCGACGCCTCGTGCGCGCCCCCGCGGCACACGCCACGACCAGCCTCACGCCGCCATCTTCATAGCTGAACGTAGCGGTATGCTTCGGCGGGCGTCGTAGACAAATACCGGACGCTTGCGCGCCGCATCTCCTTCATCGCACTGGCCGCAGGCACGCCCCGGGCGCCTCTTCAGCGCCTTGGCGACACCCTCGACACCGCCCCAGCGCGCCGGGCAGCGCGCCAGGCTTGGGCCATAATCGCGGCGACTCACTCTAGGTATGCCGCAACCGATGAAGATCCCCCCGAGCCTGCAGCCGCTGATCGACGATGGCGTCATCGACGGCGTGCTGCGCCCGCTCAAGAGCGGCAAGGAGGCCGCAGTCTATGTAGTCCAGGCCGGCGACGACGTGCTCTGCGCCAAGGTCTACAAGGACATGGCGCAGCGCAGCTTCCAGGCCCGCGTGCAGTACCAGGAAGGGCGCAAGGTCCGTGGCAGCCGCCAGGCGCGGGCGATCGGCAAGGCCAGCAAGTTCGGTCGCCGCGAGCAGGAGGCGGCGTGGAAGGACACCGAGGCCAACACCCTGTACCAGTTGGTGGACGCCGGCGTGCACGTGCCGCAGCCGCGCGGCTACTTCCACGGCGTGCTGCTGATGGAGCTGGTCACCGACGCCGACGGGCAGAGCGCGCCGCGGCTGAGCGAAGTCGAGCTGGAACCGGCGCAGGCGCAGGCCTTTCATGCGCAGTTGGTCGGCGACGTGGTCAGGATGCTGTGCCTGGGCCTGGTCCACGGCGACCTGTCCGAATACAACGTGCTGGTCGGCGCCGACGGCCCGGTGGTGATCGACTTCCCGCAGGTGGTCAGCGCCGCCGGCAACAACGCCGCCCGCGCCATGCTGCTGCGCGATGTGCACAACCTGCGCGACTGCCTGGGCCGCTTCGCCCCCGAGCTCAACGCCACCCACTACGGCGAGGAGATGTGGGCGCTGTACGAGAAGGGCACGCTGCGCCCGGACAGCGCGCTCAGCGGCCGCTTCACCTTCGACACCCGCCGCGCCGACGTGCGCGCGGTGCGCGCCTCGATCGAGGACGCGCGGCAGGAAGCCATCATCCGCCAGCAGGGCCGAGAGGCCGCTGCGCAGGACGACTAGGGCTGTCGTCCCGCCCCGCGAACGCCAGCGGATGCCGGCGCACTCTCGGGAACAGCCGACAGACCCTGGCGCGAAGTCGCTTTCGCGCACGCCCATGTTGCGCTGCAATGCGGCGCAGTCACGTTTGCGACACCGGCCACCGCGCGCCGCAAACCGCGCGAAGCCTTGCCACGCCTGCATTGCGCGCGCGCCTGCGCACGTGCGACCAGCCATCTGCCGCCGACCCGCCAGGCGTAGTGATGCGCGTTACAGTTCGCTTATTTGCGGAAATGGTTATTGGCAATAACAATTTGCTCGACGCCGCTTGCGCAGCTGCCCCGGGAGGGCCACCCATGTATTTCGATCCAGACGTCGTCCGTTTCTTCGCCCTGGCGCAGCAGTCCGGGCAGCCGCCGATGGAGGAACTGCCCTTGCCCGAGGCGCGGGCGATGATGCGCGGCGTCGCCGCGCAGTTCGGTTTCCCGCGCGCGGAGATGGCCGAGGTTCGCGACCTGCAGGCATCGGGTCCGGCCGCGCCGGTTCCGCTGCGCCTGTACCGCCCGCACGGCCTCGACGCCGGTCCGGCCCCGACCTGCGTGTACGCGCATGGCGGCGGCGGCGTGGTCGGCGACCTCGACTCGCACGACGACGTGTGCCGGCAACTGGCCGCGCGCGCCGGCTGCCAGGTGCTGGCGGTGGACTACCGGCTGGCGCCCGAGCACCCGGCGCCGGCCGGCATCGAGGACGTGATCGCGGTGCTGCGCTGGCTGGCGGCGCACCCGGGCGAGGTCGGCGCCGATCCGCAGCGCCTGGCGATCGCCGGCGACAGCATGGGCGGCGCCCTGGCCGCCAGCGCCGCGCTGGATGCGCGCGATGCCGGCATCGCCTTGCGTTGCCAGGTCCTGATCTACCCGCTGACCGACGTGCGTCCGGACAACCCCTTCCCCTCGCGCGTGCACAACGCCGGCATCCCGCCGCTGACCGAGGCGGCGATGCGCTACTTCGACCGCCAGTTGCTGCCGGACCCGTCGCTGGCGTCGGACTGGCGCATCTCGCCGGTGGTGGCGCCGGACGTGGCCGGCGTCGCCCCGGCGCTGGTGGTGCTGGCCGAGCGCGATGCGCTGCACGACGAAGGCCTGCACTACGCGCAGCGCCTGCGCGAGGCGGGCGTGGAAACCCTGGTGCGCATCTACCCGGGCATGATCCACGGTTTCATCAACATGGGCGGCGTGCTGCGCGTGGCCGGCGAAACCCTGGACCTGGCCGCGCTGCTGCTGCGCCAGCGCCTGCTGCCGGTGCCCGCGCAGGACTGAGCCCCATCGCAGCGCGTACCACCTCCCGGCAATCGCCGCCGGTGGTGGCACGCGCTGCCTCGCCTGGAACCATGCGTCCGTCGCATCCGTAGGAGCGGCTTCAGCCGCGACGGGGCATTGCCGATACGCACCCCGGGTCGCGGCTGAAGCCGCTCCTACGCGAGTGCTGCGCTCGCTGCGCGTTCGCGACCGATCACGCCACCCGGCTGCGCCGCGCGCGTTCCAGGTGCACCAGCAGTAGCGAGATCGCCGCCGGGGTCATGCCGGGGATGCGCTGCGCCTGGCCGACGGTCTGCGGACGCACCCGCTCGAGCTTCTGCTGCACTTCGGCCGACAGCCCGCGCACCTGCGCGTAGTCGAACGCGGCCGGGATCGGGGTGTCCTCGTGGCGCTGCTGGCGCGCGATCTCTTCGCGCTGGCGGTCCAGGTAGCCGGCGTACTTGATGCCGATCTCCACCTGCTCGGCCACCTGCGCATCGGTCACGCCCGGGCCCAGCGACGGCACCCGCATCAGCGCGGGGTAGTCCAGTTCCGGGCGCTTGATCAGGTCCAGCACGGTGGTCTCGCGGCTCACCGCCACGCCCAGCGTGGCCGCGACCTCGCGGCCCAGTGCGTTGCCCGGCGTGGCCCACAGCCCGCGCAGGCGCTCGTTCTCGCGCGCCACCGCCTCCTGCTTGGCCTGGAACCGCGCCCAGCGCGTTTCGTCGACGATGCCCAGGTCGTGGCCGATGCCGGTCAGGCGCGCGTCGGCGTTGTCCTCGCGCAGCTGCAGCCGGTACTCGGCGCGGCTGGTGAACATGCGGTACGGCTCGCTGGTGCCGTGGGTGATCAGGTCGTCGATCAGCACGCCGATGTAGGCCTGGTCGCGGCGCGGCGACCACGGCTCAAGCCCGCGCACCTGGCGCGCGGCGTTGAGGCCGGCGATCAGGCCCTGCGCGGCCGCTTCCTCGTAGCCGGTGGTGCCGTTGATCTGCCCGGCGAAGAACAGCCCGGGCATGGCCTTGGTCTCCAGCGAGGCCTTGAGCCCGCGCGGGTCGAAGAAGTCGTACTCGATGGCGTAGCCGGGGCGGGTGATGTGGGCGCGCTCGAAGCCGCGGATCGAACGCACCAGCTCCAGCTGCACGTCGAACGGCAGCGAGGTGGAGATGCCGTTGGGGTAGATCTCGACCACGTCCAGGCCTTCCGGCTCGACGAAGATCTGGTGGCTGGCCTTCTCGGCGAAGCGCACCACCTTGTCCTCGATCGAGGGGCAGTAGCGCGGGCCGATGCCCTCGATCTGCCCGGTGTACAGCGGCGAGCGGTCCAGCGCGCCGCGGATGATGGCGTGGGTGCGCTCGGTGGTGTGGGTGATCCAGCACGAGACCTGGCGCGGATGCTGGGCGACCTCGCCCAGGAACGACATCACCGGCAGTGGATCGTCGCCGGGCTGCTCCTCCATCGCCGCGTAGTCCAGGCTGCGCCCGTCGATACGCGGCGGGGTGCCGGTCTTGAGCCGGTCCACGCCGAAGCGGCCGTCGCGCAGCGCCTGCGACAGCGCGGTGGCCGGCGGATCGCCGGCGCGGCCGCCGGCGTACTGGGTCTGGCCGATGTGGATCTTGCCGGCCAGGAAGGTGCCGGCGGTCAGCACCACCGCCGCCGCCTCGAAGCGCAGCCCGGTCTGGGTCAGCACCCCGCGCACGCGCTCGCCGTCCATCACCAGGTCGTCCACCGCCGCCTGGAACAGGGTCAGGTTCGGCTGCGCCTCGACCAGGCGCCGGATCGCGCTGCGGTACAGGCTGCGGTCGGCCTGGCAGCGGGTCGCGCGCACCGCCGGGCCCTTGGAGGCATTGAGCGTGCGCCACTGGATGCCGGCCAGGTCCGCGGCCTGGGCCATCGCCCCGCCCAGCGCGTCGATCTCCTTGACCAGGTGGCCCTTGCCGATGCCGCCGATGGCCGGGTTGCAGCTCATCGCCCCCACCGTCTCCACGTTGTGGGTCAGCAGCAGGGTGCGCGCGCCGGCACGCGCCGACGCCAGCGCCGCTTCGGTGCCGGCGTGGCCGCCGCCGATCACGATCACGTCATAGCGGTAGAAGGAGTCGCTCATCGGGGTCTCGTCGGCCGGCACGGGACCGGCGGCAGGGGGCTGCGGGCGGGGGTCGCCCTGGGCGTGGACATGAATTTTAGCGGTTGCATCACAAATTGCAGATTTGGGCCTCAAGTTGGCACGCAATCTGCAGATATTCCCACTGCACCCAACGTGGCAATGCGTCAGGGGCGTATGACTGGAATTGGAACAGGGGCCAGTCACGCGCACGTTGGGGGAGCTGGGGGCCGGTAGTCGGGGGACTACCGGCCCTTTTTTATGCCCGTTTTCCGCCGCCGGCCGGCGCGCGCGCCAGCAACGACAAGGCCCCAACGCGAAAAGCCCCGGCGGACCGGGGCTTTTCGTTGTGAGGCGCCGACGCCCGACAGGGCCGGAACAGGGGGGATCCAGATTTCCCTGTCGGACATCGACATAGACGGTGGGGTCAACCCCTTCGGGTCATAAAGCGACGCAGGCGGTCACCCCGTAGGACGTAGAGTGCTTGCTGTGACAGGCGAACGCAAGCCCTTTCTCAGGGCTCGAGTGTGCGACGTGTCCCATTGCTGCGCCCCATGTTGCCGGGGCGGGGCGCCGGCGGCCGCGGCATCGCCTCAGGGCGCTGCATCACCGGCCGGGGCGGCTGCATGGACTGCGGCCGCGGCGCCGAATTGAGCGCATCCGGACGGCGCAGGCGGTCCAGGTCGCGCCACGGCGTCGGCACCCGACCGCCCACGCTGGGCGGTGGCGGCGACGAACCGCCGTCGTCCGGCCGCGGGCGCGGCGGTGGACGGTGGCGCGGGCCGTCGTAGCCGCGATAGTAGTAATACGGCACGCCGTAGCCGTAGTAGCCGTAATACGCCGGGCCGTAACCGTAGTAGGGCACCGCGCCGTACGGCGAGTAGTACTCGGAGTAACCGGGCGGATAGCGGTATTCGACCGAGGGCGCGCCACGGTAGTAGCCACCGTCGCCGCCTCCGGCGTAATCGTAGGTGGCACAGCCGCCCAGTGCGGCCAGCAGTCCAGCGGCGCAGATCAGGCTCAGTTTCATGGCATTTGCCCTCCATCAGGCTGGCTGACAGGTTCGGTCCGTTGCATTGAATCCCCCCTTAACTTCCCGCGCCGCACTTGAACGCTTAAGTCGCGCGCAACGGCGGCGCACCTGCGCCGGTCGCGGGCGCTGCACGTTGGCGACGATACGCTACCCTTTCGCGCATGGTCTCACGTTTTCTGCCCGAGTTCGGCGACGTCCTGGCGGCCGCCGCACGCATCGCCGCGTATGCGCGGCCGACCCCGGTCCTGCGTTCGCAGGCGCTGGACGCCGCCACCGGCGCGCAGCTGTATTTCAAGGCCGAACACCTGCAGTGCGGCGGCGCGTTCAAGTTCCGCGGCGCCTGCAATGCGGTGTGGGCGCTGGATCCGGCGCAGGCGGCCCGCGGGGTCGTCACCCACTCCTCAGGCAACCATGGCGCGGCCCTGGCGCAGGCCGCGCGCACCCGCGGCATCGGCTGTCATGTGGTGGTGCCCGAAGGCGCGGTCGCGGCCAAGCTCGCCAACATCGCCCGCCACGGCGCCACGCTGTGGCGCTGCGCGCCGACCATCGCCGCGCGCGAGGCGATGTGTGCGCGGGTGCAGCGCGACACCGGCGCGACCCTGGTGCATCCGTATGCCGATCCGGCGGTGATCGCCGGCCAGGGCACCGCGGCGCTGGAACTGCTCGACGCCAGCGGCGGACTGGACCTGCTGGTGGTGCCGGTCGGCGGCGGCGGCCTGGCCGCGGGCAGCCGCCTGGCGCTGTCGGCGCTGGCGCCGCAGGCGCAGTTGCTGCTGGCCGAGCCGGCCGGCGCCGCCGACACCGCGCGCTCGCTGGCCGCCGGCGAGCGCCGCGTGGACATGGTCCCGGACACCGTCTGCGACGGTCTGCGCGGCAGCCTGGGCGAGCCGAACTTCGCCCTGCTGCACGGCCATGCCGAGGTGATGGTGGTCGAGGACGCGGCGACCGTGGCGGCGATGCGGCTGCTGTGGCAGGTGCTCAAGCAGGTGGTGGAGCCGTCCTCGGCGATCGCCCTGGCGGCGGTGCTGGCGCAGCCGGCGCGCTTCGCCGGGCGGCGGGTGGGGGTGATCCTGTCCGGCGGCAACGTCGACCTGGATGCCTTGCCGTGGGGCGCGGCATGAGCGCGCGGGGCGGGTTCCGCTGGCTGCGCTGGCTGCTGCGCCTGGCGGCGCTGCTGGGGCTGTGGCTGCTG
The DNA here is from genome assembly GCF_024266585.1 of Xanthomonas sacchari. NCBI lineage: Bacteria > Pseudomonadati > Pseudomonadota > Gammaproteobacteria > Lysobacterales > Lysobacteraceae > Xanthomonas > Xanthomonas sacchari. The sequence continues at coordinate 670,845 of NZ_CP100647.1, forward strand.
GGCGTGGCGATCTACATCGTCTGGGTCGGCGACCGCGACCAGGCGGCGCCGGCGGACGCGATCATCGTGCTTGGCGCGGCGGCCTACGACGCCAAGCCGTCGCCGGTGTTCGAGGAGCGCATCCGCCACGGCCTGGACCTGTACCAGCGCGGCTACGCGCCGACCCTGATCTTCACCGGCGGCTTCGGCAACGGCGCGCGCTTCGCCGAGTCGCAGGTGGCCCGGCGCTACGCGCTGCGCCACGACGTGCCGGCCGACGCGATCCTGATCGAGACGGTGTCGCGCACCACCCGGCAGAACCTGATCGAGGCGCGCCGGCTGATGCGCGAACACGGCCTGCACCGGGTCATCGTGGTCAGCGATCCGCTGCACATGGCGCGGGCGCTGCGGCTGTGCCAGGAACTGCAGATCGACGCGCTGGCGTCGTCGACCCCGAGCAGCCGCTTCCGCAGCTTCCAGACCCGCTGGCGCTTCCTGCTGCAGGAGCTGTACTTCTTCCATCGCGACCTGCTGGAGCAGGCCGCCTGAGCGTTGCGGCGAGCCCGTATGATTGGGCCTTTCCACGACTGGAGGGGCGACCGCCATGAGCAACCACGGAGTTCCTGCGCAGGACCAGGCCATCGCCCTGGTCCAGGCCTATTACGCGGCGTTCAACCGCGGCGACTGGGACGGCATGCTGGGCATGCTCAGCGACGACGTCGCCCACGACCTCAACCAGGGCGCGCGCGAGACCGGCAAGGACGCGTTCGCCGCCTTTCTGCAGCGCATGAACGCCAGCTACCGCGAGCAACTGCACGACATCGTGGTGCTGGCCGCGCAGGACGGCCGCCGCGCCGCCGCCGAGTACGTGGTGCATGGCGAGTACCACCACACCGACACCGGCCTGCCGGAGGCGCGCGGCCAGCGCTACGTGCTGCCGGGTGGGGCGTTCTTCGACATTCGCGACGGCAAGATCGCCCGGGTCAGCAACTACTACAACCTGGAAGACTGGATCGCGCAGGTCTCCGCCTGAGCCGCGCGCCGGCCTGAGGCCGGTGCGTTCGCGCTGTCGCAAAACTGTCCGCGCGCCGTCATCGGTGGCCGCAGGCGCGGTGGCTATGGTCGCCGCGTCGAGTGAGAGGACCGCCGATGCGCGCGCTGTTTCGTTCCCCGGCCGTCGCGGTGGCGCTGCTGGCCTGCACGCTCGCGCTGGCCCTGCTGGGCATGCGCGGGATCTGGGACGCCGACGAAGGCCGTTACTCCAATGTCGCGCTGAACATGCTGCACAGCGGCGACTGGCTCACGCCCCGGCGCAGCCAGGACGTGGCGCAATGGACCAAGCCGCCGCTGACCTATTGGGCGATCGCCGCCAGCGTCGCCGTGTTCGGGCCGTCGCCGTGGGCGGCGCGGCTGCCGTCGGCGTTGGCCTACCTGCTGTGCGTGTTGCTGGCCTGGCGCCTGGCCGCGCGGTTGTTCCCCGAGCGCCCCGACCTGCCGGCGCAGGCCGCGCTGCTCTACGCGACCATGCTGGCGCCGTTCGGCGCGGCGCAATGGATTTCCACCGATTTCCTGCTCGCCGCCTGCGAGACCCTGGCGGTGTGGGCCTTCGTCGAAGCGCGGGCGCATCCGCCCGGCCAGGGCAAGCGCTGGATCGCGGCGATGTGGGCCGGTTTCGCGCTGGCGTTCATGACCAAGGGACCGCCCGGGTTGCTGCCGTTGCCGGCCCTGCTGCTGTTCAACGCGGTGACGCCGGGGCCGCCACGGCGCGCGCTGCAACTCTCCGGCATCGCGCTGTTCACGGTGCTGGCGCTGCCCTGGTACCTGGCGGTGATCCATGGCCATCCCGGCTTGCTGCAGTACTTCGTCGGCGACGAGGTGGTCAAGCGCGTGGCCAGCGATGCGTTCGGGCGCAACGCGCAGTGGTATGGCTGGGCGGTGGCGTATGCGCCGATCCTGGTCCTGGGCACGCTGCCGTGGACGCCGGCGCTGGCGCGCTGGGCCTGGCAACTGCCGCGGCAGTTGCGGCAGTGGTGGTGCACGCCGGCACAGCGCCTGCAGCAGGCCGCGCCGCTGCTGCTGACGCTGTGGCTGCTGCTGCCGCTGCTGGTGCTGTGCCTGTCGCGCTCGCGGCTGCCGCTGTACGTGCTGCCGCTGTTCGTGCCGCTGGCGCTGCTGGCGGCGTGGCAGCGCGCGCAGGAAGGCCGCGCGCCGTGGCGCTGGCCGTGGCTGCTGGGCTGGTGCGGGCTGCTGCTGGCGCTCGCGCTGGCGTTGGCGCTGCTGCCCACGCACAAGGACGCCGGCGCCTGGGCGCAGGCGATCGCCCAGCGTGCCGGCGCGCCGGTGCGCGAGGTGGTGTTTGTCGAGGACATGGCGCGCTACGGCCTGCGCCTGGAACTGGGCGCGCAGGTGCGCAAGATCCGCCTGGACGCCTTGCCCGATGCGCCGCGCTTCGGTCCCGAGTACGACGCCGACCTGACCACGGTCTTGCGGCAACCCCGCGCCGACCGCGTGTGGGTGTGCAAGGACGACGCCTGGCCGCAGGTGGCCGCGCGCATCGCCGCGCAGGGCGCGCGGGCGCAGGCGCTGGGGACGCCCTACCAGGGGCGGGTGCTGTTCCGGGTGCTGCCCGGCTCAGTCGCCGCGGCGGCGGATCGGGATCGCTGACAGCGGCACCGCGGCGATCTCACCGCCGCCCTCGCGGATCGGCGCACCCGGCGGCGGCGCCCAGGCATGCGCGTAGATCACTTCCCAGGTGCTGGGCAGGGTGCCGTCGGCCTGGCGCAGCGGTTCGTAGGCGGCGCTGGCGGCGGCGAAGCGGCCGCGCCCGGTGAGGGTGTGGCGGCGCGCCTGCAGCGCGTTGGTGGCGCCGATCGCGCGCAGTTCGCGCATCAACGCGGCGAGGTCCGGATAGGTCAGGTTGAACACGTCGCGGTCCAGCACCGGATCGCGGAAGCCCGACAGCATCAGCGCATCGCCGAACTGCGCGATCGGCGCGAAGTGGCTCACGTGCGGCGTGGTGCGGTCGGCCTGGGCGAAGGCCTCGCGCAGCTCGATCAGCGTATCCGGGCCGAAGCTGGAACACAGCAGCAGGCCGCCGGGGCGCAGCACGCGGCGAAAGCCGGCGAACACCGCCGGCAGGTCCTCGACCCACTGCAGGCACAGATTGCTGAAGATCACATCGACGCTGTGCTCGGCCAGCGGCAGCGCGCGCGCGTCGGCGCAGACGCGGCCGAACGGCTTCCACCAGCCGGCCTGGCGCTTGGCCTGCTGCAGCATCGGCAGGGCCTGGTCGAGCGCGATCACCTGCGCGCGCGGCCAGCGCTTCTTCATCGCCGCGGCGGCATGCGCCGGGCCGCTGCCCACGTCCAGCACCACCTGCGGCACGCGGTCGCCGAGGTAGTCCAGCGATTCCAGCAAGCGCCCCTGCACCTCGCGCTGCAGGGCCGCGGCCGCGTCGTAGCTGGCGGCGGCACGGGCGAACGCGCGGCGGATGTGCTGGGAGTCGAACGCGGAAGGATCCATCGGCGCATTATCGCCGCGCGCGTCCCGCCGCGGCCAGCGGTGGGACGCGGATCACCGCGTTCCGCACCTCGCGCCGACCTGTGGCGCAGCTGCGGCTGCGCATCCCGACTCCCCAATCCCCAATCCCCAATCCCGGCGCTTCAGAACGTCCCCGGATAGCTGCCGCCGTCGAGCAACAGGTTCTGCCCGCTCAGGTAGCCGGCCTGTGCGCTGCACAGGAAGGCGCAGGCCGCGCCGAATTCCTCGGCGGTGCCGAAGCGCCCGGCCGGAATCTGCCGGCGCTTGCGCTCGGCCAGCGCGGCGGGGTCGATACCCTCGCGCTGTGCGGCGTGGGCGATGTTGCCGCGCAGCCGGTCGGTGTCGAACTGCCCCGGCAGCAGGTTGTTGATGGTGACGTTGTGCGCCACCGTGCGCCGCGCCAGCCCGGCGACGAAGCCGGTGAGGCCGGCACGCGCGCCGTTGGACAGGCCCAGGCTGTCGATCGGCGCCTTCACCGCCGCCGAGGTGATGTTGACGATGCGGCCGAAACCGCGCGCCTGCATCGCATCGACGGTGGCGCGGATCAGCGCGATCGGCGCCAGCATGTTGGCGTCGAGCGCGCGCAGCCAGTCCTCGCGTTCCCACTCGCGGAAATCGCCGGGCGGCGGGCCGCCGGCGTTGTTGATCAGGATGTCGACCTGCGGACAGGCGGCCAGTGCGGCGGCGCGTCCGGCCTCGGTGGCGATGTCCGCCGCCACCGCGACCACCTCGCCGCCGCCGTCGAGCGCGCGCAGTTGCGCCGCCGCCCTATCCAGCCCGGCCTGGCCGCGCGCCACGATCGTCACGTGCACGCCCTCGCGGGCCAGCGCCTGCGCGCAGCCCAGTCCCAGCCCCTTGCTCGCGGCGCAGACCAGCGCCCATTTGCCGGCGATTCCCAGGTCCATGCTTGCACTCCGGTTCGAAGGAGCCGCGATGATCGGACATCGTGGCTGCGGCGGCCAGCGTCACACCGCGACTGCAGGACAGTTGCGCGCGCAGGACAAGTGCAGGAGCGAGTTCGCTGCGCTGTGTTTGGCTGCCATGCGTGGCGACTGGAGTGGCTCCCACGGGATGGGCCGGGCATCCTCGTGGGAGGGACTTCAGTCCCGACGACGGAGGGTGTCGGCCGGCTTTCTGCTTCGCTTGTCGCGGCGGCACGACAGTTGAGTCCCAGGGCGGAGACGCTTGCGTCTTTCTGACGTCGGTGCGGGTCGCGTGATGCGTTGTGGGAGTCAACTGTCATGTAGCGCGCGACGCACGAGACGGTGTGCGCTTTCCGATGGCGCAATGCGTCGGGACTGAAGTCCCTCCCACAGTGCACCCGGCGGGCTCGCCGCAAGCGCCTGTAGGAGCGGCTTCAGCCGCGACCCGACGCAACGGGCGCGTCGCGGCTGAAGCCGCTCCTACGACAGCATCGTGGAACGCGCGGCGCGACGCCGCTAGTTCAGCGTCGCCAGGAATCCGCGCAGCGCCTCGGCGACGGTGTCGGCATGACCGAGGAACGGGGCGTGGCCACCGCCGGCGATGGTCAGCGCGCGTGCGTTGGGCGCCAGCGCCGCGGCGGCGTCCATGCCCGCCGGCGGGACCAGGCGGTCGCGCTGGCCGCCGATCCACAGGCTGGGCACGCGCAGGCCGGGCAGGGCGCGGCGCAGGTCGGTGCGCTCCAGCAGGGTCAGGCCATCCTGCAGCACGTGCGGGTCGGGCGCGCCGCGGGCGTCGAGCGCGGCGCGCAGGCTGCGCAGTTCGGCGCGCGCATGCGCCGAGCCGAGCGTGTCCAGCGCCAGGAAGCGTTCGAGGGTGCCGCGGTAGTCCTCGGCGAGATCGCGGCCGAACTGTTCGAACACCTGCGGTTCTACTGCGTGCGGCCAGTCGCTGCCGCGCACGAAACGCGGCGTCGCCGCGAGCATCGCCAGCCCGCGCACCTGCGGCTGGGTGGCGGCGGCGTGCAGCGCGAACAGCCCGCCCAACGACCAGCCCAGCCACACCGCCGGCGGCGTGGCCGCGGCGATCGCGCTGACCACGTGCGGCAGCGCCAACGGCGTGTCGTCGCCGCGGCTGTGGCCATGCCCGGGCAGGTCCACCAGGTGCAGGCGGTACTGCGCCGACAGGCGCTCCACCAGCGGCGCGAAGATGCCGCCGTTCAACGCCCAGCCGTGCAGCAGGACCAGATCGGGGCCCTGCCCCAGGGTGTCGATATGCATCGTCGTCCGTCGTCGCGAAGAAACCGGAAAGAGCGGCGTCGGCCGCCGCGTCAGTGCGCCGCGCGCCGCGCCAGCACCTGCGGCAGCAGCAGGCGCCACTGCCGGCGCGGATAGTCGCGGGTACGCCAGGCCGACCAGCGATGCGCGCCGCGGCGCTGCTGGATCGCCGCGCTCAGCCAGTCGCCGTCGATGCCCTGCCAGGCGCCGGCCGGCGTCAGCAGGTTGGGCGCCAGCCGCGGATGCACGTCGTCGCGCAGCATCTGCCACAGCGCCTCGGTGGCGAACGGCGAGGCGGCGAGCACGGCGGCGATGTGCGGATGCTGCGCGTGCACCGCTGTGTCCAGGTACAACTCCGACAGCGCGTCCCACACCTTGCGCCGCGCCGCGAGTCCGGCGTCGCTCACGCCGGCAGGCCGGGCGGATGCGCGGCCACGCGATCGCGGGCCAGCGCCAGCGCATCCAGCAGCGCCTGCACCTGCGCCGGCGTGTGCAGCGCCGACAGGGTCACGCGCAGCCGCGACTTGCCTTCCGGCACCGTCGGCGGGCGGATCGCCGAGACCAGGTAGCCGGCCTGTTCCAGCGCCGCCGACCACGCCAGCGCGGTGCGCTCCTCGCCGCACAGCAGCGGCTGGATCGGCGTGTCCGAGGCCATCAGTTCCAGACCATGGCGACGCGCGCCGCCGCGGAACAGGGCGATCAGTTCGACCAGGCGCTCGCGCCGCCATTGGTCGCGCCGCGCCAGCTTGACCGCCGCCAGCGACGCGGCGGCCTGCGCCGGCGGCAGCGCGGTGGTGTACAGATACGGCCGCGCGGTTTCGGCCAGATGCCGGACCAGCGCTGCATCGCCGACCACCGCGGCGCCGTAGCCGCCCAGCGCCTTGCCCAGGGTCACCAGTTGCAGCGGGATGTCGTCGACCCCCAGGCCGGCCTCGGCGACGCTGCCGCGCCCATGCGGACCGACCACGCCGACGCCGTGCGCGTCGTCCACGTACAGCAGCGCCTGTTGCGTGCGCGCCACCAGCGCCAGCGAGCGCAGCGGCGCGCTGTCGCCGTCCATGCTGAACACGCCATCGGTGGCCAGCATCGCCGCGCCGTCGGCGGCGTGCTTGAGCTGGCGCATCGCGCCTTCGGCATCCAGGTGAGGGTAGCGGCGCAGGCGGCAGCCGGCCAGGCGGCTGGCGTCGAGCAGGCTGGCGTGGTTGAGCCGGTCCTGCACGCACACGTCTTCTTCCTCGCTCAACAGCGCCTGCTGCACCGCCAGGTTGGCGATGAAGCCGCTGCCGAACAGCAGCGCCTGCGGATAGCCGAGCCAGTCGGCGATCTCGCGTTCCAGCGCCTCGTGCAGCGCGTGGTGGCCGCACACCAGGTGCGAGGCGGTGGCGCCGGCGCCCTCGCGCGCGGCCGCGTCCTGCAGGGCGGCGACCACTTCGAACTGCTGCGCCAGGCCCAGGTAGTCGTTGCTGCAGAAGCCGGTCAGCCAGCGGCCGTCCACTTCCAGGCGCACGCCGTCGCGGCGGCCGACGCTGCGGCGCACGCGCAGGCGCCCCTGCGCGTCGCGCAAGGCGCGCGCGGACTGGATGCGGTCGTGCAGGTCGGGACGGGCCATGGGCGCGGGACGGGCAACGGGCCGGTTAGCGTAGCGCGTCCCCGGCCGGGCCGGGCGCCGCCGGCGATGGACGGCCGGATCGGCGGACGGACGCGCGGCGGGGACTCAGACCAGGGCGGCGGCGATCGCCGGCGTGGGCGGGGCGGTGATGTCCGCATGCACGGTGCCGGGATGGTCGTGCGCATCGGCGTCCACCATCACCTGCATCGGCCGCAGCCCCAGCTGCGCGAACAGCGCCTGGTCGCGCGCGGTGTCCGGGTTGCCGGTGGTCAGCAGCTTCTCGCCGTAGAAGATCGAGTTGGCGCCGGCGCAGAAGCACAGCGCCTGCAGCTCGTCGCTCATGCTCTCGCGCCCGGCCGACAGCCGCACCATCGCCCGCGGCATCGCGATGCGCGCCACCGCGATCGTGCGCACGAACTCGAACGGGTCCAGCTCGACCGTGCCGTGCAGCGGGGTGCCGGCGACCTGCACCAGGCGGTTGATCGGCACCGAATCCGGATGCACCGGCAGGTTGGCCAGCGCCTGCAGCAGGCCGGCGCGCTGGTCGCGCGACTCGCCCATGCCGACGATGCCGCCGCAGCAGGTCTTCAGGCCGGCGTCGCGCACATGGGTCAGCGTGTCCAGGCGGTCCTGGTACTGGCGGGTGTGGATGATCGAGTCGTAGAAATCCGGCGCGGTGTCCAGATTGTGGTTGTAGTAGTCCAGCCCGGCCGCCTTCAGCGCCTGCGCCTGGGTGCCGTCGAGCATGCCCAGGGTGGCGCAGGTCTCCAGGCCCAGCGCCTTCACCTCGCGGATCATCTCCGCCACCTTCGGGATGTCGCGGTCCTTGGGCGAGCGCCAGGCCGCGCCCATGCAGAACCGCGAGGCGCCGGCGGCCTTGGCCTGGCGCGCCTTGTCCAGCACCGCCTCGGTGCTCATCAGCTTCTGCGCTTCCACGCCGGTGGCGTAACGCTGCGCCTGCGGGCAGTACGCGCAGTCTTCCGGGCAACCGCCGGTCTTCACCGACAGCAGCGTCGAGACCTGCACCTGCGCCGGATCGAAGTGCTCGCGGTGCACGGCGGCGGCGCGGTGCAGCAGCTCCGGGAACGGCAGATCGAACAGGGCGAGCAATTCCTGGCGTTGCCAGTCGTGTCGGACGACAGCGGACATGGGGGTTTCCTGACGGTCAGCGGCTGGGAAAGCGGGCAGTCTGGTGAGCATGCAAAGTCCTGTCAACTTCATGGGCGCTTGTTTGGTTGACGGCGGCTGGCGGTGGCTGCAGCGCCGCCTGTTGCCGGAACGCTGTCTGGTCTGTGGCGAGCCCGGCGTGCCGGGCCTGGACCTGTGTGTGGCCTGTCGCGACGGCGTGCCGTGGAATGCGGCCGCCTGCTGCCGCTGTGCACTGCCGCTGCCGGCGCTGGATGCCGAGCAGGCCTGCGGCGCGTGCCAGCGCCGGCCGCCGCCGCTGGAGCGGGTCGCCAGCGCCTGCGTGTACGCCGCACCGGTCGATGGGCTGTTGCGCCGCTTCAAGTTCCACCAGGACCTGGCGGCCGGGCGCCTGCTCGCCGCACTGCTGCAGGCACGCTGCGCGGCGTTGCCGCGGCCGCAGGCGCTGCTGCCGGTGCCGCTGCATCCGGCCCGGTTGCGTCAGCGTGGCTACGACCAGGCCCTGGAACTGGCGAAGCCGCTGGCGCGCGCACTGGCGCTGCCGCTGTGCCTGGACCTGCAGCGGGTGCGGGCGACCGCGGCGCAGTCCGAACTGGACGCCCGCGCACGTCGGCGCAATCTGCGCGGCGCGTTCGCGGTGCCGGCCTCGGCGGTGCTGCCGGCGCACGTGGCCCTGGTCGACGACGTGATGACCACCGGCGCGACCCTGCACGCCGCGGCACAGGCGCTGCGCCGTGCCGGCGTCGAACGGGTCGATGCGTGGGTGGTGGCGCGGGTGCCGTGAGCGTGCTGCGTCTATCGCACGCGGGTGCAGACGGCTCGGCTCGGCCGGAAAGCGCGCGCGTCAGGGCGCGCTGCCTGTCGCGCGAGGCATGGCGGGACGCGCCGCGTTGCGTGCGCATCGGCCGACCTGCCGCAGCGGCGATCCGGCAGGGGGCTGCGCGCATGAACGGTCCGCAGGCGCCCCCGGCCTTATGATCGTGACGAGGCCAACAATGAAGGAGCTTGCGATGCGCTGGAAGGCTTTGGGTCTGTCGATGACGCTGTGTGTCTTCGCTGTCGCCGGGTGCGGGTATGGCAAGGCACCGGATGTCGCCGCCGCCATCCCGGTCAAGGCGAAGATCGAATGGCGTCTGGCCAGCCATGCGCCCACCCCCGACGCTGTCCAGGCCGACTACCACGGACAGCCTGTGTACCTGGCGCCGCAGGCGTTGCTGGTCGTCGAGGAGGCGGCGACCGTCGCGCCCGCCGACAACGGCGATGGCCAGCCAGCGCTGGATCTGCGCTTTCCTGGACATGGCCAGCGCCTGACCCGGGCCACCGAGCAGAACGTCGGCAAGCCGATCGCACTGCTGGCCGACGGCCAGGTGCTGACCGTGGCCACGATCATGGCGCCGCTGCCGGGGGACAGCCTGCGGATCAGTGGGTTGCAGGACATGCAGGAGCAGCAGCGGGTGCTGGCGTTGTTGACCCACGCGCCGGCCGCGGCCGCACCAGCGCAGGATGCCAAGCGCTAGAACGCGCTGGTGAGATGGGGAGCGGCCGATGCCACATCCTGGCCTGGCCCTGCGCGGGCTGCGCCTGGACGCGGCCATGTCGGCACTGCGCGTTGGGGTGCCGGCCCGTTGCGGGGGCTTGGGGCACGTTTCGGCGCGCGCTGCGCGTGATCGATGACAGGCCCTAGGCTGCGCGCAGCGCCAGCGCCACGGCGATGCCGGCGAAGACCGCCAGGCCGACCCAGTTGTTGTGCAGGAAGGCGCGGAAGCACGCCGCGCGTTCGCGGTGCCGGGCCATGCGGAACTCGGCGACCACCAGCAGTGCCGCCACGCCCAGGCCGACCCAGTACCAGATGCCCAGGTCCGCGCGCTGGCCGACGAAGGCCAGGGCGACGAACATCAGCGCGTACAGCACGCCCTGGATGACCAGATCCAGTTCGCCGAACAAGATCGCGGTGGACTTGGAGCCGGCGCGCAGGTCGTCCTCGCGATCGACCATCGCATACCAGGTGTCGTAGGCGGTGGCCCACAGGATGTTGGTCGCGTACAGCAGCCAGGCCAGCGCCGGCACCTCGCCGCGCACCGCGGCGAAGGCCATCGGGATCCCCCAGCCGAAGGCCATGCCCAGGTAGACCTGCGGCAGGTAGGTGTAGCGCTTGAGGTAGGGATAGCTGGCGGCCAGTAGCAGCCCGATCACGCTCAGGCCGATGGTCAGCGCGTTCATGGTCAGCACCAGCGCGAACGCCACCAGCATCAGCACCGCGAACACCGCCAGCGCTTCGCGGCCGCTGACCGCACCGGTGGCCAGCGGCCGGCTGCGGGTGCGCTCGACCTGCGGGTCCAGCCAGCGGTCGGCATAGTCGTTGATCACGCAGCCGGCCGAGCGGGTCAGCCAGACCCCGGCGGTGAACACGCACAGCGTCCACAGCGGCGGCACCCCGTCGGCGGCCAGCCACAGCGCCCACCAGGTCGGCCACAGCAGCAGCAGCGCGCCGATCGGCCGGTCGCCGCGCAGCAGCTTCCAGTACTGGCCCAGGCGCGCGCGCGGCGGCAGCGCGGCAGGCGTCTCGTAGCGTTCGTAACCCATCGCGCAAGGGTAGCAGCCGCATCGTGTGGACGGCAGCACGCGATGTCGTGCCGTTGGCCTGCGCTCCGCGCGGTAGCTGCGGGAGCGCGAGGTGTCGGTGCCGCTTGCAGGTCTACAGATGCGCTCTGGCAGTCTGTCCGGCGCCAGCCTGTGGATGCTCCCCCCGGGCCGGGCATGGTCGGCCCCGGCGTCGCCTGTGCGTCGCGCACGTCTTGCCTACGAGCGGCGCGGCCTGGTCGGAACGCCCGCGGGGGCGCTGCCGCAGGGAGTTGCGCCCGGGGGAGACGCGGCCGACGAATGCCGTTAGAATGCGCGTCCGTTGCGCCCGTAGCTCAGCCGGATAGAGTAGTGGCTTCCGAAGCCATTGGTCGGGGGTTCGAATCCCTCCGGGCGCGCCATCCAGTCTTGCTCCCTGCTTCCTCCGCACCGTCTTTCCGACGATCGCGTGCCCGGCAAACAGATCCGCTGACGCCGCAGCGCGCATGCCAGCGGCACGGCTATCGTATGCGCATGCCTGCGCTCGTCTTCCCCATTCCTGCTCTTGGGCCTGCCCATTCCGCCGCCTGCTGCGCGGCAGAGGTCGGCATCGGCGACCCGTGCCCGCGCGTCGGGCGGGTGGCGCAGATCCGCGCACGGGCATGACCATGCAACGCACCGCCAGTCCTCGGGCGCCCCTGCCCAAGCCGGCCGTGCGCCGGCTCGGCGCGGACGACGCGCTGGCCTATCTGCGGGTGGGCGAGGGCGCGCCGGTGCTGCTGGTGCACGGGGCGCTGTGCGACTACCGCTACTGGGCGCCGCAGCTGCGTGGCCTGGCCGATCGTTTCCAGCTCAGTGCGTTGAGCCTGGGCCAGTACTACCCTCGGCTGCCGTCGGCGGCGCGCCATGCGTTCGGCTGGCGCTGGCATGCCCGGCAGCTTGCCGCCTTCATTGCCGAGGAGCCGCGCCCGGTGCATCTGGTCGGCCACTCCCGCGGCGCCGCCGTGGCCTGGCAGGCGGCGCTGCTGCGGCCCGAGGCCATCGCCAGCCTGACCCTGTTCGATCCTGGCGGTCCGCAACCGCAGGGCCTGTCGCCGGAGGTGCAGGCGGTCCGCGCGCAGGCGATCGCGCTGCTGCAGGACGGCCAGGTCGAGGCCGGCCTGGCATGCTTCGTCGACTCGGTCAGCCAGCCCGGCGCCTGGGCACGCAGCAGCGCGAGCTTCCGGCAGATGGTCCGCGACAACGCGCAGACCCTGGTGCCGCAGATCGCCGATGCGCTGCCGGCGTACCGGCCCGAGCAGGCGGCGGCGCTGGCGATGCCGGTGCTGCTGGTCGCCGGCGAGCACAGTCCGGCGCAGTACCACGACAACGCCGCGGCCCTGGCCGGGTGGCTGCCGGATGCGCAGTTGCAGTTACTCGCCGGCGCCTCCCACGGCATGACGTTTACCCACGCGCGGCGCTGCAATGGGCTGATCGCCGACGCGATTGCCGCTGCCGAAAGCGGGTCTTGAACGCGCCGTCCCGCGGCGCCGCGGCGTGGAACATTGGGCGCTGGTCGATTATCTAGACAAGAAGCGTGACCCGCTAATATTTATCCTGGCTCTATTCGTTTCGCGGATGTTCGGAAAATGACCGGGAAACGTTTTGAGTTTTGCGCAGGGCCTGCTGGGGCCTGTCAGAAACCGGTTATAAATCGCTTTTCCGCGAACCTCGAGTGAAGCGTTACGCACGGTCACGATGAGACGCGCGTTGCAGGATGGAACTATTTAAAGTTCAAGCGTTGACAGTGACTGCGCGGTCGATGAGGTTGGTGTCGAACGCGCTATCGCCGCGCTACACAAGACGCCATCGCGTTCCACGCACGACCAACAGCCGCAGTTGCCACTTTCTCAAATCAGCTCAGGGGATTCCGTCATGAACATGATCCGGATGCACGCACGCGTGCATGCTTTAGCGATCGCCGCCCTCGCGTTTCCTGCCACACTGCTTGCGCCAGATGCGGTGGCGCAGGCGATCGGCACGTTTCCGCCGATCGAAACCAGTATTTCGCTTCCGCACGATGAGGCCGCGCACCGCCAGCCGGCCGAATGGTGGTATATGACCGGCTTTCTGGACGGTACCGACCCGTCCGGCGGAAAACATTCGTACGCGTACGAAATGGTCGTGTTTCAGATCGATGGCGTGGCCAATACGCCGCCGGTCTACGATGCGCATTTTGCGATCTCGGATCTGGATCGCGGCGATTTCCGCTTCAAGAAGCAGGTGACCACCGGTCCGTTCACCACCTCGACCGACCGTTTCGATCTCGATGTCGCCGGCTTCCAGATGGGCGGATCGATGGGCAGTTACTACGCCAAGGCCGCGCCCGCCGATCTGGATTACGCCATCGACCTCAGCACGCAGGCGCTGCAGAAACCGACCTTGAACGGTACCAATGGCGTGGAAACCTACGGCGATTTCATCTCTCCGTATTATTCCTTCAACGTCAATGCCACCAGCGGCACGGTGTGGGACCACGGCGTGCCGGTCAAGGTCACCGGGACCTCCTGGTACGACCACGAATGGGCCAACGGCATTCCCGGCGACGCCAACAGTGGCTGGACCTGGTTCGGCGTTTCGCTGGACGACAACAGCCAGTACAACATCAGTTTCTTCATGAAGGGCGACGGCACGGTGGATCAGGCGCTCGCCGTCAAGACCGCCGACGGCCACTACGCGCCGGTCGATCCCGCCGCGCTCAAGCTTGAGCGGATCGGCAGCTGGACCAGTCCGCATACCGGCTACACCTATCCGGCGCAGTGGAAGGTCACCTTGCCCGACGGCGCAATCACCATTACCCCGATGCTGCAGGACGCCGAACTGTATGCGCCGGCCACGCAGAAGTTCTATTTCGAAGGACCCGCCAAGGTGGCGGGCACCCTGGCCGGAAAATCCATTACCGGCAAGGCGTTCGCGGAAATGAATCCCTGGGGCGTGGAGTGGGGCGCGCGCATCCTGCCTTGACCTCGCCGCATCGCATCCAATCAGTACGACATCCGTCATTCATTCGAGGAAATCACAATGAATCTCTCTGCAAGAACGTTCGGGCGCTTCCGTGGCTGGCTCGCCGCGGCCATGGTCATCGTGTGCGGGCTCTCGTCCGCGCCCGCGGCGGCGCAAGTCTTCGAAGAACCTGCGCCGGTGCAATTGCCGCGCGACGAAGGCCCGCACCACAGCCAGTTGGAATGGTGGTATTTCGTCGGCCATCTGTACGGCGTCGATCCCAGCGGCGCCAAGCGCGAATTCGGTTACGAGGTCACCGTGTTCCAGTTGTGGCCGATCGGCTCCGGGCCGGCCACCTACTCCTGGCATTTCGCGGTCACCGACGTGAACAACAAGCTGCACAAGGTGGAAGAGCGCGTCGTCTCCGAACAGATCCCGGACCAGCAGGGATCGTTCAACTTCACCAACGACGGCTGGTCGATCAGCGGGTCGCAGCAGAACTATGCGATCAAGGGCGCGCTCAGCGACGGGCGCTTCGCCATCGACCTCAAGACCAGCAGCGACATGCCTTTCGTCCTGCATAACGGCAACGGCGTGGTGGACTATCGGCCCATCGCCAAGACCTCGGCCTACTACTCGTCCACGGCGCTGGATACGGAAGGCACGGTCTACGACAACGGCGTGCCGATCAAGATCGTCGGCACCTCGTGGCAGGACCGCCAGTGGTTCGTCAAGGGCATGGCCTCCGACGAGAACGGCTCGTTCTTCGGCGGCGGCTGGAACTGGTTCGCCATCCAGCTCGATAACGACACGCAGTACATGCTGTATTACCTGCAGGATCCCAACACCGGCGCCATCACCAACAAGTTCGGCACGCGCGTGTCCAAGGGCGTGGCGACGCCGGTGTCCGGCAGCGAGATGGACCTGCAGCGGCTCGCGACCTGGACCAGCCCGAATTCCGGCTACACCTACGAGTCGAAGTGGAACGTGATCCTGCCCGAGGGCAATCTGCTCATCACCCCGTTGGTCGACGACCAGGAGATGCTGTGGACCGGTCACCGCACGTACTGGGAAGGCGCCTCGCAGGTGGTCGGCACCCTCAACGGCAACGACGTCACCGGCCGCAGCTACGTCGAGGTCAATCCGTGGCGGCAGCCGTACACGTCGCTGCCCTGAACGCCGCGATGTAGCCGCAGCAACCTTGTTCCAGGCGGAGACATCCGCCTGGAACAGCGGCGTGTGTGACGTCGGCAGTGGTGCTGGTACATGACGCGGCCATGGCCACGCCGGTGCTGGCAGAGGATGCGGCCGCCGCCTCGCGATTGCGCAGGTGGGGCAGGACAGGTGCGATGTAGTGCCAGGGGCACGTGCGCGATCTCGCAGGAACGGCGGTGTTCCCCGCGTCGTGCCGGGCTGCTTGGGGCCAGTTGTAGGAGTCAACTGTCATGCCCCAGCGATAACCGGAGGAGCGTACGGGGCCTGATCGCGCGCGATGGCATTGAGCCAGCGCAGGAACTTGTGCATGCAGGCGACGATGGCGACCTTGGCCGGCTTGCCGGCCGCGCGCAAGCGCGCGTAGGTGTTGGCCAAGGGGGATTTGGCGCGGATGCTGGCCCAGGTGGCCATGTACAGCACGCCTCGCACGTCGGCACGGCCGCCTTTGATGCGACGTTGGCCTTTCCAGCAGCCGCTGTCGTGATTGAACGGGGCCAGCCCGACCAGGGCGGCGAGCTTGCGTGGCGGCAGCGTGCCCAGCTCTGGCAACCGCGCGGCCAGGACCGCGCGCAGGATCGTGCCGAGCCCAGGCACCTTGGGCAAGCTCGAGCAGGTCTTGCCCTGCTGCTCGATCTCCTGCGTCAATGTCTGGATCTGCTGGTTCAGCAGGGCGACCACCTCTCGGCAGCGGCGTTGCACCTTGGCGCTGGTGATGTGCTCCAGGCGCCGCCGATGGGCATCGCGCTGGCCCACCAGGGTGGCGCGTAGGTCCAGCAGTTCGCGCAGGGACTGAAGATGCTCGGGCACCACGGTCGTGGGCGTGGCCGGGATGTGCTGGGCGGCGATGGCCAGCAGGCGCGCGTCCAGGGCGTCGGTCTTGGCCTGCAGGCCCAAGGCTTGGGCTAGCTTGCGCGGACGATCGGCGGCCATCCGCACTGCCGGCAGGTCCGCCTCTCGGAGTACCTGCAGCACGGCATGTTCGTAGCCGCCACTGGCTTCCAGCACGATCCGCTCGCAGCCCAGCGCCGCCAGGCGTTGGGCCAGCGCACGCTGCCCCTGTGGCGTATTGGGTTGGGTCCAGGCCTGCTCGTCCGGCAGGACATGAATGACCAGTTCGGCCTTGGATACATCGATCCCGACATAGCGCCGCATAGACGTTCTCCGCAGTAGACTCAGGAACGAGAGCACTCCTGCCGATGCCCATGCTTGTGGAGTTCGAGCTCGCGACTCGGGCAACTGTTCGGGCTGATGAGGCAGGAGATACGGGGTGCGGCGGCGCTGACTCCTACTCGTGCTTGCTGGCACTGCGGCTAAACGGCCTGCCGCACTCCGCTCTCACCTATAACGATAGACCCTCATTTGACACAAGCGGCTTCAGCCGCGACACGCTTCCGCGGGAATGTCCGTCGCGGCGGGAGGGCGCCTCTGATCACCTGCTTTCGCCACACGCAAGCCGGATCCAGGTTGCCGTGTGGAAACGGCTTCAGCCGCGACAGGCTTTACTGGGAACGTCCTGTCGCGGCTGAAGCCGCTCCTACGACTTGTTTCCCGTCGTTATTCGGGCTGCTCTGAAGCCATTCCCAGACGACAGGCCGCCGGCCCTGCGGCTTGAGTTCGCAGAGGAGTGAGTGCGTCGGACGTGGTGCGGGCGGTACCCCCACATTGCCCGCATCCATTCGGTCCAAATACCAGAGGGGCGACGGTCCTAGGCGCTACGTGCCACCGGCGCCGGCTCGCCGCGATCCAGTTGCCGGTAGGCGATGGCTTCGGTCAGGTGCGCAGTGGCGATGGCATCGCTGGCGTCCAGGTCGGCGATGGTGCGCGCCACGCGCAGGATGCGGTGCAGCGAGCGTGCCGATAGCCGCAGGCGCTCGATGGCCTGTTCCAGCAAGGCCTCGTCGCGCGGCTGCAGGCGACAGTCGCGCAAGGTCTCGCTGTGGCCGAGCTGGCCGTTGGGCCGGCCGGCCCGGCGCTGTTGCCGCTGCCGCGCCAGCTCGACGCGCTCGCGCACGGCGGCGCTGGTTTCGCCGGGCGGCGCATCGGCGCGCAGCGCCTGCGGGGGGAGCCGCGGCACTTCCACGTGCAGGTCGATGCGATCCAGCAGCGGGCCGGAGATGCGCGCGCGATAGCGCCGCACCGCCTCCTCGCTGCAGCGGCAGCGGCCGCTGGGGTCGCCGGCCCAGCCGCAGGGGCAGGGATTCATCGCCGCCACCAACTGGAAGCGCGCGGGAAACTCGGCGCTGCGCGCCGCGCGCGACACGGTCACCTGGCCGGACTCCAGCGGTTCGCGCAGCACTTCCAGGGCATGCCGGTTCCACTCGGGCAACTCGTCCAGGAACAGCACGCCGTGGTGCGCCAGGGAGATCTCGCCAGGGCGCGGATGGGTGCCGCCGCCGACCAGCGACACCGCGCTGGCGGTGTGGTGCGGCGCGCGGTACGGGCGTTGCCGCCAGCGCGCCGGATCCAGGCCGCGGCCGCTGACCGAGGCGATGGCGGCGCTCTCCAGCGCCTCGGCCTCGCTGGCCGCGGGCAGGATCCCGGGCAGGCGCGAGGCCAGCAGGGTCTTGCCGCAGCCGGGGCTGCCGATCAGCAGCAGGTGGTGATGTCCGGCCGCGGCGATCTCCAGGGCGCGCCGCGCCTGCGCCTGGCCGCGCACGTCGCTCAGGTCGGGAAAGGGCGCGGCGACGGCCGGCGGTGCCGTCGCCGCGGGCAGGGTCTTGCTGCCGTTGAGCAACCCGCAGACCTCCAGCAGGGTCCGCGCGGTGAACGCCTGCACGTGTTGCGCCAGTGCGGCCTCGGCGCCGTTGTCGGCCGGCACGATCAGGGTACGTCCTGCCTGTGCCGCGGCCAGCGCGGCCGGCAGGACGCCGTCGACTGGGCGCAATTCGCCGGTCAGGGCCAGTTCGCCGAGGAATTCGTATTGGCCGAGCCCCTGCGGGTCGAGCTGGCCGGCGGCGGCGAGGATGCCCAGCGCGATCGGCAGGTCGAAGCGGCCGCCCTCCTTGGGCAGGTCGGCCGGGGCCAGGTTGACGGTGATCCGCCGTGCCGGGAATTCGTACTGCGCGCACAGCAGCGCGGCGCGGACCCGATCGCGCGACTCGCGCACCGCCGCCTCGGGCAGGCCGACGATCTGGGTGGCCGGCAGGCCGCCGGACAGATGGACTTCGACCCGAACCGGAGGCGCAAGCACCCCCGCGCGGGCACGGCTGTGCACCAGCGCCAGGCTCATGGTGGCGGGTGGATCAGGGCGTGGGGCTGGGCGTCTGCCCGTTGCGCGCCGCTTCCAGCGCGGCGACGCTGCGCTCCAGCGCTTCGAGCTTCTCGCGGGTCCGCAGCAGCACCGCGCGCTGTACTTCGAACTCCTCGCGGGTGACCAGGTCGAGCTTGCCCAGCCCGGCCTGCAGCGCGCTCTTGAAGGTGCTCTGCAGTTCGTCGCGGGATTGGCGCAGACCCGGCGGCACCAGGTCGCTGAGGCGGCGGGCGAGGTCGTCGAGATGGTTGAGGTCGATCATGGCTGTGCTCCGGCAGGTGGCGTCAGACTGCGGCACCCGGCAGGTCGGGACCATCGGGATCGGACGCGGCGCGCTGTCGGAAAATTCCGGCGTTGGGGGCGCGCGGCCATTGAACCCGACGGCCGCCGATCGCGCAACCGCGCTATCCTGAGGCCATTGTGATTGGAGAACGCCGCATGAAGATGATCATGGCCGTGATCAAGCCGTTCAAGCTCGACGATGTGCGCGAAGCGCTCGCCGCGCAGGGCGTGGCCGGCATCACCGTCACCGAGGTCAAGGGCTTCGGCCGGCAGAAGGGCCATACCGAGCTGTACCGCGGCGCCGAGTACGTGGTCGATTTCCTGCCCAAGGTGAAGCTGGAAGTGGCGGTCAGCGAGGACCAGGTCGAGCGCGTGGTCGAGGCCATCGTCAAGGCCGCCGCTACCGGCAAGATCGGCGACGGCAAGGTGTTCGTCTACGACCTGGGCACAGTGGTGCGGATCCGCACCGGCGAACTGGATGCGGACGCGCTGTAGCGCGCTCGCCGCACCTGCGTCGGCATGGCATGGGCGCGGTGCAGGGGCGGCTTCAGCCGCGACGTGATCTCACCGGTAAGGCCCATCGCGACGGAAGGGTGCCTCCAATCTCTTCGGGACGTGTCCTGTAGGAGCGGCTTCAGCCGCGACGGGGCGTTCCCGGTGAAGCCCGTCGCGGCTGAAGCCGCTCCTACAGGCGTGGGTTTCATGCCTGTCGGAGGCTGCCGCCGCGTGGCGGACCCGTTGGATGGGCCAAGGACGCGTGCGCCAGGCGCCGGCTCAGGCGCCAACGTAGCCGCGGCCGAGGGTGAGCCAGAACGTCGCCACCACCACCGGCGCCGCCACGACGATCGTCGCGCGGCTGGACGGCAGCGGCAACGGTGCGCGCGACGCCTTGCCGAAGGCCCGGACAGCGCCGGCGATCCGAGGCATCGGCGCAGGCCATGCGCGCCGATGCCAGGGGCCTCGCCTTAGGCGCCCAGCGCCTCGGCCACGAACGGCGGCAGCACCTGGGTGCCGGTGTGCAGGTGCGCGCTGTAATAGCGGGTGGCGAACGGCTTGGCCGCGGCGTCGTCCTGGCGGAAGTCGAAGCCGCCCTGCTTGCGCGCCATGGTCACGCTCCACCAGCCGGTCGGGTAGCACGGCTGCGGGAACGGCACGGTGTGGAAGCTGGCGAAGCCGGCCTTGCCCATCTCCGCGCGCATTTCCTTGATCAGGTCCAGCAGCGCCAGCGGCGATTCGGACTGCTGCACCAGGATGCCGTCGTCCTTCAGCGCCTTGAAGCAGCTCTCGTAGAAGGCCTTGTTGAACAGGCCTTCGGCCGGGCCGACCGGGTCGGTGGAGTCGACGATGACGATGTCCACGCTGCCGGCCGGGCAGTTGGCCATGTAGGCCACGCCGTCGTCGAACAGCAGCTCGGCGCGCGGGTCGGCATTGGATTCGCACAGCTCCGGGAAGTACTTCTCGGCCATGCGCGTGACCTGCTCGTCGATGTCGCACTGGGTGGCGCTCTCCACGCCCGGGTGCTTGAGCACTTCGCGCAGGGTGCCGCAGTCGCCGCCGCCGATGATCACCACGCGCTTGGGCGCGGCGTGGGTGAACAGCGCCGGGTGGCTGATCATCTCGTGGTAGAAGAAGTTGTCGCGCGTGGTCAGCATCACCGCGCCGTCGATCACCATCAGCTTGCCCCAGTCGGTGGTGTCGTAGATCTCGATTTTCTGGAACGGCGACTGCACCTCGTCCAGCTTGCCGGTGATGCGGTAGCCGATGGCCGAGCCGGTGGGCTGGAAGTGTTCGATGTACCAGTTGTCGTTGGCGCTCATGCGGAATGTCCTAGGAAAGCAATGAAGAATGCAGCGTTTCCTTCTCCCCCCGGGAGAAGGTGGCGCGAAGCGCCGGATGAGGGTCGGGCGCAGCTTCGTGTAGCCAAGCCACGCGACGCTGCTACCAGATCCTCTCCGGATGAGGGTCGGGCGCAGCCTCGTGTAGCCAAGCCACGCGACGCTGTTGCCACCCCCTCTCCGGATGAGATCAGGATCGGGCGCAGCCTGGTGCAGTCGGACCGCGCCAGGCGCCCGCGCACCCGGCCCGGCTCCAGCCGGAGCCGAGGGCGTCGGAACGGCGCGGATTGTAACGGACCCCACGCGTAGCAGGGGTTACAATCCACGCCCTTTTTCCCTCAGCCGAGCCGCCACGATGAGCGATTGGTCCCTCGACCAAGCCCGCAAGACCTACTCGATCCCGCACTGGGCCGACGGGTACTTCGACGTGGACGCGGCCGGCCGGGTGGTGGTGCGGCCGCAGGGCGCCGACGGCGTGGCGATCGCGCTGCCGGAGGTGGTGGACGCCGCGCGCGCGGCCGGCGCCAAGCTGCCGATGCTGGTGCGCTTCCCCGACATCCTCGGCGAGCGCCTGGGCAAGCTGCAGGCCGCCTTCGCCCAGGCGCAGGCCGACTGGGACTACGCCGGCGGCTACACCGCGGTGTACCCGATCAAGGTCAACCAGCACCGCGGCGTGGCCGGCACCCTGGCCAGCCACCAGGGCGAGGGCTTCGGCCTGGAGGCGGGCAGCAAGCCGGAACTGATGGCGGTGCTGGCGCTGTCGCGGCCGGGCGGGCTGATCGTGTGCAACGGCTACAAGGACCGCGAATACATCCGCCTGGCGCTGATCGGGCGCAAGCTCGGGCTGCAGACCTTCATCGTCATCGAGAAGCCGTCGGAGCTGACGCTGGTGCTGGAGGAGGCGCGCGCGCTGGACGTGAAGCCGGGCCTGGGCGTGCGCATGCGGCTGGCCTCGCTGGGCGCGGGCAAGTGGCAGAACAGCGGCGGCGACAAGGCCAAGTTCGGGCTGTCGCCGCGGCAGGTGCTGGACCTGTGGAAGACCCTGCGCGACACCGAGTACGCCGACGCGCTGAACCTGCTGCACTTCCACATGGGCTCGCAGATCTCCAACGTGCGCGACATCGCCAACGGCATGCGCGAGGCCACCCGCTATTTCGTCGAACTCTCCAAGCTGGGCGCGAAGATCAGCCACGTCGACGTCGGCGGCGGCCTGGGCATCGACTACGAAGGCACCCGTTCGCGCAGCTACTGCTCGATCAACTACGGCCTGCATTCCTACGCCAGCAACATCGTGCAGCCGCTGGCCGGCGCCTGCGAGGAGCACGGCTTGGCGCCGCCGCGCATCGTCACCGAGTGCGGACGCGCAATGACCGCGCACCACGCGGTGCTGATCGCCAACGTGTCCGAGGTGGAGCAGGCGCCGGAAGGCCGCGTGCCGGACGCGCACGACGACGAACCGGCGGCGATCCGCCACCTGCGCGAGATCCATGCCGAACTGGACCAGCGCCCGGCGGTGGAACTGTTCCAGGAGGCGCAGCACTTCCATGCCGAAGGCCTCAGCGGCTACGCCCTGGGCCAGATCGACCTGACCCATCGCGCGCGCATCGACGATCTGTTCTACGCCATCGCCCATGGCGTGCGGGCGCGGCTGAGCCACGAGGAAAAGAGCCACCGCCCGGTGCTCGACGAGCTCAACGAGCGCCTGGTCGACAAGTACTTCGTCAACTTCAGCGTGTTCGAATCGATTCCCGACGTGTGGGCGATCGACCAGGTGTTCCCGATCGTGCCGATCGAGCGCCTGAACGAGGCGCCGGCGCGGCGCGGCGTGGTCTGCGACATGACCTGCGATTCCGACGGCATGGTCAAGACCTACGTCGAGAACGAAAGCCTGGACAGCTCGCTGCCGCTGCATGCGCTGCGCCCGGGCGAGAGCTACCGCATCGGTTTCTTCCTGGTCGGCGCCTACCAGGAGATCCTGGGTGACATCCACAACCTGTTCGGCGACACCGACGCGGTGGAAGTGGCGGTGGACGGCGACGGCTACCGCATCGCCCAGCAGCGCCGCGGCGACACCACCGACGTGATGCTGGATTACGTCGGCTACCGCCTGGACGAGCTGCGCGCGGCCTACGCCGAACGCGTGGCCGCCGCGCAGCTGCCGGCCGCGCAGGCCGCGCAACTGGCCGACGCGCTCGAGGCCGGCCTGACCGGCTACACCTACCTGTCGGACGAACCGCTGGGCTGAGTGCGCGCGGGACTGGCGCCAGCGCCGGCGTCCGCCAGTAAGCCCCTCTCCCCTCGGGAGAGGGGGTGGGGTGAGGGGACGTCCCGCGCACGCGAGCATGGGGTTGGTCGCTTGGCGCCGCGGCTGCGTCCTTCAGGCGCGATCGCACGGGCGCCGGTGCACCGCGTCCGCCGCAGATGGCGGCGCAGCCAGTAAGCTGCGCGCTTCCCGCCGCCACCTTCCCGCGATGCGCTATCCCGGCCTCGACCTGCTGCGCGCCATCGCCATCGTCTGGGTGATGCTGTTCCACTCCTTCGTGGTCGGTGGGCTGGGCCCGGACTGGCAGTGGCTGTCGCGCGATGGCTGGATGGGCGTGGACCTGTTCTTCGTGCTCAGCGGCTTCCTGATCGGCGGCCAGGTGCTGGCGCCGCTGGCGCGTGGCGAGCGGCTGCGCTACGGCGATTTCTACCGCCGCCGCGCCTATCGCATCCTGCCGGCGTACGCGGTGGTGCTGGCGCTGTACCTGGCCTGGCCGGGCTTTCGCGAAGCGCCCGGGATCGCGCCGTGGTGGCTGTTCGCCAGCTTCACCCTCAACCTCGGCATCGACTACGCCAACCAGCAGGCGTTCTCGCATGCCTGGTCGCTGTGCGTGGAAGAGCATTTCTACCTGGTGTTCCCGCTGCTGGCGGCGTGGATGCTGCGGCGGCCGTCGGCGCCGCGTTTCGTGGCGCTTTGCGTGGCCGTGGTGGTCGGTGGGATCGCCCTGCGCAGCGCCATCTGGCTGCACGACAGCGCGCTGCATCGCATCGGCGCCGGGCTGCAGCGCAACTGGTTCATCGAGGATCTCTACTACCCCACCTGGAACCGCCTGGACGGCCTGCTGGCCGGCGTGGTGCTGGCGGTGCTGAAGACCTTCCGGCCGCAGCACTGGCAGCGCCTGCAGCGCCACGCCAGCGCCGTGGCGCTGGCCGGCATCGCGGTCTGCGCGCTGGCGACGTGGCTGTTCCGCGACCGGACCGGCCTGCTCGCCAATGCGATCGGCTGGCCGGTGCTGTCGCTGGGGCTGGCGCTGCTGGTCGGCGCCGGCGCCTCCACGCAGGGATGGCTGGGGCGTTGCCGGGTGCCGGGCGTGGCCTGGCTGGCCGCGGTGTCCTACAGCCTGTACCTGAGCCACAAGGCCGCGTTCCATCTGACCCAGGTGTGGTTCGGTGCGCAACTGGACGGGCGCGGGCCGCTCGCCTTCGCCGTCTATGCCGGCATGGCGCTGGCGTTCGCGGCGGTGCTGTATTACGCGGTGGAGCGGCCGTTCCTGCGCCTGCGCGCGCGGCGCAGCGTTCCCGCGCCGGTCGCGCTGCGCGCAAGCTGACGTCCGGCCGCTACGTCCTCATCCGCGCGCTGCCAGTGCCGCATGCGCGGCCTGCAGGCGCTGTTGCACGATCTCCGCCAGTCGCGCCACCGCCGGCGGCGGCGTGGCGACCGCGCGGTGCAGGGTCAGCCCCAGCGCCGGCAGCGTCGGCAGGCCGCCGGCGCCGGGCGCCAGCAGGGTCAGTGCGGCCGGCACGCCGGCCGGGGTGCGCAGGGTGATGCCCAAGCCAGCGCGGACCGCGGCCCACACGCCGGCGAGGCTGGCGCTGGTGAAGGCGATGCGCCACGGGATGCCGGCGCGGTCCAGTGCGGTGGTCGCGGCGCTGCGCAACAGGCACGGCGCTTCCAGCATCACCAGCGGCAGCGGCGCGTCGCCGCTCCAGGCCAGTGCGGACGAGAGGCCGGGTGCGGCGGCGATCCAGCGCAGCGGCCAGGGCGCCTGCGCCTGACAGTGCGCCGACGCGGCGCCGGACTCCCAGGCCAGGGCCAGGTCCAGTTGCCCGGCCTCCACCCGCGCCAGCAGCTCCTGGTGGCGGGCGATGCGCGCTTCGATCCGCACCTGCGGGTGGGCGCGGGCGAAACGCCCCAGCACGTCCGGCAGCATGTGCTCGCCGAAGTCCTCCTGCAGCCCCAGCCGCACCCAGCCTTGCAGCGCGGTGTCCTGCAGGGCCACGACCGCCTCGTCGTTGAGCTCGAGCAGCCGCCGCGCGTAGCCCAGCAACGCTTCGCCGGCCTCGGTCAGGGCCAGGCCGCGGCCCTGGCGGCGCAGCACCGGCTGCCCGGCCTGCTCCTCCAGCTTCTTCAACTGCGCGCTGATCGCCGAGGTGGAACGCCCGCGGCGGTCGGCCGCCTTGGCGAAGCTGCCCAGCTCCACGCCGGCGACGAAGCTGCGCAGCGCGTCGAGGTCGAAGGTGGTGGGGCGCATCGGTCGATCCTGCTTTTCCGGATGGTCGTTTCGATATTTTCCGATTTTTCGGAAGATTGTGCGCGACTAGGCTGTGCCCGTTCCCCATGCGAGGCCTTCCCGATGTCCGACCCCAGCACGCCGTTTCCCTCTCCCCAGGCCGCGTTCGGCGACATCGCGCCGGCGTTCGCCCGCCTGACCGACGAGGTGCTGTTCGCCCAGGTGTGGCAGCGCCCGGGGCTGTCGCCGCGCGAACGCAGCCTGGTCACGGTGGCCGCGCTGGTCGCGCTGTATCGGCTGGAGCAGTTGCCGTTTCACCTGGCGCGCGCGCTGGACAACGGGCTCGACCGCGAGGCCCTGGCCGAAGCCATCACCCATCTGGCCTTCTACGCCGGCTGGCCGTGCGCGGCGTCGGCGCTGCCGTTGCTGCGCGCCGCCGCCGCGGCGCGGCCGGCCACGACGGAGGCGCGCTGATGCCGTACGCCCGCGTTTCGCTGCTGCGCGGCAACACGCCCGCCTACCTGCGCGCGCTGTCGGCCAGCCTCTACCAGGCCATGCACGAGGCTTTCGAGGTGCCGGCCGGCGACTGTTTCCAGGTCATCCACCAGCACGACCCGGACGAACTGGTGTTCGACCGCCACTACCTGGGCGGGCCGCGCTCGGCCGGCTTCGTGCTGATCGCCATCACCGCCGGCCGCGAACGCAGCGCCGCCTGCAAGCAGGCGTTCTACCGGCGCCTGGTCGAGCTGCTGGCGATCGCGCCGGGGATCACGCCGGAGGACGTGATGGTCACCATCGTCACCACCGACGCGCAGGATTGGTCCTTCGGCGGCGGTCGCGCCGGCATCGCCGCCAGCGGAGCGCCGGCATGATCGCCATGCAGTACAGCATCGCGTTGCCGGCGGACTACGACATGGCGATCATCCGCCGCCGCATCGCCGACAAGGGGCCGTTGCTGGACACGCTGCCGGGGCTGGGGTTCAAGGCCTACCTGGTCGCCGATCGCCGCGATCCGGTCCTGCCCGGCCGGCAGAACCTGTATGCGCCGTTCTATCTGTGGCGCGATGCGGCGGCGATGCATGCGTTCCTCGCCGGTCCCGCGTTCGCCGCGTTGTGCGAGGCCTTCGGCCGCCCGGCGGTGCAGTCGTGGATGGTCGGGACGGCGTGGACGTCGGCGGCGCTGCGTACGGCGCGTTACGCCACCCGTGAGCTTGAGGCACCCTCGCTTGCCTTGGAGCACGACACCGACGACGGGCACGCGCCGAGCGAACACCTGCTGGCCACGGTGCGCGGTTACGAACCGCAGGGATGGACGCGGCTGCGGTTTCGCCTGTGGCGCGACCCGCCGGCGGCAGAGGACCAGGCACAGCGCTATGCCGTGCATCACCTCAGCGTACCTGGCGCGATCGCCGCTGCCGGGTGAGCCGGCGGCGGCGTTGCACGCTCAGTACATGTTCTTCTTGTAGTCGGTCTGCAGGCCCTTGCGGACCACGCCGGGCACCGAGACCGCCGCACGCAGCAGCGTGGCCTGGGCGCCGCGCTCGCCGCTGTGCCTGACGTGGTCGCGGAAGATCGCCGGCGGGTCCAGCTCGTGTGCGATGGCGGCGGGCGGCCAGTTGTCGAAGCGGCCCAGCGCGGGGCTGTGGGTGTCGTCGAGCACCGCCGGCAGCACCCGCACCGCCAGATGCGGAACGCGTTCATCGACCGCGAGCGCGGTGCGGATCGCCGCGTCGGTGCTGGGGCGGGCGAGCCCTTCGATGCGCACGCAGCGCGCGCTGCCCGGGCGCAGCGCCAGCAGCGCGATCTGCGGCTGCGATAGCAGATTGCCCAGGCTGTCGACGCGGCGATTGCCCGGCCGGTCGGCGAACCACCAGGCATCGCCGTGGGCCTGCAGCAAGGCCCCGGCGCGATCGCCGCGCGGGCTGACATCGACGCGGCCTTCGGCATCGGCGGTGGCCAGGACCAGCAGCCGGCAGCTGGCGAGAAACCGCTCGACCGTGTCCGCCGACGCATCCTCGTGCGGGTCCGCGGCACGCCACCAGTCGGCGCGGAGCAGCGCCTTGGCGCAGTGCAGATAGCATTCCTCGACGGCGACGAACAACCGCGCGCCGTCGTCGCCGGCGATGCGGCCGTTGATCCGCAGGGTCTCGCCCAGGCCGGGCACCAGGAACAGCGAACCGAAGCCGGCCCCGACCTGGGTGTCCGCCGCGTCCAGCGCCTGCAGCGGAATCGACAGCAGATGCGGGGTGTCGCCGCGCGCGAAGCCGGGCGCGCCGCTGCCGGCGCTCAGCGTCAGCCGCTGGCCGGCAACGCCGGCGAACAGCAAAGGACTGGCGGCGAGCCAGCGCAGTGCGTGCACATCCAGGTGGTCGATCACCTTCATGTCGCGCGGGCCGGGCAGGCGGCCCACGCAGTCCTGCAGCTGTGCCGCGTCGGTGATGAAGTCGGTCATCGCCGCGGCTCCCGCAAGGGAAGGGCGACGTGGTCGAGCGGAGAAGGAGAGAGCATCGCAAGGCACTCCGGTGAACGAGCGGGAGGCTTGCGCGATGGCTGGCGACGCCTGGAACCGTACCACATGCAGCGAAGACGTCGCGTCCGACGACTGCGCGGCCATCTTGGCCATGCAAACGCCGCTACCGGGCACCTCTCATCATTCCGGGATGGTCCCGTAGGAGTGGCTTCGGCCGCGACGGGGGCGGCCCCGGTCAAGCCGGTCGCGGCTGAAGCCGCTCCTACGCAGCAGGCTGTGGCGGATGCAGGTGAGTCGAGGCGCGCTACAGCCGCAGTTCGAACCCGAGATAGGCCGAACGCCCGGGCGCCGGCGAGAACATCGGCTGGTCATTGCCGCCCCAGAAGAAGCTGTCGTACCAGACGTAGGCGTAGCGGGCGTCGGTGAGGTTCTTGACCTGCAGATCGAGACTTGTGCGCGGGCTGAGCTGATAGCGCACGCTGGCATCGACCACGCGGAAGCCGCCGTACTTGCCGTGGGCGTTGCGCTCGTCGATGTAGTAGTCGCCTTGCGCGCGGGCCTGCACGCCGAACGTCCAGCGCATGTCGGGCCGGTAATCGACGCCGGCGTTGCTGATATAGCGCGGCACCGAGAACACCTCGCGTCCGCGCAGCGATTCGCCCGAGGCGTTGTAGGCGCTGACCACCTTGGCTTCCTGGATCGCGTGCGAGATCCACGCCGTCCAGTGCTCGCCCAGTTGCGTACTCAGTTGCAGGTCCACGCCCTGGCGCCGGGTCTGGCCCAGGCCCACGGTGGTGCCGGAGCTGACGTTGTTGGCGACCTCGTCGGTGGCGTCCTGGCGCCACACCGCCACGCGCGCCTCGGTGCCGGCCGTCGGCTGCAGTTTCAGGCCCAGTTCCTTGCCGGTGTTGATCGACGGCCGCACGCCGGGCTGGCCCGGCGTCAGGTAGGCCGGCGCGGTGGAGCCGGTGAGGATCTGGAAGGTGCGGCCCCAGTTGGCATACACGCTCAGCTGCGGGGTCAGGGCGTAGATCACGCTGAGCTTGGGCTGGTCGATCCAGCCGTAGCGCTGCAGCGGCGCATGGATGCCGCCCGGCAGCGTGGTGTCGCCGGAGAAGCGGTCGACGCGGAACGCCGGCACGATCTTCAGCGCGTCGGTCGGCTGCAGCACCGCCTGCAGGTACAGGCCGAGGTTGTTCAGCGTGTAGCGGTCGTCGTTCTGCACGCGCGCCGGCGCGCTCCAGAAATCGGTCGGCACCGCGTAGGCGTAGCGATAGCGGCGATAGCGGTTGTCCTGGTGCTCGGCGTTGAGTCCGGCTTCCACGCTCAGCAGGTCGCTGGCCTGCCAGGTGACGGTGCTGAGCAATCCGGTCTGGGTTTCGTCCCATTGCCGGCGCTGCCGCGGCGCGTTGCCGAGCGGGTAACTGGTGAAGGTGACCCGGCGTTCTTCGTCGTAGCGGTTGACGTACAGCGTGTTGCGCAGCTGCAGGCCGTCGCCGAGCTTGAAGTCGGCGTGCACGCTGGCCTGGCGCAGGGTGCGGTCGCCGCCGTCGTTGGCATTCTGCGGCGGCGACTGCTCGCGGTCTTCGGCCAGTTGCGCGGCGGTGAGGAAGCCGGGCGCATCGGCCTCGAGATGGTAGGCGCGGGCGATCAGGCCGATGCGCGCGGCGTCGTCGTCCCCGCCGTAGAACCACTTGCCGGCGAGGGTGTACTTGCGCGCGCTGTCGTGCGCCCGGCTGCCGTTGGAGGCCTGCGCGCCGACGAAATAGTTCTGTGCCAGGCCGTCGGCCTCGTGACCGACGGCGTACTGGAATTCGCGGGTGGCGAAGCTGCCGTAGCTCAGCCGCAGGTCCTGGTAGTCGCCGCCCTGGCGGGTGGCGATGTTGAGGTTGCCGCCGATGTTGTGCAGGCCGTAGCGCGGGTCGTTGGTGCCGCGGACCACCTCGATGTAGGCGATCTCCAGCGGGAAGATCATGTCGGTGAAGCGCTGGTTGCCGCTGTTGGCATCGCTCGGCACGCCATCGATCAGGATCTTGATGCCGTTGAGGTAGCCCTCGCCGTTGAAGGCGCGGAAGGTGGCCTTGCCGGATTCGGCGCCCTGGCGGATCTCGGTGAGCTGCACGCCGGGCATCATGCCCAGCAACTCCCAGCCGTTCATGACCTGCTTGTCGCCGATCTGTTCGCTGCCGAGCACGTCGACCGAACTGAGGATGTTGCGGGTGGACAGCGAGGCGGCGGTCGCGCGCCGCGCCTCCACGGTGCCCAGGGTGGTGGTGGTCTCGGAGGTCAGGGTCTGCGCGGCGGCATGGCCGGCGGCAAGCCCGGCCAACACGGCCAGGGCAAGGGAATCGATCTTCATGGGGCCTGCAAGCAAGTGGGGACAGCGGAGGGCTGGCGGCAACGGCGAGGTTGCGGGGCTTGCTTGTTCGGTACGCTGGGCGTACGTCGCTCCGTGAAGGCGATGTTAAGCGATTTCGCTGGGAAAATCGCGGCTGTCCGCGCCACCTGTCCGCGCGCACCGATGCGCGGGGGAGCGGCGTGTGCAGAGGGCCGCTCCCCCGC
This sequence comes from Xanthomonas sacchari, assembly GCF_024266585.1. Classification (NCBI taxonomy): domain Bacteria; kingdom Pseudomonadati; phylum Pseudomonadota; class Gammaproteobacteria; order Lysobacterales; family Lysobacteraceae; genus Xanthomonas; species Xanthomonas sacchari. Next base: position 700,965 of record NZ_CP100647.1, read on the forward strand.
GCAGGCAGACGCCCTGGCGCGGCCGCGGCGGACCGGGCGTCGCTGGCGCTCGCTACAGCCGCAGTTCGAATCCGAGGTAGGCCGAGCGGCCCGGCGCCGGCGAGAACATCGGCTGGTCGTTGCCGCCCCAGAAGAAGTTGTCGTACCAGACGTAGGCGTAGCGGGCGTCGGTGAGGTTCTTGACCTGCAGGTCGAGGCTTGTGCGCGGGCTGAACTGGTAGCGCACGCTGGCGTCGACCACGCGGAAGCCGCCGTACTTGCCCTGGGCGTTGCGCTCGTCGATGTAGTAGTCGCCCTGTGCGCGCGCCTGCACGCCGAGCTTCCAGCGCGCATCGGGCCGGTAGTCGAGGCCGACGTTGCTGATGTAGCGCGGCGTGGAGAACACCTCGCGCCCGCGCAGCGATTCGCCGGCCGCGGTGTAGGCGCTGACCACCTTGGCTTCCTGGATCGCGTGCGAGATCCACGCCGTCCAGCGTTCGCCCAGTTGCGTGCTCAGTTGCAGGTCCACGCCCTGCCGGCGGGTCTGGCCGAGGCCGACCGTGGTGCCGGTGCTGGGCATGTTGGCCACTTCGTCGGTGGCGTCCTGGCGCCAGACCGCGACCCGCGCCTCGGTGCCGGCGACGGGCTGCAGTTTCAGGCCCAGTTCCTTGCCGGTATTGATCGAGGGCCGGAACGCCGGCTGGCCCGGCGTCAGGTAGGCCGGCGCGGTGGAGCCGGTGAGGATCTGGAAGGTGCGGCCCCAGTTGGCATACACGCTCAGCTGCGGGGTCAGGGCGTAGATCACGCTGAGCTTGGGTTGGTCGATCCAGCCGTAGCGCTGCAGCGGCGCATGGACGCCGCCCGGCAGCGCGGTCTCGCCGGAGAAGCGATCGGCGCGGAACGCCGGCACGATCTTCAGCGCGTCGGTCGGCTGCAGCACCGCCTGCAGGTACAGGCCGAGGTTGTTCAGCGTGTAGCGGTCGTCGTTCTGCACGCGCGCCGGCGCGCTCCAGAAATCGGTCGGCACCGCGTAGGCGTAGCGATAGCGGCGATAGCGGTTGTCCTGGTGCTCGGCGTTGAGTCCGGCTTCCACGCTCAGCAGCTCGCTGGCCTGCCAGGTGACGGTGCTGAGCAGGCCGGTCTGGGTCTCGTCCCATTGCCGGCGTTGCCGCGGCGCGTTGCCCACCGGGTAGCTGGTGAAGGTGACGCGGCGGTCGTCCTCATAGCGGTTGACGTACAGCGTGTTGCGCAGGTGCAGGCCGTCGCCGAGCTTGAAGTCGGCATGCACGCTGGCCTGGCGCATGTCGCGGTCGTCGCCGTCGTTGGCGTTCTTCGGCGGCGACTGCTCGCGGTCCTCGGCCAGTTCCGTGGCGGTGAGGAAGCCCGGTTCGTCGGCCTCGTGATGGTAGGCGCGGGCGATCAGGCCGATGCGCGCGGCATCGTCGTCTTCGCCGTAGAACCATTTGCCGCCGAGGGTGTACTTGCGCGAGGTGTCGTGCGCGCGATAGCCGTGCGCGGCCTGCGCGCCGACGAAATAGTTCTGCGCCAGGCCGTCGGCCTCGTGACCGACGGCGTACTGCAGCTCGCGCGTGGCGAAGCTGCCGTAGCTCAGCCGCAGGTCCTGGTAGTCGCCGCCCTGGCGGGTGGCGATGTTGAGGTTGCCGCCGATGTTGTGCAGGCCGTAGCGCGGATCGTTGGTGCCGCGCACCACCTCGATGTAGGCGATCTCCAGCGGAAAGATCATGTCGATGAAGCGCTGGTTGCCGCTGTTGACGTTGCTCGGCATGCCGTCGATCAGCACCTTGATGCCGTTGATGTAGCCCTCGCCGTTGAAGGCGCGGAAGGTGACCTTGCCGGACTCGGCGCCCTGCCGGGTTTCGGTGAGCTGCATGCCGGGCATCTGCCCGAGCAGCTCCCAGCTGTTCATGACGTTCTTGTCGCCGATCTGCTCGCTGCCGAGCACGTCGACCGAACTGAGGATGTTGCGGGTGGACAGCGAGGCGGCACTGTGGCGCCGCGCTTCCACGGTGCCGAGGGTGGTGGTGGTGTCGGTCGACGTCTGCGCGGCGCCGTCGCCGGCCGCGAGCCCGGCCAGCACGGCGAGGGCATGGGTGTAGGTCTTCATGGTGTCTGCAGGCAAAGGGGGCGGGAGGCTGGCGGCAGCGGCGGGGCTGCAGGCGAGCGGGTGGTGCGCGGTCCGATCCACGAACCCGGCTCCAGTGAAGTAATGTTATATCATTTCGTTAAGGAAATGTCGGAATCGCCACTCGGCCGGTGCGAGCGGCGCCGGCCTCCGCCGTGCGGCGGCAGGGGATCTTCTTGCCGCGAGGGCGTGGGAGCGCAGGGACGTGGCGGGGCCGGGCGTGGCGGCCCCGCGGCCGTTCAGGCCGGTTGCCGCGCGACCTGGAAGCCGGCGAAGGACTGCGTCACCGGCATGATTTCCAGCCGATTGATGTTCAGATGCGGCGGCAGCGTCGCCACCCAGAAGATCTGCTCGGCGATGTCCTCGGCGGTCATCGGCTGCGCGCCCTGGTAGAGCGTGTCCGAGGCCTTCTGGTCGCCATGGGTGCGGACCAGGGTGAACTCGGTCTCGGCCATGCCCGGTTCGATCGCGGTCACGCGCACGCCGGTGCCGTGCAGGTCCGAGCGCAGGCCCAGCGAGAACTGGCTGACGAAGGCCTTGGTGCCGCCGTAGGTGTTGCCGCCGGGGTAGGGATACAGCGCGGCGACCGAGCTGATGTTGATGATCGCGCCGCGGCGCTGGATCAGCGTCGGCAGCAGGCGATGGGTCAGCGTCACCAGTGCGGTGATGTTGGTGTCGATCATCGTGCGCCAGTCGTCCAGCTGCGCGGCCTGCGCCGGCGCGGTGCCTTGCGCCAGGCCGGCGTTGTTGACCAGCAGGTCGATGCCGCGGAACGCCTCGGGCAGCGCCGCCAGCATCGCGTCCAGCGCCGCGGTGTCGCGGATGTCGAAGGCGGCGATGTGCACGCGCTCGGCGCCGAAGGCGTCCAGCAGCGGCTGCAGGCGCTCGGCGCGGCGGCCGGTGGCGATCACGCGCCAGCCGGCGTCGACGAAGCGGCGCACGGCGGCAGCGCCGAAACCGGAGGTGGCGCCGGTGATCAGGGCAGTCTGGGTCATTGGGGGGCCGGGAATCGGGAGGGGGAATCGGGAATGGTAAAAGCAAATGCGCTGGCAGGGTGTCGACACCGCCTTGCGCTCGCCGAGGATCACCGCATGCGCGCGATCACGGCCGCTGCGGCGGCATCGCGCGCACCCGCCACGCGCGGTCCCGCACCCGCACGCCTCAGGGAACGGGCGAGCACTCGCTCTTCCCATTCCCGATTTCCGAATCCCGATTCCCGGCGCTACTGCGCCCTGCTCGCGATCACTGGCAGCACAGCGCCGGTGACCTGCAGCGCCCTGGCAGGGCGGCGCAGCGCGACGTCAGCGGCGACGCCGCATGCATGCACGCGAAGGCAAAAGCGGCACGGATCCCGCTTCTCCCATTTCCGAATCCCGATTCCCGGCGCTACTGCACCCTGCTCGCGATCACTGGCAGCACAGCGCCGGTGACCTGCAGCGCCCTGGCAAGGCGGCGCAGCGCAACGTCAGCGGCGACGTCGCGCATGCACGCGAAGGCAAAAGCGGCACGGATCCCGCTTCTCCCATTCCCGACTCCCGATTCCCGACTCCCAGCCTCACTGCGCCTTGATCGCGATCGCCGACAGCCCGCTGCCGTTCAACTTCTGCTTGGCCTCGGCCAGTTCGCTGGCGGTGCCATAGGGCCCCATGCGCACGCGGTAGACGGTCTTGCCGCTGATCTGCGCCGATTCCACCCGTGCCGACAGGCCCAGCATCGCCAGCTTGGCCTTGGTCGACTCGGCGTCGCCGGAGGCGCCGAACGAGCCGGCCTGCAGGATGTAGCGCGCGGTGTCGGGTGCGGCGGCCGCCGCTGCAGCGGCCGGGGCGGTGGTCGCGACCGGCGTTGCCGTGGCGGCCGAGGGCTTGGCGGCGGCCGCCGCGGCGCTGGTGCCGGCGACCGCGCTCGGCGTTTCCGGCAGCGGGGTCGGATTGGCCGCGGTCGCGGTCGGCGCGGCCGTGGCCGCCGCCGGCGTGGTGCCGGTCGCGGCGGCAGTCGCACCCGCCGCGGCCTGCGCCTTGGCCTGGCGGGCCGCTTCCGCGCGCGCGCTGGCGGCCAGCTCGGCGTCGGACATCTGCACTTCCTTGCCGGGCAGCAGGGTGTAGAAGTCGTACTGGGTCTGCGCGTCCTTCTTCGCCTCCGGCTTGGTGCTGCCGGCCGCGTTGGCGGCGGGCTTGGGCAGGTCCGGGGCCGCATCGACGTCGGCATCGGCCACCGGCGCCGGTTGCGCGTCCGGATTGGCGCGCGGGCCGCTGACCCGCAGGAAGTCGCCGTCCTTCTTGAACAGGCCCGGCGCGCCGAGGAACACCACCGCGGCGATCGCCGCGCCGGCGATCAGCCACACCCACCCGGGCGTGCCGTTGCCGGTGTTGCGTCGAGCCTGGGTCTTACCGCGTCGTGCTGCCATTTACCGCTTCTCCACTCACATTTTTTCCGGGGCCGAAACGCCCAGGAGATTCAGACCGTTCGCCAGCACCTGCTGCGCCGCCACCGCCAGGGTCAGCTTGGCGTTGCGCTCGCCGGCGTCGTCCACCAGCACCGGCGTGCCGTGGTACCAGGTGTGGAAGGCCGTGGCCAGTTCGCGCAGGTATTGCGCGATCAGGTGCGGCTCCAGCGCATGCCCCGCATTCTCCACCACTTCCGGGTAGCGCGAGAGTTCCTGCATCAGTTCCAGCGAGGTCGCGTCGTTCAGCCGGTTCAGTTGCGCCTGGCCATCGGCCTGGTCGTAGTCCAGCTTCTTCTCCTGCGCCTGGCGCAGCAGGCTGCACACGCGGGCATGCGCGTACTGCACGTAGAACACCGGGTTGTCGTTGCTCTGCTGGCGGGCCAGGTCGATGTCGAAGGTGAGTTGCGAATCGGGCTTGCGCGCGATCAGGAACCAGCGCGTGGCGTCACGGCCGGCTTCCTCGATCAGGTCGCGCAGGGTCAGGTAGCTGCCGGCGCGCTTGGACAGCTTCACTTCCTCGCCGCCGCGCATCACCGTCACCATCTGGTGCAGCACGTACTCCGGCCAGCCCTTGGGGATACCCAGGTCCATCGCCTGCAGGCCGGCGCGCACCCGCGCCAGCGAGCCGTGGTGGTCGGCGCCCAGTTCGGTGATGGCGCGCACGTAGCCGCGCTGCCACTTGCTCAGGTGGTAGGCCACGTCCGGCACGAAGTAGGTGTAGGTGCCGTCGGACTTGCGCATCACCCGGTCCTTGTCGTCGCCGAAATCGGTGGATTTCAGCCACAGCGCGCCGCCGTCCTCGTAGGTGTGGCCGGAGGCGATCAGCTTCTGCACCGCCTCCTCGACCTTGCCGTCGCGGTACAGCGAGCTTTCCAGGAAGTAGATGTCGAAATCCACGCCGAACGCGGCCAGGTCGTGGTTCTGCTCGTTGCGCAGGTAGGCCACGGCGAAGCGGCGGATCGCGTCCAGGTCCTGCGGATCCCTGGCGCCGGTGACCACGTGGCCCTCCAGGTCCACTGCGGCGCCGGCCAGGTAGGCGTCGGCCACGTCCTGGATGTAGTCGCCGCGGTAGCCTTCCTCCGGCCAGTCCGGGCTGTCCGGGGTCTTGCCCTGGGCGCGCGCCTGCACCGAGCGGGCCAGATTCTCGATCTGGTTGCCGCCGTCGTTGTAGTAGAACTCGCGCTTGGCGTTCCAGCCGTTGGCCTCTAGCAGGCGCGCCAGGCAGTCGCCGATGGCCGCGGCGCGGCCGTGGCCGACGTGCAGCGGCCCGGTCGGGTTGGCCGAGACGTACTCCACGCCCACGGTGCGGCCGTTGCCGACCAGGCTGCGGCCGTAGTCCTCGCCCTGCTTGAGCACCGTCAGCACCTCGCGCTGGTAGGCGCCGGGGCCGAGGTGGAAATTGATGAAGCCGGGGCCGGCGATCTCGACCTGGCTCACGTCGTCGTTGGCCGGCAGCGCGTCCACCAGCTGCTGGGCGAGGGCGCGCGGATTGGTGCGCGCGGCCTTGGCCAGCAGCATCGCCGCGTTGGTGGCGAAGTCGCCGTGCTCGCGGGTCTTGGGCCGCTCGACCACGAAGTCCGGCGGCAGGGTGTCGGCCGGCAGGGTGCCATTGGCGCGCAAGGCTTCGATGCCTTGACCGATCAGGGCGCGGAGTTGGGATTTCACGAGATCTCTGCTTGAAGCGCGGAACCGGCGATTTTACCCGACCCGCCGCCTCCCGGCCCGTCCCGGGTTCAGCCCGACCTCAGCCGTGGCGCCGCGCCGGCCCCGCCCGGCTCCGGGGCCCGCTGCGCCTGCGCCTGCGCGGGCCGGGGCCGGCCCTGCCGGGACCGGCGCCCCCCCGGCACGGCCCGCCATGCGCACCCGTTCAGGCCCAGCCGCGCGACGCCATCGACACCGGCACGCCGTCGCCGACGATGAAGTGGTCGAGCAGGCGCACGTCGATCAGGTCCAGCGCCTGTTTCAGCCGCTGGGTGACCGCGCGGTCGGCGGGCGAGGGTTCCGGGTTTCCGGACGGATGGTTGTGGCCGATGATCACCGCCGCGGCGTTGAGCGTGAGCGCGCGCCGGACCACCTCGCGCGGGTGCACCTCGGCGCCGTCCAGGGTGCCCTGGAACAGTTCCTCGAAGGCCAGCCAGCGGTGCCGGGTGTCCAGGAACAAGGCGGCGAACACTTCGTACGGCCGCGACCGCAGGCGTTGCGCGAAGTAGCGGCCGGCGGTGATCGGGTTGCTGAGGGTGTCGCCGCGCTGCAGTTCCGCGGCCAGGTGGCGCTGGCCCAGTTCCAGCGCCGCCGACAGCTGGCAGGCCCGCGCCGGCCCCAGCCCGGGCAGGCGCACCAGGTCGCCGGGCGACAGGTCCAGCAGGGTGCGCAGCGGCCCGTGCCGGTGCAGCAGCTCGCGCGAGGTGCGCACCGCGTCGCTGCCGGGCAGGCCGGAGCCGAGGAAGATCGCCAGCAGTTCGGCGTCGGAAAGGGCCCGGGGACCGCGCGCCAGCAGTTTTTCCCGGGGACGTTCTTCGCAGGGCCAGTCGGAGATGTGCATATCGCCAGGGTGCCGGCCGACATGGCGCAACGGTATCAGGCCGCCAAAAGCCATCGGGTAAGCTAATCGTCCTTGTATGGGTAGGACATTCCCGACGTGACCCCGATTTTCGAGAGGCCCCTGCAGGGGCGACGTGTGCTGTTGTGCGTCGGCGGGGGAATCGCCGCCTACAAGGCGCTGGAACTGGTGCGGCGCCTGCGCGAGGCCGGCGCCGAAGTGCAGGTGGCGATGACCGCCGGCGCGCAGCAGTTCGTCACTCCGCTGAGCTTCCAGGCGCTGTCCGGCCAGCTCACCCGCACCACGCTGTGGGACAGCGGGGCGGAGCAGGCGATGGGCCACCTGGAGCTGGCCCGCTGGGCCGAGCAGGTGGTGGTGGCGCCGGCCACCGCCGACCTGCTGGCGCGGCTGGCCCATGGGCTGGCCGACGACCTGGTGGGCACGCTGTGCCTGGCCAGCACCGCGCCGCTGACGCTGTGCCCGGCGATGAACCACCGCATGTGGCTGCACCCGGCCACCCAGGCCAACATCGCCACCCTGCGCGCGCGCGGCGCACAGGTGGTCGGCCCGAACGACGGGCCGCTGGCCGAAGGCGAGTCCGGCCCCGGCCGCCTGGCCGAACCCGAGCAGATCGTCGCCGCGCTGGCGGGCGGCGCGAGCCAGCGCGCCACGCCGACCACCGCCGCCGTCCCGTCGCGTTCCGGCACCGGCACCGGCACCGGCGTCTTGCGCGGGCTGCGCGTGGTGATCAGCGCCGGCCCCACCTACGAAGACCTGGATCCGGTGCGCTACCTGGGCAACCGCAGCAGCGGCAAGATGGGCTACGCGCTGGCCGCGGCCGCGGCCCGGCAGGGTGCCGAGGTGGTGCTGGTCAGCGGCCCGGTGCATTTGTCTACGCCCGACGGCGTGCAGCGCATCGACGTGCGCTCGGCCGCGCAGATGCGCGAGGCGGTGCTCGGCGCGCTGCCGGCGGACGTCTACATCGGCACCGCCGCGGTCGCCGATTACACGCCCAAACACGTGGCGGCGCAGAAGATCAAGAAGAGCGGCGAGACCCTGACCCTGGAGCTGACCCGGACCCCGGACATCCTGGCCGAGGTCGCCGCGCAGACCCAGGCGCTGAAGCTGGTGGTCGGCTTCGCCGCCGAGACCCACGACATCGAGCGCTACGCCCGTGGCAAACTCGCCGACAAGCACCTGGACCTGATCGTGGCCAACCGGGTGGGGGTGGCCGGCAATGGCTTCGAGAGCGACCAGAACGCGGCCACCGCCTATTGGCAGGACGGCGAACGCGACTTCCCGGCGGTCTCCAAGACGCAGCTGGCCGAACAATTGCTGGACCTGATCGCGCAGAGGCTGCACGCATGAGCACTCCCACGCCCTATCCGCTGCAGGTCAAGCTGCTCGATCCGCGCTTCGGCGACAGCTGGCCGCTGCCCGACTACGCCACCGAAGCCAGCGCCGGACTCGACCTGCGCGCGGCCACCGAGGCGCCGCTGACCCTGGCCCCGGGGGACACCGCGCTGATTCCCAGCGGCCTGTCCATCTACATTGCCGATCCGCAGCTGTGCGCGGTGGTGCTGCCGCGCTCGGGCCTGGGCCACCGCCACGGCATCGTGCTCGGCAACGGCACCGGCCTGATCGATGCCGATTACCAGGGACCGCTGCTGATCAGCGTCTGGAACCGCGGCCGCGAGGACTTCACCATCGCCCCCGGCGATCGCATCGCGCAACTGGTGGTGATGCCGGTTGTGCGCGTCGCCCTGCAGGTGGTGGATACTTTCGCCGACAGCGCCAGGGGATCGGGTGGATTCGGCCATACCGGAGTGCGCTGACAGGGGATCGTCTGCATGAGCGAGGCAACACAAGCGCGGCCGGTGCCGCACGGTTTGCGCAAGGTGGCGCCTCTGCTGACGGTGCTGCTGGTGCTGTTGGTCGTCTGGTTCGGTTGGAGCGGGGTCGAGCAATGGCGGGCCGAGCAGGCCGCCGCCACGCTGGAGCAGGCCCGCGATGCGGCGGTGGCGCAGACCCAGCAGGCGCTGGCGGGCGTGGGCAAACGCCTGTCCGAGCGCCTGCAGCAGCCGGCCGTGCAGGCGGCCCTGCGCCGTGGCGACGCCGCGGCCGCCGCCCAGGCGCTGCGTGCGGACTGGCCGCAGGCCGAGGATGCGCAGGTGCTGCCGGCTGACCTGGAGCCGGGCTACGCCGATGCGCCGCGCTTCGGCTACGGCCGCCTGGCGCTGCTGGAGCAGGCCCTGCTGACCGACAAGCTCGCCAGCGCGGTGATCCGCGACGGCGGCGGCCCGCGCCTGGGGCTGGCTGCGCCGGTGTCGCTGGGCGACAACGCCGGGGTGGTCTACCTGCGCCTGCCGCTGGCGCTGCTGACCGACCCGGTCGCGCAGGCGTCGGTGCCCGGCACCGGCTACCTGGCCCTGCGCCAGGGCAACTACGACGTGGTTGCCGCTGGCAACACTGCGCTGCACGACCGCGCCGACGCGCTGTCGCGCCCGGTCGGCGACAGCGGCCTGCGCATGGTCGCCTCGCTGCCGGATACCGAAGCCGGTCCGCTGGGGCTGGACGCGCTGCCCTGCCTGCTGGTCGCCGGCCTGTGCGCGGTGCTGGGCGCGCTGCTGTTGCTGGCCGCGCGCGGGCGCCTGCCGCAGCCGCGGGTGCGCCGCGCCGGCGCGGCGGCCGTCGAAGAGCACACCTTGCAGCAGAGCCTGCAACGCCAGGAGCCGCCCCCGCCGCCGCCACCGGCCACCGAGGAGGCCGCGCCGCCCAGGCCGGTGCCGACGTTCACGGTGGCGCCGGGGATCTTCCGCGCCTACGACATCCGCGGCGTGGTCGGCCGCGACCTCAGCCCGCAGGTCGCGGCGCTGATCGGCCAGGCGATCGGCGCGGTGATGCAGGAGCAGGGGCTAAACGAGGTGGTGGTCGGCCGCGATGGCCGCCTGTCCGGGCCGGAGCTGTCGGCCGCGCTGATCGAAGGCCTGCGCCGCGCCGGCTGCCATGTCACCGACATCGGCCTGGCGCCGACCCCGGTGGTGTACTTCGCGGCCTACCACCTGCGCGCCGGCAGTTGCGTGGCGGTGACCGGCAGCCACAACCCGGCCGACTACAACGGCTTCAAGATCGTGGTCGGCGGCGAGACCCTGTCCGGTGCGGCCATCGCCGACCTGCATGCGCGGATCAGCGCCGGCCGCCTGCCGGTGGCCGACGAACCGGGTCGGCTGCAGCAGCGCGACGTCGGCGACGACTACATCCAGCGCATCGCCGACGACGTGCAGCTGGACCGCCCGCTCAAGGTCGTGGCCGATGCCGGCAACGGCGTCGGCGGCGAACTGGCGCCGCGGCTGCTGGAGGCGATCGGCGCCGAGGTCGTGCCGCTGTACTGCGATGTCGACGGCACCTTCCCCAACCACCATCCCGACCCCAGCGAGCCGCACAACCTGGAGGACCTGGTGCAGACCGTGCGGCGCTTCGACGCCGACCTGGGCGTGGCCTTCGACGGCGACGCCGACCGCCTCGGCGTGGTCACCAAGGACGGCGCGGTGATCTATCCGGACCGCCTGCTGATGCTGTTCGCCGCCGACGTGCTGCAACGCAATCCCGGCGCGCTGGTGATCTACGACGTCAAGTGCACCGGCAAGCTGTCCGACTACGTGTTGCGCAACGGCGGCAGCCCGTTGGTGTGGAAGACCGGGCACTCGCTGATCAAGGCGAAGATGCGCGAGACCGACGCCGAACTGGCCGGCGAGATGAGCGGCCATTTCTTCTTCAAGGAACGTTGGTACGGCTTCGACGATGGCCTGTACGCGGCGGCGCGGCTGCTGGAGATCCTGGCCCAGCGCGAGGAGGCGCCCTCGGAGGTGCTGGCCGAACTGCCCGAGAGCGTGGCCACGCCGGAGATCAAGCTGCCGGTGGACGGGCAGGACGCGCATGCGCTGGTCGCCGACCTGGTCGCCCAGGCGCAGCAGGAGGACTCGCCGTTCGCCGGCGCGCGGTTGCTGACCATCGACGGCCTGCGCGCCGATTTCCCCGATGGCTGGGGCCTGGTGCGCGCCTCCAACACCACGCCGGTGCTGGTGTTGCGCTTCGAGGCCGACACGGCGGCGGCGCTGGAACGGATCAAGGCGCTGTTCCGCGCCCAGTTGCAGGCGCTGCTGCCGGGCCTGGCGCCGACCTTCTGAGGGGGCTCACGCGCCCGGCCTCGGCCAGGCGCGGGGCTGCGCGCCGCCTCAGCCGCCGGCGGTGGTCGCCGCCGCTGCCGGGCCGGCGCCCCTGGCCGCGCGGTAGCGCTGCAGCGCGTCCTCGATCTCCTGATCCAGGCCCAGCCGCTGCTGTTCGAAGTTCTTCTGCATGCGCAACTGCCACAGCAAGGCGCGATGCCGCTGCTGCACGTCGTCGGTGGTCTTGGCCGGCACGCTCTGCCCGGTCAGCTCGCGCGCGCCGGCGCTGGCGAGCAGGCCGACCAGGCCCTGGCGCAGGCTGTCGACGTTGTAGCGGGCGGTGTTGATGTTGTTGTCGATGATGCCGATGCGCTCGGCGAACACCCGGCGCAGCTCGTCCTCGGTCTGGTACGACAGCAGCATCGCCTGGTCGGTGCGCTTGCGGGTCTCCAGCGCGGCCTGGTCGGCGCGCTGCTGCGCGGCATCGGCGGCGGCTGTGGCGCGTTCCTCGGCGTTCAGCGCACGCCCGACAGCGGCGCTGCGCATGCCGCTGCTGGCGTTGAACTCGTCGCGTGCCTGGTTCACCGCCTCCGGCGGCAGCGCGTCGCTGCAGGTGCGCTGCCCGCCCTGGTTCCAGCAATACAGCTTCTTGGACGGGGCCGGCGCCTGTTGCGCGGCGGCCGGCACGGTCAGCAGCGCCAACAGCGCCGGCAGGACGCGATTGCGTGACGGGATCGGCATCGTGGCAGCCCCCTGCTGTCAGCCAGACGAAGCGCAACCGTAGCGGGCGCGGTAGGCCAGCAGCGGTTCGCGGAAGCCGACAAGGTCTGCGTTTCCGTCGATGAATGCAAGCAGGTCGCCCAGATGCGCGACCGAGACCACAGGAACGCCGGCCTCGGCGGCCACCGCCTGCGCCGCCGAGCGGCGGTCGTGCTCGGCGGCGATCTCCTGGCGGTCCAGCGCGACCAGGATCGCGGCCGGCTCGCCACCGGCGGCACGGATGATGCCCAGCGCCTCGCGGATCGCGGTGCCGGCGGTGATCACGTCGTCCACGATCAGCACCCGGCGGCCGGCCAGCGGCGCGCCGATCAGGCTGCCGCCTTCGCCGTGCGCCTTGGCCTCCTTGCGGTTGAACGCCAGCGGCAGGTCGCGCCCGCGCCGCGCGTACTCGCAGGCCACCGCCGTGGCCAGCGGAATGCCCTTGTAGGCCGGGCCGAACAGCAGGTCGAAGTCGAGCCCGGCCGCGTCGGCGGCATCGGCGTAGCACGCCGCCAGCCGCGCCATGCTGGCGCCGGAGTCGAAGCGCCCGGCATTGAAGAAGTACGGGCTGAGGCGTCCGGACTTCAGCGTGAACTCGCCGAAGCGCAGCGCCTCCGCGTCCAGGGCCAGTTGCAGGAAACGTTGCCGGTAGTCGGTCATTGGGGGCTGGGAATGGGGAAAGGGGAATAGGGAATCGGCAAAGCGTACCCCAGCAGGACCGCGAAGGCGGAACACCCGCTATGCTTTTCACCATTCCCTATTCCCCTTTCCCCATTCCCGGCTCCCCCATGCGCATCATCAGCTTCAACGCCAACGGCCTGCGGTCGGCCGCCACCAAGGGCTTTTTCGAGTGGTTCACCACCCAGCAGGCGGATGTGCTGTGCGTGCAGGAGACCAAGGCGCAGGAGCATCAGCTGGCCGGGCCGGCGTTCCTGCCGGACGGTTACCGGGCCTGGTTCCGCGACGCCAGCACCAAGAAGGGCTATAGCGGCGTGGCCATCTACAGCAAGCGTGAACCGGACGAGGTGCGCACCGCGCTGGGCTGGCCGGAATTCGACGAGGAAGGCCGCTACCTCGAGGCGCGCTTCGGCAACCTGAGCGTGGTGTCCTTCTACATCCCCTCCGGCTCCTCCGGCGAGCTGCGCCAGGGCTACAAGTTCCAGGTCATGGACTGGCTGCGGCCGATCCTGGTCGAATGGCTGCACAGCGGCCGCGACTACGTGCTGTGCGGCGACTGGAACATCGTGCGCTCGGCGCTGGACATCAAGAACTGGAAGTCGAACCAGAAGAACTCCGGCTGCCTGCCGGCCGAGCGCGACTGGCTCAACGGCCTGTGCGCCGACCGTGCCGAGGATGCCGACCCGGCCAGCGGTCGCGGCTGGGTCGACGCCTACCGCGCGCTGCATCCGGAGGGCCAGGACTACACCTGGTGGAGCAACCGCGGCGCGGCGCGCGCCAACGACGTGGGTTGGCGCATCGACTATCAGTTCGTCACCCCGACCCTGCGCGAGCGCCTGCAGGGCTGTTCCATCTACACCGCCCAGCGTTTCTCCGACCATGCGCCGTTCACGGTGGATTACACGCCATGAGCGAGGTCGCCAAGCCGCGCCGGTCCTGGCAACAGGTGCTGGCCAATCTGCGCGAGCCCAAGGTGCTGGCCATGCTGTTGCTGGGCTTCAGTTCCGGCCTGCCGCTGTACCTGGTCGGCAACACGCTCGGCTTCTGGATGCGTAAGGAAGGCGCTGAATTGAGCACGATCGGCTTCCTGTCCTGGGCGGGGCTGGCCTACTCGATGAAGTTCCTGTGGGCCCCGATCGTCGACAAGACCGACGTGCCGCTGCTGGGGGGGCTCGGGCGCCGACGCGGCTGGATGCTGCTGTCGCAGGTGGTGGTGGCGGTGGGCCTAGTCGGTATGGCGCTGATCCAGCCCAAAGGCGGCAGCCTGCTGTTCTTCGGCGTGGCCTGGGAACACATCGCCGTGTTCGGGGCGATGGCGGTCGTGGTCGCCTTCGCCTCCTCGACCCAGGATATCGTGATCGACGCCTGGCGCATCGAGATCGCCGACAACAGCGAGCAACTGGGCCTTCTGACCTCATCGTCGGCACTGGGCTACCGCTCCGCGCTGCTGGTCACCGACGCCTTGATCCTGATGGTCGCCGCGCGGGTCGGCTGGCAGGTTTCCTACGAGGTGATGGCGGCGCTGATGGCCGTGGGCGTGGTTGCGGTGCTGATGGCGCGTGAACCGGCGCGCGAGGTGGCCGCGGTGCAGGCGCAGACGGCGCGGCTGTGGACGCCGCGCGGCCTGTTCGACGCGGTGATAGGTCCGTTCGTGGCGTTCTTTCACGAGCATCGCAGCGCCGCGATCCTGATGCTGCTGGCAATCAGCGTCTACCGCCTGGCGGATTTCGTGATGGGCCCCATGGCCAACCCGTTCTACGTCGACATCGGCCTGTCCGAAGACGTCGTCGGTGCCGTCCGCGGGTCGGTGGGCTTGGTGGCGACGTTCATCGGCATCGCCGCTGCTGGCTTGGTGTCGGTGCGTTGGGGGGTGCTGGCGGCGTTGCTGGCCGGCGCGGTGCTGGGCCCGTGTTCGAATCTCGCGTTTGCCTGGCTGGCCTACGACGGTGCCGACCTGTCGCGCTTCGCCACCGCGATGGCAATCGACAACTTCGCCAACGGCTTCGCCGGGACGGCGTTGATCGCCTATATGTCCAGCCTGACCAGCATCGGCTACACCGCCACCCAGTATGCTCTGCTCAGTTCGTTCTACGCCATGCCCGGCAAGGCGCTGAAAGGCTTTTCCGGCTGGTGCGTGCAGACCCTGGCGCAGGGACGCACGTTGCTGGAAGGCTATGCGTTGTTCTTCATCGGGACCGCGCTGATGGCGATCCCCGTGGTGATCCTGTGTGCGTTGTTGATCGTGCATCAGCGCCGTCGCGCCATCGCCGCGCCGTCTTGATTGGGGGCCGATGGCCTTGTCGGATGGACGAGTTGCGAGCCCGTGTGCCCGCCACCGACCGCCGCGGTCGACGCCTCGATTGAAAGCCTGCCTGCAGGCACGGATGATGGACCGCGGCGCATGGGTGCGCCGCCGCCCGGGAGTCCGCATGAGCGACCTTGTGTTGCGCGATATCGACCCGTTCCTGCTCGAGCGCATCCGCCGCATCGCCGTCGCGCGCGGCTGGACCCAGCGCCAGGCGGTGCTGGCGCTGATCGAACAGGGCCTGTTCTCCGGCGAGCACGACGTGCGCGGCGGGTTCGAGCACCGCGAGGTGGATGCGCTGGCGGAGGCGATCGCGGCCTTGCGCGCGCTGCCGGCCGGCAGCGGCTTCTGAGGCCCGGCGCCGCGCTCAGGCCGGGTGGATCGCGCCGAGGATGCGCGGCCCGCGCGCGCCGCTGACCGACGGCAGGTTGCCCGGCAGACCGGCCAAGGTCTGCCGCGCTAGCCAGGCGAAACCCATCGCTTCGATGTAGTCCGGGTCCAGGCCCTGCGCCTGGGTCGATTGCACCTGCGCGCCCGGCAGCCGCGCCTGCAGCCGCGTGAGCAACAACGGGTTGTGCACGCCGCCGCCGCACACCAGCAGTTGCCGGGTCGCCGGCTGCTGCGCCAGCAGCGCATCGGCGACGGTCGCCACGGTCAGTTCCAGCAGCGTCGCCTGCACCGCCGCCGGCGCGGGCGCCTGCGTCTCCAGGCAAGCCTCCAGCCAGCGCAAGTGGAACTGCTCGCGCCCGGTGCTCTTCGGCGGCGGCAGCGCGAACCACGGATCGGCCAGCAGGCGCTGCAGCAGGCCGGCGTCGACCGCGCCGCTGGCGGCGAACGCGCCGCCGGCATCGTAGGGCTGGCCGCGATGGCGCTGGCACCAGGCATCGAGCAGCGCGTTGGCCGGGCCGGTGTCGAAGCCGCGCACGACACCGTGCGCCGGCAGCAGGGTCAGGTTGCCGATGCCGCCGAGATTGAGCACGGCCCGATCCTCGTGCGCCGCGCCCAGCATCGCCGCATGGAAGGCCGGCATCAGCGGCGCGCCATGGCCGCCGGCGGCGACGTCGCGGCGGCGGAAATCGCAGACCGTGGCGATGCCGGTCAGCTCGGCGATGCGGTTGCCGTCGCCGAGTTGCCAGGTGAAGGCGGGATCGGCCAGCGGGCGGTGGCGCACGGTCTGCCCGTGCGAGCCGATCGCGCGGACCGCGGCCGGCGCCACGCCGGCGGCGTCGAGCAGGCGCAGGGCGGCATCGGCGAAGGCGATCGCGACCTCGGCATCGAGCTGCCCCAGCGCATCCAGCGAGGCGATGTCGCCGCCTTCGCCCAGCGCGATCAGCGCCGCGCGCTGCTGCGGTGCCCAGGCATAGGTGCGGCCCAGCTGCAAGTGCGGGCGTCCGTCGTGATCGAAGCGCACCAGCGCGGCATCGATGCCGTCGGCGCTGGTGCCGGACATCAGGCCCAGGAACAGGGCGTCGTCGGGAACGGCGGAAGGCGAGGGCATGCAGGGCACCAGGCGGCGGTCGGCGCCGCAGCGTGGGCCAGGCGCCGCCGCCCGTCAATGCGCGGCGCGGCGGAAGCGGACGCCGGCGCTCAGCCGGCGTCGTGCGAGGCGGCGGCCTTGGACGAGGCGACGACCTTCTTCTTCTTCGCCGCCGGCTCGCCGGCATCGGCGTAGATCAGCTTCTCCACGCGCTGGATGCGCGCCAGCGCCGGCGAGGTCTGCGCGCGGAACGCGGCCAGCTCGGCGCCGGCCAGCGGGGTCGGCGGCGGCATCGTCACCGAGGCCGGATTGCGCTGCACCCCGTCCACGCGGAATTCGTAGTGCAGGTGCGGGCCGGTGGCCATGCCGGTCATGCCCACGTAGCCGATCACCGTGCCCTGGTTGATGCGCTGGCCGGCCTTGATCCCGCCGAAGCGCGACATGTGCCCGTACAGGGTGCTGTAGCCCTTGCCGTGGTCCAGGATCACCACGTTGCCGTAGCCGCGCTGGGTGCCGACGAACTGCACCCGCGCATCGCCGGCGGCCATGATCGGGGTGCCGGTCGGCGCCGCGTAGTCGATGCCCTTGTGCATGCGCATGGTGCCCAGCACCGGGTGCTTGCGCGCGCCGAAGGTGGAGCTGATGCGGCTGTAGGACACCGGCATGCGGATGAAGCTCTTCTTCAATGGCCGCCCGGTCACGTCGAAATACTCGGCCGGCTTGCCGCCGCGCTCGAAGCGGAAGCCGCTGTAGGTCTTGCCGCGGGTGGTGAAGGTCGCCGCCAGGATCTTGCCGGTGTCGATGCGCTCGCCTTCGCGCCAGGTCTCGTCCATGACCACGCTGAAGCGGTCGCCCGGCTGCAGGTCCTTGTCGAAGTCGATGTCGTACTTGAAGATCTCGTCGGTCATCGTCGCGATCGCCGACGGCGACAGCCCGGCCTTGCGCGCGGCCACGTACAGCGAACTGGTGATCTCGCCGCTGGTGACCACGGTGCGCGTGCTGGTCTCGCGCTCGATCACCTTCTCCTTGATGTCGTCGCCCGACAGCGACAGTTCCACCCGGTGGGTGGCATCGCGGTCGAAGCGCAGGGCGCGCAGGTCGCCCGTCGTCGCCAGGTCGAAGCCGATCTCGGCGCCCGGGCGCAGCTTGGTCAGCGCGTCGTGGGTGCCCGGATGGTCCAGCACCCGCTGCATCACCGTGGCGGGGATGCCGAGCTTCTCGAACACCGAGCCCAGGGTCTGCCCGGACTCGATCCGCACCACCTGCCAGTTGTCGGTGATGGCAGCCTGCTGTTGCTGCGCCAGCGAGATCGGCGGCAACGGCAGCGCCAGCGTCGCCTGCGTGGTCTGCAGCGGCACGTCGATGGCGTTGGAGAAGCCGGGGACGATCGTCGCGACCATCGCGCCGATGGTGGCGAACAGGCTGGCGTGGATCCAGTGGCGGCGCGTCCAGCGGCCGGCGGGAAGGTGTTCCTTCAACTTGCGATGCAGCGCAGTGTCGTGGAGAACGTGAAGGCGTTGCTGGAACCGCTGCCGGCGCGCGCGTTCCTGATCACTGTTGGGCATCAAGGCTTCCTCACGAGCCCGAAGCGCGAGCTCAAAACTCGGCTACCATAAACATCGTTCTACAGCGCGTCAAACCATTGAGCCGGCTCGAATTTTCACCTGGCTGCATGGTTAACTCGCTCTTAACGCCATTCATCTTGCTTGACGCCATTGGCCGGAGTTCCTGTTTTGTCCACGATCGAAGAGTCCCTTGCCCTGATCGGCCGCGGTGCCGACGAAATCCTCAAGCGCGAAGAACTGGAAGCGCGCCTGCGCAGCGGCCGCCCGCTGCGGATCAAGGCAGGCTTCGATCCCACGGCGCCGGACCTGCACATCGGCCACACCGTGCTGTTGAACAAGATGCGCCAGTTCCAGGACCTGGGGCACCAGGTGATCTTCCTGATCGGCGACTTCACCGGGATGATCGGCGACCCCACCGGCAAGAACGTGACCCGCAAGCCGCTGACCCGCGAGGACGTGCTGGCCAACGCGCGCACCTACGAAGAGCAGGTGTTCAAGGTGCTGGACCGCACGCGCACCGAGGTCCGCTTCAACTCCGAGTGGTTCGGGCAGATGAGCGCGGCCGACATGATCCGCCTGGCTGGCCAGCACACCGTCGCGCGCATGCTCGAGCGCGACGATTTCGCCAAGCGCTATGCCGCGCAGCAGTCCATCGCCATCCACGAGTTCCTGTACCCGCTGGTGCAGGGCTACGACTCGGTGGCGCTGAAGGCCGACGTCGAACTGGGCGGCACCGACCAGAAGTTCAACCTGCTGATGGGCCGCGGCCTGCAGGAGCACTACGGGCAGCCGGCGCAGATCGTGCTGACGATGCCGCTGCTGGAGGGCCTGGACGGGGTCAACAAGATGTCCAAGTCGCTGGGCAACTACATCGGCATCAGCGAGCCGGCGATCGACATCGTCACCAAGACCATGAAGATCGGCGACGAGTTGATGTGGCGCTGGATCGAGCTGCTGTCCTTCGACATCGGCGTGAACGAAG